>JAVKHP010000001.1:1765905-2065905 GCA_031459855.1 Armatimonadota bacterium
TGGATCGAGCTCGACGGCAGGCGGGTCGGCGCCAGCAGCCTGACGCTCGACGGCGTGCCGCCCGGCGTCTACGCGCTCAGGATCACGAAAACGGGCTTCCGGCCCGTGATCCGGCGGATTCGCCTGGGTCCGGGAGAGCGCGTCGCCCTGCGCGTGGCCCTGGCGCCAGTGGCACCGCCACGACGCTCGCCGCCTGCGCCGCAGTGGATCGTCCGGCTGCAGGACGCACAGCGACCGCGGAGCATCCCCACGCCCGCCGCGCGACCCGGCGCGGTGTACCTGGTGACGTTGCCCGCGCTGGCAGGCGTCACGCAGTACAACCGGCTCGACCAGGTGGTGCTGGCCGGTGTCGTCTATCGGCGCGCCCTGGTCGAGTACCGCAACTGGTGGCAGGGACGCAGCCGGCGCGATCGCGAGTGGCGGGTGGTCTACCGGCTGGGAGGCCGGTACGCGCGCTTCCGCGCGCGGGCGGGCCTGGAGGACGGCGCGCCCCCGGAGGTCACCGCGTCGTTCGAGGTGCGGGGCGACGGGGTCACGCTGTTTGCGGGCGCACTCAAGCGCGCTGGCGACGCGCCCGACGTGATCGACGTCGACGTCGCTGGCGTCGTCGAGCTGGAGCTGATCGCCAGGGCGACGGATCCGTTCTACACCCGGGGCGTGGGCGTCATCTGGGCCGATCCACACCTGGTGCCGGCACCCGCTGGTGCCCCGACACCGTCCGCGCCGTCACCGGCAGCCGGCGACGGCCCCGCGCGCCAGGAGCGTCCCTGAGGTCGCAGCGGTGCGGGCGCCACCCCCCGGCGCGCGCATCCCCGGGGTCCCGCCACCGGAGCGCGCGAGGGCCGTTCCACCGCCGTTGCGCGACGCGATCGGCCCGGCAGCCGCGCGGCCAACCGCGCGGGGTTGAACCCGAGGCCGCGCCGCCTGCAGGCGGGGGAGGCAGGACGCCCGATCCCCGTCGCTACGTCGCGTACTTCTTCGCCCAGTCGCTGACCAGGGGGATCGTAAACGCTTTGCCCTGATACGCCTGCGCGGCGTAGTACACCGACAGGATCAGCCAGGCCAGCCACAGCACGGGGAACGTGAGCACGCCCATCAAGAACCCCAGGAACGGGATCCCGGAGAGGATCGTGGCGATGACCCAGAGGGCGAACCAGGCGATCCCCCAGAACAGAGCCGTCCAGCCGTGGTGGCGCATGAACGGGTCCTTCTTGAGGTCGCTGACGACGATGACGAGGGCCACCAGCCAGATGGGGTAGGCGAGCGCGGCGAGCAGGCGGTTCGACTGGTCCGATGGCGATGTGCTCATGGACGCCTCCTGCAGGCGAAGTGCGCACGTGCCACGCGTGCACGCGCGCCCGGTGTGGTTCGCACCACCTGACGATGCGGCATCTCCTCGCGCAGGAACGTACGCGCGCGAGCACATGCGCCCAGCGTCTTTCGCACCGCGGCCCTGACTTCCTGCCGCCTCACGTCGCTCCAGACCGGGCGGTAGCGGTATCCAGCTCGCCTGCACCGGCTGGTCCGACGTGCGCTCGTAGGGCGTGTTGAGCGGTACCTGTGGCGACGCCTGCAGAGACGTCCATATGACACGCCCCTGGACACGCTCGTGGAGACGCCGCTTGAGACGTCCACGCGCCTGCAATTCGAAAGACACGTCTGCCGTCGTGTGCCCGTCCGCTTGAGACGTCGACCGCCTACCGATGCGCCTGTATGCGCCTATAATGAAAGCGCGATGGCCACCGCCTCGACCGTGCGCTCACCGCTCGCCGCCGGGCTGATCGACGAGATCCGCGCGGTGACCGGCGGCCGCCCCGTGGTCGTCGCGTTCAGCGGCGGGCTCGACTCGTCGACCGTGGCAGCGCTGGCGAAGGAGGCGCTGGGGGCGCCGTCGGTGCTGCTGGTCACGGTCAACATGGGCGCCTACAACTACCGCCGCGGCAACGAGATCGTCCTGGAGATGGCCGAGCAGCTGGGGCTGGCACAGCGCTGCCTGCTGGGCCAGCGGCTCCAGCACGTGGTGCAGCGCGCCGGCCCGGCGTGCAACCGCTGCACCCGGGAGATCAAGTTGGGGCTGGTGCGGGCTGCCGCCCGGGGGCGGCTGGTGCTGACGGGCTCCAACCGCAGCGACACCTGGGGGCAGCGCGGCCTGAAGGTGCACGACGGCTTCTACGCGCCCCTGCTGGACCTCGACAAGCCGCAGATCCGCGCGCTGGCCGCCGAGCTCGGCCTGCGGATCCCACGCATCGGTGAGGCGCCCGGCCGCGAGGGGTGCAAGCTGAAGCACCTGCTGAAGCCGCTGGTGAACCCCGACTACCACGGCCGCGCGGTGGCCGAGGCCAACGAGGTGTTGCTGCAGACCCTGGCGGCGGTCGGCTGGCCTGCCGAGCTGGCCAACGTGAAGATCATTGGGCCGCTGCGCCGGAACGTGGCCCTGGTGAACGTCCGGCCGACGCCGCCCGGCCCGGTGCGGGCGGCGGTGGAGGCCGCCCTGCGGGCGCTCCCGGTGCTGGACGAGGTGCGCGTCGTCGACGGGCCCCTGCGCCTGGTCGTGCGCGCCGGCCCCGCGCTCGCCGGTGACGCCCGGGGCCGCTACTGGGTCGAGCACGGCCGCCTGGCCCCGGAGTTCGCGCATCCCATCACGGTCGAGTGGCAGCCCGCAGCCGACGGGCGCCTGGCGACCTTCCACGTGCTGGACGCCACGCCCGCCTGACGGTCTGCCGCGCTGCGCGGGGCGGCCTGCAGGACTGGCCGCGCGCGCGCCCGAACCAGCGTGACGATGAGCCGGGGCCCGAGCATGCCGTGGCCAGACGCGGTGCGGACCACCGCTCGAGGGGGCCACATCCGTATGCTGACGGGCAGCGTGCTGCTGCTCGCGCTGGCCCTCGCCGTGGCCGGACCGGCGGCCGCGACATCCGAGGCCACGCTGGAGTTCTGGACGATCGCGCTCCAGCCGTTCTTCACCGACTACGTCCGCGCGATGATCGCAGCCTACGAACGGGCCACCCCGGGCGTCCGCGTGCGCTGGGTCGACGTGCAGTTCCAGGCCATCGAGCAGAAGCTGCTCGCCGCCCTCGCCGGTGGCGTGCCCCCGGACGTGGTGAACCTCAACACCGAGATGACGGTCCGCCTGGCGCAGCGGGGCGCCCTGGTCGACATGGACGCGGCCACCCCACCCGAAGTCCGCGCGCGGTACTTCGAGGGGCTGTGGCGCTCGGCACGGCTGGATGGGCGCACCTACGGTGTGCCGTGGTACGTGGTGCCCAACGTCGTCGCCTACAACGCCGCCCTCTACCGCAGGGCGGGCCTGGACCCCCAGCGCCCGCCCGCGACCGAAGACGCCATGATCGCGCACGCCCGCCAGATCAAGGACCGCACCGGCATCTACGGGTTCATGCCCAACGTCGAGGGCGTGCGAATGCTGCACCGCTTCCAGGAAGCGGGGCTGCCGATCCTCAGCGCCGACGGGCGGCGCGCCGTGTTCAACTCCGCGGCCCACGTGGCCTACCTGGCGCGCTACGTGGCGTTGTTCCGGCAGGACTACTTCCCCGAAGACACGCTGCGCCGCGGGTACCTGGGCGCCACCGAACGCTACAGCGCCGGGCGGCTCGGGATGCTCATGACCGGCCCGCAGTTCCTGCTGCGGGTCAAGACCGACAACCCCGAGGTCTACGTCCAGACGCGCGTGGCGCCCTACCCGAAGGGCAAGGGGCAGACGCTGCACCTGGCGACGATGACGCTGGCGGTCCCCCGCGCCAGCCGGCACGTGCGCGCGGCGGTGGCGTTCGCGCTGTACGTGACCAACGACGAGAACCAGCTGGCGTTCAGCCGACGGGTGGTGGTCTTCCCCTCGACGCGGCGCGCGGCGGCCGACCCCTTCTTCCGGCAGGGCGGCGCGGACCCCGAAGCCGTGGCGCGTCGGGTCGCCGCCGCCGACCTGCCCCTGGCGCGCGACCTGAGCGTGGTCGTGCCGCACCAGGGCGACCTGTTCCGCATCTTCCGCGAGGCGATCGAGAGCGCGTTCTACGGCCGGCGCACGCCCCAGGCGGCCCTCGACTGGGCGGTGGCCGAGTGGAACGCGCGGCTGTGAGGCGGCCGTGACCTCCTTCGGGCAGGTCCTGGGCATCTACCTCCTGCGGGCGCACCGCCAGCCACCCGATCCCGTGCCGCAGGCCAAGGCGCTGGTCGGGCACGGCCTCGAGGGCGACGTGCACGGCAAGGGGCGGCCCGACACGGCACGGCAGGTCCTGCTCGTCGACCGGAGCACGCTGGCCGCGCTGGACCTGCCGCCCGGGGGGCTGCGCGAGCAGCTCACCGTGGACCTGCCCGGGCTCGACCGCTTGCCGCCAGGCACACGGCTGCGGGTGGGCGAGGCCACCCTGGAGGTCACGATGCCCTGCGAGCCGTGCGAGGTGGTGGGTCGGTACCTGGGCGTCCCCGATCCGTATGCCTTGCGCGACGCCCTCCGCGGCCGGCGGGGAGTCCTGGCGCGGGTCGTGGCCACGACGGGCGAGGGGTGGATCCGCCTCGGGGATGCCATCGTCGTGGAGCCCCCGGCCGCTCCCGGCCCGGCGTTCCGGTGACCGTCGCCGCGCGCCGCTGGCGCCGCGCCGCGACGGCCTACCTGTTCCTCGCGCCCGCGCTGGCGCTGCTGGGGCTGTTCACGTTCTACCCGGTGGCCGTCGGCACCCTGCTGGCGCTGTTCGACTACGACGCGATCTCGCCGCCGCGGTTCGTGGGGCTGGCGCACTTTCGCGCGCTCGTTGCCGACCGGTTCTTCTGGATCGCGCTGGGGAACTCGCTGAAGTACCTGCTGGTGGTGCCGGTGCTCCAGGCGCTGTCCATCGGGCTCGCGGTGGCGGTGAACGTGCCGCTACGGGGGATCGCCTGGCTGCGCGCGGCGTACTACCTGCCCGTGGTGACGTCGATGGTCGTGGCCGGGCTGCTGTGGCGGTGGCTGTACGAGCAGGACGGCCTCGTGAACTTCGTCCTGCTGCGTCTGGGCGTGCTGGCGCGGCCGGTGGCGTGGCTGGGCCACCCGGACCTGGCGCTGTTTGCCGTCATGTTCGTCACGCTGTGGAAGGGCCTGGGATACTACATGGTGATCTACCTGGCGGGGCTGCAGGCGATCTCCCCGGAGTATGAGGAAGCCGCGACCGTGGACGGCGCCACGCGGTGGCAGGTCTTCCGATGGGTCACGCTGCCCCTGCTGCGGCCGTCGATCCTGCTGGCCTCGACCATCAGCGCCATTGCGGCGTTGAAGGTCTTTGAAGAGATCTACGTGATGACCGGCGGGGGGCCGATGTTCCGGACGTACACCATGTTCTACTACATGTTCGACAAGGGGTTCCAGCAGCTCGACCTGGGCTACGCCGCCGCCCTGGGCGTCGTGCTGGCGGCCGCCGTGCTCGTGTTCTCGGCGGTGACCTTCCGGCTGTTTCGGCACGGGGGGTGGACCTATTACTGACGCGCTGTCCCGCCGTGCCCGTCGCCCGCCCCCGGTGGTGCGCTACGCGGGGCTGGTGGCGCTCGCGGTCTTCACCACGTTCCCGCTGGTGTGGCTGGCGGCGGTGGCGCTGCGGGCCCGCGGCCCGGTCTTTGGGTTCCCGCCGGCGCTGTGGCCGTGGCCGCCGTCCCTGGTGCACGTCGCCACCGTCTGGCAGACGATGCCGCTGCCGCGGTTCTTCGCCAACACGCTGGTGCTGGTCGGGGCCGGGGTGGTCCTGCAGGTGACGCTGTGCGCCATGGCGGCCTACCCGCTGGCCCGCATGGAGTTCCCGGGGCGCCGCCTGATCACGGGGCTACTGCTGGCGACGCTGATGCTGCCCGGGCACATCGGCCTGATCGTCAACTTCGTGACGCTGCTGCGGCTGCGCCTGGTGGACACCTACGCGGGGGTGGTCCTGCCGGGCGCGGTGAGCGTCTTTGGCATCCTCCTGCTGCGCCAGGCGTTCCTGGCCGTGCCGGCGGACCTGGAAGACGCCGCGCGGCTGGATGGGGCCTCGGAGTGGACCATCTGGCGACGGGTCATGCTGCCCGTGGTGCGGCCGGCGCTGGCGACGCTCGCGCTGTTCGAGTTCGTCGCCCACTGGAACGCGTTCCTCTGGCCGCTGGTGGTGCTGAAGTCGCCCGAGAAGTACCCGCTGGCCGTGGGGCTGCTGTACCTGTCGGGGCTGTTCGCCCACAGCACGCGCGCGGTGGCCGCCGGCGCGGTGCTGATGACGCTGCCGGTGGTGGTGGTGTTCCTGTTCACGCAGCGGTACTTCGTGCGCGGGCTCCTGGTGGGAGCGCTGCGGTGAACGGTCCGCGCGGCACGCTGGACCGCGGCCCTCGCCCCGGACGCCTGGCCGGCGGTGGCGCCTGACGTGAACCGCCTGCTCTTCGTGCCGCTCGACGACCGGCCCGCCACGCGCGAGGGCGTGCTGGACCTGCTGCCGCTGCTGGGCGTCCCGTGGGCCACGCCGCCGCGGGAGCTGCTGGGGCATCGCCGGCAGCCCGCCGACCTGGACGCGCTGTGGCGGTGGGTGGAGCGCGAGGCGGCCTCGGCCGATGCCCTGGTGGCGTCCGCTGAAGTGCTCCTGCACGGCGGGCTGGTGGCCTCGCGCCTGTCGGTCGACCCGCTGGAGGCCCTGTGGGCGCGGCTGGACCGCCTGGTGCGGCTGGCCGGACGGGTGCCGACCTATCTGAGCGCCGTCAACCCGCGCATTCCCGCCGGCGGCGCCGACGAAGAACCCGCGTACTGGGGGCCGCACGGCGACGCGCTGCGGCTGTACTCCAGCCGGCTGGACGCCGGGGAGCAGACGGGCGACGACGCCAGGGTCCGCGAGGCGCTGCGCGCGCTGGAGACGGTGCCCGCGCCGGTGGTCGACGACCTGCTGCGCCGCCGTCGCCGCCAGCTGCTCCTCAACGTCGAGCTGATGCTGCTGGCCGCGCAGGGCACGCTGCGCGCGCTGCTCGTCGGCCAGGACGACGCGGAGCCCTACGGGCTCCCCCGCGCCGACCTGGCGGTGCTGCGGCGCCTGCGGGCGCGCCTGGGCAGCCCGCGGGTGCACATCTCCGCGGGTGCCGACGAGCTCAACGCGCGGTTGCTGGCGCGGCTGGCCAACGACACGATCGGCCGCGGACCCCGGGTGGCCGTGCGCTACACCTACCCCGAAGCCCGGCGCAGCATCCCGCGCTACGAGCCCGCACCGCTGGAGGAGACGGTGATGGCGCACCTGGAGGCCGCCGGCTGCCCGGTGGCCGAGGACGGTGCCGAAGCGCTGCTGTGGGTGCACAACTTCGCCGGGGCGCAGCAGCGCGAGGCAGTCGACCAGCGCGGCGCGCCGCCGGCGCCGGTGCGGACCGTGGCCACCGCGCTGGCCGAGGCCAGCGGGCGGGGGCTCCTGTGCGGGTGTGCCGACGTGCGGTTCGCCAACGGTGCCGACGACGCGCTGGTCAACGCGTTGCTGGTGCGCGACGACTTCGCCGGCCTCGTCGGCTACGCAGGCTGGAACACCTGCAGCAACAGCCTGGGGACGGTGGTGGCCCAGCTCGTGCTCAGCTACCATGCCCGCGCGCGCCTGAGCCCCACCCGCTACCGTGAGCTCCGCCGGCGCTACCTGCTCCGCCGCCTCCTGGACGACTGGGGCTACCAGGCCGTCGTGCGACCGTACCTGGCGCGTGAGGTGGTGCCGCACCTGGGCGCCGACGGCGGGCACCTGGGGCCCGCCGTCGGCGCCGTGCGCGAGGCGGCGCTGCGCCGGTTCCAGGAGAAGGTGCTGCCGCCGGTCGAGCGCGTCTTCGGTGGCCCTGCGCTGCGCGGGCTCAGCTTCCCCTGGGACCGGTTGTTCGAGGTCCACGTCGAGCTGCCCGAGGAGCTGGCCGCGCTGTGAGCGCTGATGCTGCCTACGACGTCGTGGTCATCGGCGGCGGTCCGGCCGGGACGGTGGCCAGCATCGCGGCCGCGCGCGCGGGCGTCCGGGTCGCCTGCGTCGAGCGGTATGGCTTCCTGGGCGGCACGCTGACCGCTGCCATGGTGGCGCCCATGATGGGGTTCCACGCCGGCGGGCAGCAGGTGGTACGCGGCATTCCCCAGGAGATCGTGGACCGCCTGCAGGCCCTGGGCGCCTCGCCGGGCCACGTGCCCGACCCTATCGACTTCTGCGCGTCGATCACGCCCTTCGACTACGAGGGGCTCAAGCGGGTGCTGCTGGAGATGGCCGTGGACGCCGGCGTCGACCTGTGGCTGCACACCGTGTTCCTCGACGCCCGGGCCCGCGACGGCGTGGTCGAGCGCGTTCGCGTCTGGCAGAAGGACGGGACCAAGGACCTGCGCGCGTCGGTGTTCGTCGATGCCTCGGGCGACGGCGACCTCTCGGCGGCGGCCGGCGCGCCCTTCGAGGTCGGGCGGCCCGGCGACGGACGCCCGCAGCCCATGACGCTGATGCTCCGCCTTGGCGGCGTGGACTGGGAGGCCGTAATGGACTACCTGACGGCGCACCCCGACGAGGTCCAGCACGGCCAGGGGATCCACGAGCGCATCGACGTCGCGTGGCTGCGGCGCCTGCCGTCGCGGGGCTTTGCGGGCTTTGGCGGCCTGGTCCGTGCGGCGCGCGACCGGGGCGAGTGGACGATCCCGCGCGACCGCCTGCTGGTGTTCGAGGGCGTGCGGGCGGGCGAGGCCGTGGTGAACACCACGCGCGTGCTCGACCGACTGGGCGTGGTCGGCGCCGACCTGGCTCGGGCCGAGGTGGAGGGTCGCCGGCAGGCCTACGCGGTGGCCGACTTCCTCCGCCGGCATGTGCCCGGATTCGGCGACGCCTACGTGCTCGAGACCCCCGCCCAGATCGGCGTGCGCGAGACGCGGCGGGTGCTGGGGGAGTACGTGCTGACTGCCGACGACGTCCTGGGAGCCCGCAAGTTCGACGATGCCATCGCGTGCGGCGCCTACCCCATCGACATCCACGATCCGGCATCCATGCGCCTGGTGGCCCGCCGCCTGCCCGAGGGCGAGTACTACACGATCCCCTACCGGTGCCTGCTGCCGCGCGGCGGCGTGAACTGGCTCGTGGCCGGCCGGTGCATCTCGGCTACCCACGAGGCCGCGGCGGCGTTTCGGGTCTCGGCGATCGTCATGGCCATCGCGCAGGCGGCGGGCACTGCGGCGGCGCTGGCCGTCCGGCAGCGCGCCACGCCGCGGGAGGTCGACGCGCAGGCGCTGCGGGCGCAGCTGCGCGCCCAGGGCGCCGTCGTCTGAGGCGGTCGCGAGAGGCAGAGAGGGGCATGTACGAGGGCGCCGCCGCATCGATCCCTGACCGCCGCGGGCTGCTGATCGTGAGCCTGCCCCGCAACGACCTGGCCCTGGCCCGGGCCGCGGTCACCGCCGGCGCCGACCTCCTCAAGGTGCACGTCAACGTCGACCACCGCGCCGCGCGCGTGCGCTTTGGCTCGCTGGACGACGAGTGGCCGCGCCTGGAGACGATCCTGGGGCTGGGCGTGCCCACGGGCCTCGTGCCCGGTGAGGAGCAGATGGTGACGCGCGAGGAGGTGCCGCGGTTGCGCCGGTTCGCGTTCCTCGACGCCTACATCACGCGGTTGCCGCTGTTCCTCTACGAGGTGGGCGTGCCGGTGGTGCCCGCCGTGCCCCACGACTACCCCGTGGCGGCCTACGGGGCGATCGCCGCGCTGCCGGGGGAGTGGCTGGAGGCCGCGCTCGTGCCGCCGGACGGCTACGGCGCCGAGCCCGTGGCCGACGACCTGGTGGCGCTGGCGCGGCTCGGGCAGGCGACGGGCCGTCGGCTCATCGTGCCCAGCCAGCGCCGGATGCGCCCCGAGGACCTGCCGCGCTACTTCGCCGTTCCGCACGTGTGGGCGGTGATGATCGGCGCGGTGGTGACGGGACGGACGCCCCGCGCGCTGGGGCAGGCCACCGAGGCCTTCCGGCGCGGGTTGGACGCGCTGTTCCGGTGACCGCCCTGGCCTGCTGGCAGGAGGCGGACGACATGCCCGTGACGTGGTCCGACGACGACATGAGGGGCTGCGGAAGGACTGCCCGCACGGCGTGCTGGCGCGACGCGCCCGGAGGCGCGTGACGGTGCCGAAGCCACGGCCTCGTGCTGACGCCGGCCACCGTGCAGGGTGCCACGCCCCCGGAGGCGCATGACGGTGCCGGACGATCGCAACCTGCGCTGGCTGTTTGCGGCGCTCTTCCTGTGGACGTTTGGGCTGGGCCTGTACGAGCAGCTGGTGCCCATCTTCGCGCGCCAGCTCGGGGCCTCGCCGGTGCAGCTCGGCACGCTGTTCAACCTGCGCTACCTGGGGTTGGCCGCGGGCTACCTGCTCGGCATCGTCGTCGCCGACCGCTGGCGCCGCCGGACCGTCATCGTCGCCTCGTGGGTGGCGGCCACGCCGGTGCCGCTGCTGCTGGCCGCCGCGCCCACCCACCTGTGGCTGCTGCCGGGCCTGCTGCTGTACGAGGTCACCTTCTTCGGGTTGCCCGCGGTGCACGCGTTCGTCGCCGAGCGCGTCGCGCCCGACCGCCTGGCGTCCACCTTCGCTGCCATGGGCGTGGTGACGTCGACCGCCTTCCTGGTGGCGCCGACCCTGGGCGGCGTCGTCGCCGACCGCTGGGGGATTCGCGCGACCCTGCTGCTGGCCGCGGCCTGCTACCTGCTCTCGACCGCGATGGTGCTGCAGGTGCGCGGGGCGCCGCCGGCTCCGCGTGCGGCGCACGCCGCGGTGCTGCTGACGTGGACGGCGCTGCGCCCGCTGCTGCCCGTGCTCCTGCTGGTCGCGGGACCCGCGGTCGCGGTGCTGGCAGCAGCGCCGTTCCTCACGCCGTTCCTGCGCGAGGTCCGGGGGCTCTCGCTGTCGGAGATCGGGTTCCTGGGCTCGATGACCGCGGTCGGCGGGGTGGGGCTCACCGCGATCGGTGGCCGGTTGGGCGACCGGGTGGGTATCGTCCCGGCCCTGGTCGGTGCGCTGCTGGTTTACGCGCTGGGGATGGCCCTGCACGTCTACGGCCCGGCGGCGCTGCTGCCGGTAGCGTCGATCCTGCGGGCGCGGGCGCCCGCCGCCGCGCTGGGGCAGGCCCTGGTCGGGGCGCACGCGCCCGCGGAGGTGCTCGGCCGGGCGTTCGCCGTCTCGGGGATGCTGGCGGCCGGGCTTGCGGCGCTTGGCGTGGTGGTCGGCGGCTATGCCTACCGGGCCGACCCCGTGCTGCCCGTGGTGCTGGCAGCGGGGCTCGCGGTCGCGCTGGCCGGGGCCGTGCTGTGGGTGCGCCCCGTCCCCGCCGCGGCGGCAACCGCGCGCCGACAGGTGGCAGAGGCCGCACGCGACGCGCCGGCGCCGTGACGCGCGACGCGCGCATCACGGCGCGGGCTCGCGCACCCTGAGCGTCTCCTGCGGGCGGCGCGGAGGGTGTGGGCGGCGCAGCAGGCGGGCGGCGCTGGAGGGCGCGTGGGCGCGCGAGGGCGACACTCAGGTGCGCGATGCGGTCGCAGCTGCGCCGGCTTGCTGCGGCGCCTGGCCGCGCGTGTTCACGAGCCAGACGCCCCCCAGCACCACCGCGCCCCCCAGCAGCGTGAGGCCCGAGGGGATCTCGCCGAGCCACACCCACGCCACGAGCACTGCCAGCGGTGCGATCAGGTACAGCGCGTTCCCGACGATGGCCGCCGGTGCCCGCGACAGGGCGTAGGTCCACGTGGCATAGCCGATCGCGGTGGGGAAGACGCCCAGGTAGACGGCGGCCAGGGTGGCGGTGCGCGGGGCCGTGCGTGTCGCGTCCACCAGGCCGCCGGCGGCCAGCAGCATGAGGAGCGTGCCGGCCCAGATGCAGTAGGCGTTCAGCGCGGTCGCCGCGTACCGCCGCAGCAGCGGCTTCTGGCCCACGAAGTACGCCGAGGTGGCCACGGCTGCCAGGACCACCCACAGCGCGTTGCGGTCGACCGCGAGGCTCCCGCTCTCGCTCCAGACGATCAACCCCACGCCGCCGAACGACAGCACGGTGCCCACCCATCCCCACGCGGTCAGCCGCTCGCGCAGGAACGCCACGGCGAAGAGCGCGATCCAGATCGACTCCGATGCGATGATGAGGCTGCCAGCGCCGGCCGTGACGGTGCGCAGACCAAAAGCCAGCGCCAGCGTGTAGGTCGTGATGCCCGTGGCGCCCAGGACGACGATCGCCGGGAGGTCGCGCCACGCCGGCGGGCGGAGCCCGGCGACGACCGCGTGCCCGGCCAGCAGCGTCGAGGCGATCAGGTACCGGAGGGCCGCCAGGTGCACCGGGTGGTAACCGTCCAGGCCGGCGCGGATCGCGGCGTAGGCCGATGACCAGGTGAGCAGGGTCGCTGCCACCGCCATGAGCGTGCGGCGGTCCAGGGGGAGCGTCCGCGGCATCAGGGGACGGCGACGCTCATGATCCGAGCCGGGATCAGGACAGCGCTGCAGGCCGCCTACGGCGGGGCGCCGGACGCGAGCGCGGCCACGACTGCGTCGAGGTCGGTGAGGTCCGGGAAGAGCAACGCCGCACCCGCCGCGCGCAGCGCCTCGAGCCCGTAGACGCCCGTGGCCACGCACAGGCAGGCCGCGCCGTTGGCCCGTGCGGCTGCCAGATCGTGTGGCGTGTCGCCGACCACGACGATCCGGTCGAACGGTGTGCGGTAGTGCGCCCGGGCACGGGCGATGCCAGCGGCGATGATGGCGGCGCGCTCGGGGGCGTCGTCGCCGAACCCACCCGTGGGGAAGTAGCGGTCCAGGTCGTGGACGGCCAGCTTGAGGCGGGCCCCGCGTTCCAGGTTGCCCGTGCCCAGCGCCAGGTACATGTCGGCCCGCGCCGCCAGCGCCTCGAGCAGCGGTCGCACGCCAGGACAGACCTCGCCCGGCTGCTCGCGGACCGTCTGCGCCAGGTGGCGCAGGAAGCCTTCCCGCAGGGCGGTCAGCGCACCGTCGGCGGCGGGCAGGCCGTGGCTGCGCAGCACGTCGCGTATGATCAGGGCGTCGGTGCGGCCCGCGGTGTCCAGCGCGCGCAGGTCGGGGACGACGCCGAAGCCTTCCTGCAGGGCACGGGCGAAGGCCAGGCGCGCGGCCCCGCTGCGGCGGACGAGCGTGCCGTCGACGTCGAAGAGGAGCAGCGTCGGCATGGACTTATTCTAACACCCGGCGCGCGTGATCCTGATCCGCCACGTCCCGCCGCCGACGTCGTCGATGGTGCAGCGGTACCCCATCGTGGAGACGTACAAGGGGATGGACTCCAACGCGGGCGGATGATCGGTCAGCACCTCCAGCACCGCCGCCTCCTCCAGCGGCGTCTGGCGAAGGACCTCCACGGTCTTCATCATGGGGTAGGGGCAGATCTCGCCCCGCACATCCAGTGTACGCATGATCGTGCTACCGTCCTTTCCGTCGTGGCGTCCTGGGGCATGGGGCAATGTTCCAGTACAACGCTGCGTTGGTGTGCCCCGCCGTGCGCTTTCGCTATGGCCTCCCGCAGGTGGAGCACGCCTCCGGTGTAGTCCTGTGCTAGCACGCGCCACCGGCCGCGCGCCCTGCGGCCTCCAGCGACCTGCCGCACGCCTCCAGTGCAGCCCCGTGCCAGCAAACGCCACCATCTGTGTACGCTACGCGATCCTGCGAATCACCGACACGCCCACCCGAGCCCCGAGCGCCAGCGCAGCGGCGAACACCCACCCGTTGAGGGCCAGCGAGGGAATCGCCGAGAAGAACGCGCCGATCGTGCACCCCATGGCCAGCGAGGCACCATACCCCATCAGCAGGCCACCGGCGAGGGCCTGCACGTAGCGCCGACGCTCGGCGGGCCGGCGGATCCGGAACTCGCCGGCCAGCAGCGCGCCCGCGAAGGCACCGGCGACCATGCCGACGTCGAGGGTCAACGCGTGGGAGATCCACGGGCCCCGCGTGCCGACCAGGGCGCACCCCGACAGCGTGCCGGCCCCCTGGAGCGGGCCCGGCCCCACGCCAGCGATCTCCAGCACCCCGATGGCCCAGCGGGAGAGTTCGCCGGTCACGCCCCACGGCATGTGCGCCAGGTAGAGCCACACGTTCAGCACGCCGAGCGCCACGCCCCCCGCCGTCGGCGACCATCCGCGCACCAGCACGGCCGCCAGCGCCACTGCCAGACGATCGAGGAGCCCCGCGCCCGATGGCGCGGCGAGGCTTGACCCCGCTGCGGGGCCCGGCGCCACAGGGGACGGTGCTGCCGGCAGCCCGGCGCGGGTCTCCCGCCACACCACCAGCACGTACGCCACCGCGAGCAGCGCGAACGTCACGGCGAGGCCACCCACGTACCCGCCTGCCGCCGGGAGCCACACCACCGGGCTGCGCGCAATGGACGCGCGCCACCAGAAGTTCCAGGTGTGGGCACCCGCCCCCAGCCCTGCCAGGATCCCCATCAGGGCCACCGCGGACGCCACATACCCTTCCCCGATGCGGTACAGCGAACCCGAGACGCACCCGCCGGCCAGCACCATGCCCACCCCGAACAGGATCCCCCCGAGCACCAGGTGGAGCCCGAGGGGAACCGCGTGCGCCTCCGGGGCCACCATCCCCAGCGTGGGATCCGGCACCATGCGCCACATGAGCAGGGCGAACCCCGCACTGGCCACGGCCAGCCCGGCCAGGATGCCCCGCATGATGCGACCAGACCCGAAGAGGAACAGGTCCCGAAAGGCGGAGGCGAAGCAGAACCTGCTGCGCTGCAACACGAACCCCAGGGCGACCCCAAACGCCCAAAAAACGCCCGTGCGGGGGTCGCCCGGCGCGGCATGCGCCCAGAGGACGCCCGCCACGAGCGTCGCCCCGAGCGCGGCGATCGCGCCAGCGGCGAGCGACACCACCGGAGGCTCGCGACGACCGTTCACCGTGCTACCGTCCTACCGGCGTGTCGGTGCGGTTGCCCCACTCCTCCCAGCTACCGTCGTAGTTGCGCACCTGGGGGTACCCCAGCAGGTACTTCAGCACGAACCACGTGTGCGCCGCGCGCACCCCCGTCTGGCAGTACACGATCACCTCGCGGTCCCGCGGGAACCGCGGCCCGTAGATGGCGCGCAGGGCCTCCGGCGTCTTGAACGTGCCGTCGGGGTTGACGGCGGCCGTCCACTCGATGTTCACGGCGCCCGGGACGTGACCGCCGCGGGCCGACCGCACGTCCAGGCCCGCGTACTCTCGCGGGCTGCGCGCGTCGCAGACGAGCCGGCTGCCCAGCCGGGCCAGCAGGTAGTCGGTCGTGGCGAGGATGTTCTCGTCCCGTGGGGGCGCGACGTACGTCGAGGGTGTCGGCGTGCTCCCGCCGGTGACCAGCGGCCGGCCCTCGGCGACCCAGCGCCGGCTGCCGCCGTCGAGGATCGCGACGCGCGGGTGGCGGTAGAGCTTGAAGATCCAGAACGCCCGCGCCGCGAACAGGCTGCTGGTGTCGTCGTAGAGGACCACGCTGTCCTCGTTCCGGATGCCCAGCCGCCGTGCCATGGCCTGGAACTGCTCGCGGGTGGGAGCCATGCCTTTGACGGGATGCGTGGGATCCGTCAGGTCCGTCTGCCAGTGCACGTAGACGGCGCCCGCGATGTGCCCACGGGCGTAGACCCCGGGCGTACTGCTCACGTCGATCAGGCGCACGGCCGGGTGCGTGAGGCGGGCGGCCACCCACGCGGCGTTTACCAGGGCCTGTGTGCGCCCCAGGCCGGCGGCGGGCTGGCCGGACACCGCAGGGGCCAGCGCGCCCACCACGACCGAGATGGTCACGAAGACCGGTACGATCGCGAGCATCCTCTGCCACCACGTCGCGCACACCGTCGCACTTGCCCGGGCCGTTGAACCCGTCCTGGAGAGGGGGACCCAGAAGCCCCCACGCATCTTCCACGCTCTGCCTGCACGCTGCATCTGCCAGGTCACCTCCCTGGTGCCGATTCCATTCAAGACGCGGCGCACGGCCGGCCCCTCGCCGGCCATACGCGTCAACGTCGTGTGACGGTTGTCGGGGGGAACGCGAAGGCTACCGCCTTCGCGACGGACAGATGCACTCGCGCGGCCTGGCGGTCCCGCGCTCGCGGGTGCTGCGGGAACGGTTCGTCGAGGACCCCATCGTCGTCGGTCTCCGTGCTTACGCCATTAGGTAGCACAGCTGCCAACGCGATACAACCCCCTGGCGGGCCGGGGCCAAGATGATTGACCTGTTGCCCGCCGCTTCACAAGATCGGGACACCACGGCGGGCCGGGGACGTATGCGCCTCAGGCGTGGGGCGATTCGGGCGGTGGGTTGTGCGGCGTTACGCGCTGAGGCCACCCAACGCTTCCCAGATCCGCCGCTCGAGGGCCGAGAACTCTGCGGCGAAACGCATCGCGGCGGTCCGCGGGCGGGGGAGGGTGACGTCAACGTGGGCCTTGATGCGCCCGGGCCGTGCCGTGAGGACCAGCACGCGATCCGCGAGGAAGACCGCCTCCTGGATATCGTGCGTCACCAGGACCACCGTCTTCCGCCGGTGCTCCCACAGGCGGTGCAGCTCCGTCTGCATCCGCGAGCGCGTTTGCGCGTCCAGCAGACCGAAGGGCTCGTCCAGCAGCAGGATCGATGGATCGGTGGCCAGCACGCGCGCCACCTCGACCATCTTCCTCATGCCCGCCGACAGCTCTTTGGGATAGGCCCGGGCGTAGGCACCCAGGCCGGTGAACTCCAGCAGCCCGTCGACGATCGCCTGGCGGGCCGCCGCCCCATCGTCCCGCGCCAGCAGGCCCAGCTCGAGGTTCTCGCGGACGGTCATCCACGGGAAGATCGCCTCCTCCTGGAAGACGTAGCCCCGTTCCGGGCCCGGTCCGGACACGGGACGGCCCTCGCAGAGGACGCGACCCTCGGTCGGCTGCAGGAGCCCGGCGATGATGCGCAGGAGCGTCGTCTTGCCGCACCCCACGGGGCCCACGACGGCCAGGAACTCGTGGTCGAAGACCTCCACGCTGACCCCCTCGAGGGCACGGGTCGGCACGCGGCCAGCGTAGGTATGGCCGATACCCGCGACCGCCAACCGTACCCTACGCGAGATGGGCATGGGCCACGGCGCCGCGGGCCGCCGCGTGGGCGACCAACCGTACCCTATGCGAGATGGGCATGGGCCTCACGCCTCGCCATCCAGCCCGTCGCCCTGCCGTGGACGGCGAGCAAGAGGCGATCGCTGGCGAGCACCACGAGCCCGATGGCGACGATGCCGATGACGATCGTCGACACGCGCGGGTATGTGGCCGCCAGCGTGAGGAGGTAGCCCAGGCTGGGGGAGTGGGGGTCGATCAGCTCGGCTACCACCATGGTGGTCCAGGCGAGGGCCACCCCGATGCGCACGCTGGAGAAGATCTCGGGCAACGCGCACGGCAAGACCACCCGACGCCACGTCATGGCTCGGGGGAGCCCCAGGACCGCGGCAGCCTCGAGGTAGACGCGCGGCACGCCGGAGGCGCCCTGGAGCACCCCCAGGGAGACGACGGCCCCAACGCCGGTGGTGATGAGGAGGATCCTGGCCAACTCCCCAACTCCGAACCACAGCACGTACAGCGGCAGGAGGGCCAGCGCCGCTGCAAACCGCACCAACGTCACCCAGGGCAGCAGGAGGGCTCCCATCCGCGGCTCGGCCGCGGCCGCAAGCCCCACCACCAGCCCCACTGTGGTCCCCGCCAGCACGCCGGCCAGGACCCGGCCGCCGCTGACGAGGACCCCGCCCATAAGGGTCCCCGAGCGCAGCAGGAAGACCGTCTCGGTCGCCAGGGAGCCGTAGGTGGGTAGGAACTCCACGTTCTCGATGTAGTGCGCCCCCATCCAGACGCGCCGGGGCAGATAGGGGCTGCTGATCTGGGCCACCGCGCCGTAGAGCACCGCCAGGGTTGCGAAGGCTACCAGTGCGTGGCGCACACGTCACCTCCGCGCCCAGCCGGTCAGCCTGGCCGCGACGGTCCTGCTTAGCGCGTCCATCGCGTACCCGGTCGCGGCCAGACCAACGATCCCTACCATGACCACGGCGGGGTCGGCACCGATCTCCAGGCGGGAGGACCACAGACCGCCTCCGACGATGAGGTGGCCGATGCCATCGTCAGCCATGAGCATCTCTGCGCCCACCGCCGTCATCCACGCGAGCATGAGCGCGTAGCGAACTCCCGAGAGGAGCGAGGGGCCGAGGGCCGGGAGGAGCACCCGGCGCCACAACAACCTGCCGCGCACCCCCAACGCCCGCGCCGCCAGGATGTACACGGCAGGGAGGTCGCGGAGACCGTGGTAGGCAGCCACCACCAGCGTGACGCACGCGGCGTAGCCCACCGGCACCAGCAGGTGCGCCTCGCCGTGCCCCAGCCACAGCATCAGGTACGTCAACAGCGCTAAGGGTGGAATCGAGCGCAGCAGGCTGAATACCGGGTGAACATACGCATCGACCACGCGGCTCCAGCCCATGGCGAGCCCTACCGCGATGCCCGCGGGCGCGCCGGCGGCCAGGCCGGTCAGGACGCGGGCCGTGGTGCGTGCCAGAGCGCCCTGCAGGGTGATCCGCCGTTGGATGAGGAAACCCAGGTGACCATCCCCGTGGGAATGCCCGCCTGGCGCTCCGGGGCCGACCGGCCCCGCAGACGCTTCCGGGCCAACCAGCCACACCAGCGTCCGCCCCAGTTGTGGTAGCGAGGGCAGGGCTTCCCGCCGGTGCACCGCCGCCAGCCCCTCGGGCATCCACGGCGCGTCGACCCAGCGCCCGGACTCCGCCAGCAAGCCGTAGGTCCCGACGGCGAACACGACCGAGAGGACGCCGAAGAGAAGGCGCTGTCGCGTGTCGTGATGGGTTCGGACAGCCTTCGTGAACGTCTCCCGACCAGGAGAGGACATGCACAGTTTAGCGCCGCATGCTACGGCGACGCTGCGTTCGTGGTGTTCGTACCCGCGAAACCCTCATCCTGCTCAGCTGGGAAGATCACTGGGACAGGCCTGGAGCGGGCGACGGGATTCGAACCCGCGACCCTCGGCTTGGGAAGCCGATGCTCTACCGCTGAGCTACACCCGCCCGCTCGCCCGCATTATACCAGATTCGGCATGGCCCGGAGCGCCCCTTCCAGAGCGGTCTGCCCGGCGACCCCCGTCGCGCGCGTCCCGCGGTCACCGGTCACCCCCGGGCCCCCGTGGCGCCCGATGACGATATGACGACGGCGCCGGCGCGGGTGGCGGCCTCGACGGCGGATGGGTGGATCACGAAGCCGAAGAGCACAGGCACCGGGGCGCCCGGCAACACCGGGGCGAGGGTCTGGACCTGCCTCCAGAACGCTTCCACGTCCCGGCCGTGGATGCGGCTCTTCACCTCGCCGACCACTACGATGCGTTCGCCGTCGCGCGTCCCTCGCCGTACAGGTCGACTTCGACCTCTTCACCGTCCACCGTGAGGAAGCGTCGCTCCAGGGCGCCCACGCGGATCCCGCAGTGTTTCTCGAGGTAGGCGGGAGCGACTTCGCGCGCGAGGTCCTCCAGGGTGAACCCGAGGGTCTCGGCAAGCGTGCCAAGCTGTCGGGCTGTCTCCCGCTGGGCCTCGGCGAGGCGGTGCATCTCCTCCACGAGTCGGGTAACCTGGCCCTCCGTGCGACGCTGCGCATCGGCCAGCTGTTCGAGGTGGGTCTCGGTGCGCTGCTGGGCGGCGGCCAGTTGCTCGAGGCGGGTCTCGGTACGCTGCTGGGCGGCGGCCAGCTGTTCGAGGCGGGTCTCGGTGCGCTGCTGGGCGGCGGCCAGCTGCTCGAGGCGGGTTTCGGTACGCTGCTGGGCGGCGGCCAGCTGCTCCACCCGCACCGCCAGCTGGCGCACGATTTCCGGCAGCGAGAGCAGCTCGTCGGTCAGCAGCAGACGGCGCAGTTGGGCCCGCCACTCGGCGCGCTTCTCCAGCGCCCGCAGCAAACCCTCGAAGTCGCGGAGCGTAAAAGGCATCGTGACAGAACTATACCACGGCGAGAGCGCTCGGTCCCAGCCGCGCGGACCCCGGACGGCTACTTGCGCTTCGCCCGCTCGACGTAGGCGCCGGCCTCCACGTCGACGCGGATCCACTCGCCGGCCGCGATGAAGGGCGGCACCTGGATGACGACGCCGTTCTCCAGCTTTGCCTCCTTCCAGACGTTCTCGGTGCCCACCCCATGGGCAGGCGGTGCGGTCTCGGCCACCCGCACCTCCACGATGTCCGGGAAGACGACGCCCACCGGTTGGTCCTCGTGGAACTCCACCGGGAGCACCATACCCTCGGTCAGGTACGCGGCCGGACGACCCAGGCGGGTGCGCTCGATCGCCACCTGGTCGTAGGTCTCGGTGTCCATGAAGTGGCAGAGGACGTCGTCGGCGTAGAGGAACTGCATCGACCGCCGCTCCAGGGGCACGTCGGCAACCGGCTCGTCGGCGCGAAACCGCCACTCCCGGACCGCGCCGGTACGGACGTTGCGCAGCTTGGCGTGGGTCACACCGCCCATCTGGCCGCCGCCGGCGTGGAAGGTGGCGCTGAGCACTTTATAGAGCTCGCCCTCGAGCCGGATCGCCATGCCCGGCCGGAGCGCGGACGCGACGACCATCGCAGACAGCTCTCCCGCAGCCAGGAGGTGAGTCTACACCCGATATCAGTATCAGTATAGGGGATCTACGGGCGACAAGGGTGGCATTGCCCGGTGTCGCGACTGTTCGGAGCGTTTCCCTGGGTCACCGGGCCGCTACCCACTTTCCTTGCCCGGGCCGCGCAGGCGCGCTGATGGGGGGCGTGCCTTCGCAGACGGTCACCGGTCGCGCGGGGTTCAGGGCGTGCCGTCCACGGGGCGCTGGGGGCCTGGGGGTACTCGCACACGTCACCGGTCGCGCCGCGCTCAGGTTCCTCCCGCAGGACAGCGGCAGGGCTCGTCCCAGACGCCAGACGCCGATCAGCTGTCGCGCTCGGGCAAGTCCTCGGGCGGCACTCAGGGGTACTCCCCAAGGGCGCCTAGCAGGAGGTCGAGAAACCGTGCCCGATCGAGCTGCACGCCTACCTGCGCGTTGGGCGGTTTACTGCGGCGCACGCCCTCATGGGCCTGGATCTGGTCGGGGGTACCGGTAACGTGACGGAAGTCGCACACGGTCATGCCGCGGGTCAGGGTCCCGTGGAGCTCGACGGCCACGTGCGCGGGGCGGAAGGTCACGACCGCCGGGTCGATCAGCCAGGCCACGGCACAGGGATCGTGCATGTACCCGCCCGGTCGGCCGAAGACCCGGCGCGCGGTGCCGACGTAGAAGTCGAGCAGGTCGGCGGCGACCCGGCCCAGGTGCGTGCCCAGTGCCCGCAGCCGGCGCACCTCGTCGTCGGTCATCAGGGCCTGGCGCGTGAGGTTCAAGCCGGCCATCCACAGGGGGATGCCGGACTCGAAGACCACGGCCGCCGCCTCGGGATCGGCGTAGATGTTGTACTCCGCCGCGGGGGTGACGTTGCCGCCTTCGGTGGAGCCGCCCATCAGGCTGATCCCGGCCAGGCAGTCCTTCAGGTCGGGCGCCTCGCGCAGGGCCACGGCGACGTTGGTGAGCGGCCCGGTGGGCACGAGCCAGCAGCCGGGGTGGCGGCGGATCTCGTCAATGAGGAACGACACGCCGTGCCGCGGGTCAGGGCGCAGGCGCGGCGGCGGAAAGTCGTGGCCGTCCAGGCCGGACGGGCCGTGGATCTCGGGCCCGTGCAACGGCGGGTTCACCAGGGGCCGGGCCATGCCGGCGGCCACCGGGATGTCGGTCAGGCCGGCAGCCTCCAGGATCTTCAGCGTGTTCTCGGTGGTGCGCTCCAGCGGCGCGTTGCCGCAGACCGTGGTGACGCCCACGACATGCAGCCGACGTGCCGCCAGCAGGATGGCGAAGGCGTCGTCGTGGCCGGTGTCGACGTCGAGGAAGACTGGAGGCGTATCGGCAGACATCGCTGTTCCTCCCTACGAGTACGCCCGACGGGCGCGCTCCGTCCCACGCGCCCCCGGTGCTGCGCCTGGCGTAGTTCGGCGTCTGACAGAGGCGGTCTCAGAACCAGGGAACATCACGTGGTCACGGCCCGTCAGCAGCGTCACACCGGTCTTCCCTCGGCTTGCGTGGCCTCCCGCCCGTTGGGACGAAACACGGGCAGCACCTCGCGGCCCAGGAGTGCGATCTCTTCCATGATGAACGCGTGAGGGGTATGGGGCCCGTAGAGGCGAAAGATCAGGTGGTCGCACCCGAACCGTTCCACGAAGAACCGAATGCCCTCGATAACATCATCAGGAGACCCCACGATGAATCGCTCTGTCCCGATCGCGTCGAGGTCACGCGCGCGGCTGGCGTCTACCAGCCCGTGGCGCCAGCTGCCGCCGTACTCGTCCCTATAGATGGGGAGCAAGTAGCGTTCGGCGGCCTCCAACGCCCGCGCCCTGGTCGGAGCGATGATGAGTTCGCGCGTGAGCACCCGGGGACGCGATGCCGGATCCACCCCTGCCTCTCTCAGATAGGTCTCGTACTGGGCGCGGCAGTCCAGCAACCGCCGGAGGTCGGCCACAGGGCCCGGGATCCAGGCGTCGGCGTAGCGGGCCGCCCGCCGCAGGTTCTCACGGCCCCACCCCCCAGCCCAGATCGGGAACGGCGCCCAGGGCTCGACGGCGATTGGGGCGATGTGGAAGTACTGGCCGTGAAACGGCGTCCCGTCGCGTGCCATGAGGTGGCGGATGGCCATGAGGGCCTCCTCGTAGCGTCGACCCCGGTCGCGCGTCGGGACGCCGAACGCGGCGTACTCATCGTGGCGGTACCCCATGCCCACACCGAGGATCGCGCGTCCCTTGGACAGGATCTGCAGCATGGCCGCTTCCTCGACCACGCGGAGGGGGTGGTAGAAGGGAAGGACGATGATGTTCGTGCCGAGCACGACGCGCTCGGTGCGGGCAGCAACGGCCGCAAGCATCAGGAGCGGGGACGGCCAGTAGTGGTCGTGCACGCCGTGGTGCTCCGACAGCCACACCGAGTCGAAGCCCATCTCTTCAGCGCGGACGACTTCGGCGAGCGCCTCAGCAGTGCGCGCTCCCCCCTCCGTGGGCTGGATGCCGAACTTCAACGCAACGCCTCCTGGACTCGCCGGAGCGTGGCCCGGACCCCAGCGACCTTCGGCCGGACATGGGTTTCGATGGAGATTGCGCCCTCGTACCCGTCGTCGCGGAGCGCCCGTAGTTGCGCCGCCCAGTCGATGTCGCCGTCGACCGTCCACTCGACCGTATCAGGAGCCGCACGACGCGCATCCTTCACGTGGACGTGGGCGACGAGGCCGCGTACCGCGGCGTAGCCGTCCGGGTACGGTCGTTCGCCAGCCGCCAGGGCATTGCCGGGATCCCAGTTTACGCGCAGGGCCGGCGAGCCGATCTGACGCACCAGCGCAGCCGTCCGGGCTCCCGTGTCGGCCCAGCAGATGTGCTCGTTCTCGAGGGCCAGGACGATCCCCGCTCGCTGGGCGGTGCTGGCGGCTTCCGCCAGGACCTCGACGACCGTCTGCGGCATGAACGTGACGCCCGGCGTCTTCACGATACCGAAGGTGACGACGACGCGGCAGCCGAGCTCCTGCGCGAACGCCAGGCTCTCTTCCAGCAGCCTGGTGCGATGGTCGGCAAGCAGCGCCTCTTGGCGGCGCTCACGTGCGGACTCCTCACGATCCTGCCAGCGCAGGACCTGAAAGCCCTCGGGCACGGGCGTGGGCAGGGGGATTTTGAACAGGCCCGGCGAGATGGCCACGACCTCCACGCGAAAGCGCGCCAACAGCTGGGGGAGCCGTCGACGCCAGTAGGGGTCGAGCCTGGGCACCCGGCGCCCGCCGACGCCTCGAAGCTCGACGTGGCGCAGCCCCAACTCGGCGGCGAGCTCCAGTGCGGTCTCCAGGTCGTCGCTCAGTTCATCGGTGACGACTGCCAGCTTCATGTGGCCAGCCACTGCCGCAGCCGCGCGGCCCCACGCGCCATGCCTTCCTCGGCGGGCGGCAGGTCCTCGGGGTGCCAGCGGCGTTCGTATTCGAGCGACAGCACCCCATCGTACCCTTGTTCACGCAGGGCGGACAGGATCTGGGGCCAGGGCACGATCCCCTCGCCCACGACTCGCGAGCGGACGATGCGCGCTTCGGCCTCCACGTGGCTCACGTCGCGGGCACTAAACGGCCGTGTGGGATCGGTGAAGACGAAGTCCTTCACGTGCACGTAGGCGATCAGTCCCGCCAACACCCGTAGGGCTTCTTCCCAGGGCTCGGCACCGATGAACCCGAGATTCGGTTGATCGTAGAGGACGCGCACGTGGGGGTGATCCACGGCGCGCACCAGCGCCGCCGTCCGCGCAGCGGTATCGGCCATAGTGTTGAAGTGGTTCTCCACGCAGATGACCGCACCGACGCGCTGGGCGCGACTGCCCAGCTCCTGGAGCGCGTCGACGAGGCAGGCCCACTTTTCGTCCCACCGGTCGTCTCCGGGGAGGAAGCGACCAGCGTAGAGCCGTAGCCACCGGGCACCGAGGATCGGGGCGGCCTCCAGAGCCCGGCTGTACGCGTCGATGGCATCGCGGCGTCGTTGCGGGTCAAGATCGTTGAACGACGCCTCGTAGGGTGTCAGGGCGACGATGGGCACCCCGGCTCGCTCGGCATGGCGGCGTATGGTTTGCAGCGTGCTCACGTCCGTTGCGGGGTCGAGGCCACAGCGGTAGCCCTCCTGCCAGATGACCTCTGCTGCCTCCAACCCCAGACGCGCAAACAGCTCCAGCGCCTCGGGCACCGTGTGCTCGGGGGTTCCCATGGTGTGTCCGGCGATGATCATGGCGCCAGGCCGGGCAACCCCGCTGCCCGCAGGATGCGGTCGGTGAGGCGGTGGGTTTCGAAGGCGTCCCGCGCCGGCGTGCGCACAGTCCCACCGTGCCGGACGGCCGTCAGGAACTCCTCGACCTCCTGGCGGAAACCCAGACGGTCGTGCACCGACGCCCATCCCATGGCCAGCGGTGTGAGGCTGGTGGTGTGCGTTTGACGCTGATCGAGGACAGCAACCCACTCCGGCGCGTCGACGATCACACTCTTTCCGCGACCGTAGGTCTCCACGCGTTCCACCCACTGGCCGCAGGTGCGGTTGGCGATCAGAACGCCCAGGGTACGCGCGAACCGAATCTGCGCCACGCACGACGTTTCGTAGTACGCGTCCTCGAACTGGCTGGCGGCCACCACCTTCACGGCCTCACCGCAGATCCACCGCAGCAGATCGATCATGTGGATCGCGTTCTCCAGCGTCGCGCGATACTCTGTGCCCGGGCGGTTCTTCTCGGCGACCATCACGTCTGGCGGATGGTCGGCCCACTCCCGGTGCAGCGCGTCGTACACCGGCGCGTAGCGTCGGTTGAAGCCCACCATGAGCAGGGCCCCCGAGGCCTCGGCGGTCTGAAGGAGAGCCTCCGCGTCGGCCAGGGTGGTCGCCATGGGCTTCTCCAGGAAGACCGGAATGCCGCGCCGCAGGAGCGCTGCCGCGATGGATGCGTGGGTGTCCTTGGGGGTGAGCACGAAGGCGCAGTCAGCGTCTACCTCGTCCAGCGTCTCGTACACTCGTGGGATGTTGTACTGCGCCGCGATGGCACGAGCCCGTTCGCCCGTCCGACTCATGACGCCAGCGATCGTGCACTCGCTGGCCAGGAGGATCGGCAAGTAGACCGACCGGGCAATCGTCCCGACGCCGATTACCGCCACACGGAGCGTGGGTTTCGTCACGTATGGAGCACCCCAAACCTGTAGAAGATGTCGAGGATACGGGTCCGATAGGACAGGAACTCCGGCCCCGTCTGCACGTCGCCGGTACGGGGGCGCGGGAGCGCGATCGAGATGATGTCGGCGAGTTGCCCCGGCCGCGCGGTCATGACCGCCACCCGGTCGCTGAGGAGAATGGCCTCGGCGATATCGTGAGTGACGAACAGCACGGTGCTGCGCAGGTCCATCCACAACCGCTCCAGGTCTACCCGCATCTGCTCCCGGGTGAGCGCGTCGAGTGCCCCGAAGGGTTCGTCCATGAGCAGCAGCGGCGGGTTGTGGATGATGGCCCGCGCAATGGCCACGCGTTGCCGCATGCCTCCGGACAGCTCGAAGGGGTGCTTGGTCTCGAACCCCTGCAGCCCCATGCGGGCCAGCAGGGTCCGCGCCGCTCCCGTGTAGGCTTGGCGCGGCAGCCCTCGGAGTTCGATCTGCAGCAGGACGTTGTCCAGGACGTTGCGCCAGTCCAGCAGCAGGTGCTCCTGGAAGACGATCCCGATCTCGCGCACAGGCGCGCGCACCGGACGACCGTCGACGCGCACGTCCCCACGGGTGGGCGTGACGAGGCCGGCGACCACCAGGAGCAGCGTGCTCTTGCCGCACCCCGATGGCCCGAGGATGGAGACGAACTCCCCCGGGTGCACCTGCAGGTCGACGCCCGCCAGTGCCGGGACCGGCCCGGAAGGCGACCGGTACGTGACGTCGAGGCCGCGCACCTCGACCGCGCACGCCATCAGCGCGTCGGCAGGGAGTCGGGCAGGAAGCTCTGGTCGTAGTAGTGCTTGGGGCCGAAGCGGCCGGTGACGCCCATGTAGCGCGCCAGGAGCACCACGGTGTCGAGCCAGTCCTTGTCGGTGGCTTTCATGAGTTCGTTGGAGCTCTTGCTGAACAGGCTGCTGATGGCCACCGCCAGCTGGTCGCGGCCGATGGCCTCGTTCAACGCGGGGATGTACTTCTTCTGCACGGCGATGGCGACGTCGGGGTTCCGCCGCGCCACGTCCCAGCTCCGCACCGTCGCCCGCAGGAACGCCCGCACCAGCGCCGGCTGGGAGGTCAGCGTCTCCTGGTGGGCGATGATGGACAGCCCGATGGTGGACACGCCGTAGTCGGCGAACCGGAGGACGACCACCGGCATGCCTCGCTGCTTCAACGTCACGGCCTGGTCGTCGGCGCCGCCCAGGATGGCGTCGACCTGCTTGTTGAGCATGGCCGGGACTTTGGCCGCAGGATCCATGGCCACCAGCCGCACCTTGCTCTCGTCGATGTTGTTGGCGCCCACCAGCGCGGGCCACAGCGCCGACAGCGCGTCGCCCGGCGTGACCCCTACGCGTTTGCCCTCCAAGTCCTTGGGGGTCCGAATGCCGGCATCGGCAGCGGCGATGATGGCGAACCCGTTCATCTGGTAGATGGGGGCGATGATCTTGACCGGTATGCCCTGCGCGATGCCGATGATGGCGGTACCCGCGTCGGCGAACCCAAAGAGGTCGCTGCGGTTGCCCACCAGCCGCACCGTCGTGGCCGAGCCCGTGCCCTCGCCGATCCTGAGATCGATGCCGGCCTCACGGTAGAAGCCGCGATCCAATCCCAGGTAGAAGGGCGCGTGCAGCCCGACGGCCACGAAGTTCAGGCGAAACGACACCGGTGTGAGCGACTGCGGTGCCGAGCTTGAGGTCAGCCCCAGGACCAGCACCGCGACGAGGACGATACCGATGGCGTGGCGCATGCCTGTCCCCTCCTTGTCTGGTAGGTGTTCACGCCACTCCGGGGAGCGTCGCACCCCGATGTCCCCCTTTCACAGCGTGGAGCGCTCGACCTGCGCCAGTTCCCGACGGATCGACACATGCCAGGGAATGACGGCCCGTTCCACGCCCTCGACGAGCATGTACAAGACGATCCCGATCCCCGAGAGCAGCACCAGGATGGCAAACAGGAGCGGTGTGTTGAGGTCACCGTTGGCGCGCAGCAGCATGTACCCCATCCCCTGGTCGGCGCCCACGAACTCCCCGACGATGGCGCCGACCGTAGCGAAGGCGATGGCGACTTTGAGACCAGCGAAGATGTGCGGTAGCGCCGCCGGGAGCCGAATGCGCCAGAAGATACGCCATTCTGACCCGGTGATGGTGTGCGCCAGGTGCAGCAACAGGGGATTGACGGACTTGAACCCGGTGGTGCTGTCGATGACCAGCGGGAAGAAGGACAACAGGAACACGATGGCAACCTTCGGAACGAACCCGAACCCGAACCATACGATGAACAGCGGCGCCAGCGCGATCTTGGGGATCAGCTGGAGGAGCACGATGAGCGGGTAGACTGTGCGCTCGAAGGGCTTCCAGTACGCGATCAGGAGCGCCAGGGGGATGCTGACGACGACCGTGAGGCCGAATCCGACGAGGATCTCCCGAAGCGTCACCCGGATGTGCGGGGTCAACGGACCCAGGGAGGCGATTAACGTGCGCCAGACCACCCCCGGGGCCGGAAGGACGTAGTCGGGCAGCCGTCCCAGGGTGGCGATCACCCACCAGAGAGCGACCGCGAGGGTCAGCGTGATCGCGTAGCTCGCACCCCGGCGCAGGGGCTCGCTCATGGTACCACCGTGAGGCGTGACGGCGCCGGGGCCTGCGTAGTCTGCGGGCGCTGGGGGGTGCAGCGAGCGGGCACCACCACGCCGGGGCCTGCACGGTGCCCCAAGGCCCGGGAGATCGCGAGGCTGGCCTCCAGCACCAGGGGAACGATGCGTCGCATGCGCGCAGTGGTCATCCGGTAGGCAGGCCCGGCGGCGCTGATGGAGGCGACGACCCGGCCTTCGTGGTCGAAGACGGGTGCCCCCACGCACCGCACCTCGGCGTCGTGCTCGGCGCGGTCGATGGCGTAGCCGCGCTGGCGGATGCGGCGCAACTCTGCCAGGAGCGCCTCGGGTGCGGTAATCGTCCGCGGCGTGTAGCGGCGCAAGCCGTACCGACCTATCAGCCAGCGCACCTCCGCCTCGGGGAGGAAGGCCAGGTACGCCTTGCCGACACCGGTGCAGTGGATCGGGCACCGACCGCCGATGCGCGATCCGACCTGGACGACCCGACGGGTCTCCACGCGATCCAGGTAGACCATCTCGCCTTCGCTGAGGACGCACAGGTGCGCGACCTCGCCGCACGCGTGCGCCAGATGCTCCAGGTGGGGGCGGGCGACGTCGCGGAGGCGCACCTGTGCGTGGAACATGGCCGCGAGCTCCACCAGCCGCGGCCCCAGCGTGTACTGGCCCCTGCCGTGGGCCAGGAGGAGTCCCTCAGCCGTCATGGTGCGCAGGAACGGAAACAGCGTGCCCTTCGGCATCGCAAGCGCGCGGCTGAGCGCGGCGACGGACACGGGTTCCGCCTGGTCGCCCACGGCGTGCAGGATGCGCAGGGCCTTGGTCAGCGACTTGATGCTGCGGTTGTTATTGACAAACGCCATTTGCTTTACCGCGTTGTTCGGCGTGCGCGCCCACCTTCCTGCCGGTACCGCACCGGCAGGCTGGGGGGCTCCGCATGGCTAGGCCCGCAGCCCTGTGGCGGTCACGCCCTGCACGTAGTACCGCTGGAGGGCGAAGAACAGAGTCATCGGTACCCCGATGGCCATGGCGGTGGAGGCGAAGAGGCGGCCCCACGAGGTCGACTCCTGCATGACGAATCGTGAGATCTCCACCTGGACAACGGTGTGTGCCGCCGAATTGGCGGCCACCAGGGGCCAGAAGAACGCGTCCCACTGCATGATGAAGAGCATGAGGGCAGCGCTGATGAACGCAGGCGTCGACAGCGGCGCGACGACACGCCAGTAGATCGCCCACCAGGAGGCGCCGTCGATGCGGGCGGCGTCCAGCAAGTCGTTGGGGAACTCGGCGAAGAACTGGCGGAAGAGGAAGATGGAGAGCCCGTGGGGGATCGCCGGCACGATCAGCGCCAGGTACGAGTCCACCCACCCGAGCTGGCGGATCACCATGTACAGCGGAATCACGATGGCCTCGAAGGGCATCATGAACGTCAACAGCACGACCACGAACAGCAGCGCCTTCCCGCGGAAGGCGAACTTGGCGAACCCGAAGCCGGCCAGCGAGTTCACCACTAGACCGGCGCCCACGGTGGTGAGGCTGATGAACAGGCTGTTGGCCAGCGCCCTGGGGAAGCGCGTGCGTGTCAGGACCTCGCCGAAATACTGCAGGGTCAGTTCCTGGGGAACGAACGTCCGCCAGCTGACCGGGCGAACGTGCTGGAAGACCACTTCTTGCGGGCGTACCGCCGACAGCAGCGCCCAGTAGAGGGGCGTAAGCATGACGAGGGCGATGAGGGTGAGGGCCGCGTAGAGGACAGCCCGGGACCAGCGCGGGCGGCGCCGGCGCGCAGCGACAACGGTCCGGGCGGTGGGCACCTGCGAGGCGAGCGCTGCGGCCGTGGCCATTCCACGCTGGCCGTTGCCGAGCGGGCGCCGGACCCCGGAGCGCGGCAGGGACCACATGTCCCGGCGCTAGTACTCGAACTCGGCCCGGAGCAGCCGGAGCTGCACGCCGGTGAGCACCAGGAGCGCCGCCACGATCAGCACCGCCAGGGCCGTCGCCCGCCCCCAGTCCAGGAAGACGAAGGCGACGCGGTACGCGTGGAACATGAGCAGCTCCGTCGAGCCGTGGGGGCCGCCGCCGGTCAGCAGGTAGACCGGGACGAACATCAGGATGTTGATGGCCAGGTCGGCCACCAGCACGAACGCCAGGACGCGGCGCAACAGGGGAAACGTCACGTCGCGAAACCGCCGCCACGGGGTCGCGCCATCGAGGCTGGCCGCCTCGAGCACGGTGGCGGGGATCTGCTGCAGCCCCGCCAGCAGGAAGACCATCCAGTACCCCACGCCCTTCCACGTGGCCAGCACGATGATCGATGCCAGCGCCTGCCGCTCGCTGATGAGGAACGGCTGCGGGGGCAGGCCCAGGCGGACCAGGATGCCGTTGGCGAGCCCGAGCTGTGGGTTCAGCACCAGGTTCCAGATGATGGCCGTAATGGTCAACGAGACGGTCATCGGCAGGAAGTAGGCTGTGCGAAAGACCCCTATGGCGGGCACCTGGCGGTTGACCAGGAGGGCGAGGCCCAGGGCGAGGGCGATCTGCAGCGGGTTGATGAGCAGATTGAAGACGGCGGTCACGCGCGCTGCGTTCCACACCTGGGGATCGGAGAAGATGGCGAGGTAGTTTGCCAGCCCTGCGAACCGCTGCAAGCCGTCCAGGGTCTGCGTGTGCAGGCTCTGCCACAGCGCCAGGACCATGGGGTAGACCCGGAACACCAGCAGCCCGCCCACCGCCGGCCCGATGAAGAGGTAGGGCAGGAACGCCTCGCGCCGCCGCAGGCTCACGATACGAAGGAGACAGCCATCACTGCCGGTCCTGCCCGGAGGCCGTCTTCCCCGGGGACGACATCGCCGCGGCTCACGATGCGGAGGAAACGGCCGTCACTGTCGGTACTTGGCCAGCTCACGATCGATGCGCGCGGCCGCTGCGCGCAGTGTGCGCTGCACGTCCGCACCCAGCTGGATATCACGGAGCGCCTGCTGGAGGATGTTCTCGTACTCCCGGAACCCCGGGGTGAGTGGCCGGGGCACGGCGGTATTGGCCAGCTCGTAGAGGACGATCCGCCACGGTGCCAGCGAGAACTCGCCGGCCTTCTGCCGGTACACCGACCGCCGGCACGGGGTGCGCCGGGTGAGGTCGAACAGCATGGCGTTCTCCTTGCTGCTCACGAACGCCTTGACGAAGGCGATCGTTTCCCGCCGCCGTTCGGTCCGCGGGTTGATGCCGATGTGCCACGATCCCGTAGGCGTCACGACCTTTCCGCCCTGGAAATAGGGGTGGGGGGCGACGCCCCAGCTGAGGTCCCTGTAAGCTTCCAGGAAGCGCAGGTTCCACAGCTCGCCTACAAGCATGGCCAGCTTGCCCGTACCGAAGAGCTCGGTGACCTGCGGGATCTCGAACAGCCCTTTCGGGCTCACCTGCCACTCGGTGAAGAGCCGCTGGTAGAAGGTCATGGCGTCGACGAACGCGGGTGTGTCGATGTAGCCAGAGGCGCGCAGCCCGTCGGGGCTGATTCCGGCCGCCCCCTTCGACTGCGCCAGCGGCAGGATCTGGTAGGGGCGGTCGGTCTGCTCCAGGACGAGGCCCCAGATACCCTCCGCGGGGCGCGCGATCTTGCGTGCGGCTTCGACCACCCGCTCCCACGTCCAGCGCTGCCGCACGTCAGCGGGCGGGAACGGTAGGCCGGCGCGCTGGAACAGCGTCTTGTTGTAGTACAGGAGTTGCGAACTGGTCACGACTGGGGCAGAGTACAGCTTCCGGTCGAACGTCCCCTGGTCGATGCATGCCTGCAGCCAGTCGCGCTTCTCGTCGGCCGTGAAGACGTCGTCCAGCGGCAGCAGGTGGCCGCGCACCGCGTACGACGCCGTCATCGGCCCATCGACGGCGTAGACGTCGGGGGTACTCGTCCGCGCGCCCAGGCGGATATCCAGTGTTTCGAACAGCCGCCCGAAGGGGATGCGCTCCAGGTCGACCTCGACGCCGGCATCGGCCGCCGCCGCTTGCACCAAGGGCACGATGTGCGCTTCGGGCCAGCCGACCCAGATCATCTTCAGTGTAGGGCGGGCCTGGGGGAACGCTGGCGCGAGGCCCAGCACCAGGACGAGGAGCAGCACGGGAACCGCGGCCTTGCACACCACCGACCGGGGACGCACCGGTGCACCTCCCGTCGCCCGCGGCATCACGGGCACAGAGTCGCCTTCCAAGAAGACGTTATGGGCGGCCTGGCGGTAGCGTCAAGCGTTCCTCCTCGAGCAGCGCATCCTCAAGCAGCAGTGCGGCGACTGCGTCCTGCTCCGCCCGCGCCGGATCCAGCGGGATGACGTGGTACCGTCCCGCCAGCCACTCGGGCAGCTGGTCACCGTAGTGCGGGCTTCCGGGCTCGCCCGAGGCGCCCGCCGCGTCGACGGCCCACAGTACGGGAGGATCGGTGGCCAGGTCGGCGATCAGCCGGTAGTTGGCGCCCAGGCTGGCCAGGTAGTTGGGATCGTAGCCGGTGTTGCACACGGTCACGCCGCTGCCGTGGACAGGGAGGCCGCCGCGGTCGAGCAACGTCCCCAGGTCGCCCCGCCCGGACAACGCGTGGCGTAGCGGGATCGTGTGGATGCGGCCCCAGGTCCAGGTGTCCATGGCCGGGCCCAGCCGGGCCTCCAGGGCGTCCACCGCGCGCCGCAGCGCGTGCAGTGCGGCGGTGGCGCGGTCGCCGTCGGGGAACCAGCCCCAGGGATCGCCGGTCAGCAGGGCGAGCGCAAGGCCGGCGTTGGCGCTGGCCATCAGGTCCACCAGGGGCGCCGGGAAGCGCGCGGCGGCGACGGCGCGGCACCACTCTGCGAAGAACACCTCGAAGATGGCGGCGCCGACGGCATCGGTCGTCATGCGGCGATCCCAGGCACGCAGCACTGCCGCCGCGCGACGCACACGGGCGTCGCCGCTGCCGTCCACCAGCGCCAGCAGCCCGGGGACGCCCTCGACGGCCCGCAGCGACAGCACGTCGAGCTGCATGCGGGCGAAATCGTCGGCGCTGAAGCGCTCCTGCGCCTCGAGCAGCTGTCGGATGCGGCGGGCCCGGAGGCCGCTGCTCCAGGTCCCCGAGAGAGGGTAGGGGAAGTCGGGCGGCGCGTTGTGGTTGTTGGCAGTACGCACCCAGCCGGTGGGCGGGTCGACGACCGCGGGCAGCATGTCGAAGGGGATGAACGCCCGCCACTGGTGGGCGGGGTCCCATCCGGGCCGGTAGGCGCGGTCCCACTGCTCGCGGATCGGGATGCGGCCGGCGCACTGGTAGGCGATGTGGCCGTCGACGTCGGCCAGGACGAAGTTGAGCGTGGGAACGCTCCAGGTGCGCAGCGCGGCGCGGACGGCGGCCACGCTGTCTGCCCGGGCGATCTCCAGCAGGCAGGTCAGCTCGTCGCTGTCCTCGGCGCCCAGCCAGCGCAGGCTCACGGGACCGGTGTCGCGCAGCGGGCCGGGCAGCAGGTGGTCGACGATAGGGCCGTTGCGCGACGCGCGCACGACCAGGTCGACGGCCGGCGCGCCGCGGACGGCGATCTCCTCGCGGCGCTCGCGCGCCGGCTCCCATCGGCCGTCGTAGAGGAACGCGCCGGGGTGCGTGGGATCGGTGCGCTCGAGGTACAGGTCGCGCTGCGAGCAGAGGTTGTTGGTCACGCCCCACGCCACGCGCGCGTTGCGGCCCATGAGCAGGGCCGGCGTGCCCACGTAGGCGATCCCGGCGGCGTTGAACGACCCGCCGCAGAGGTGCAGCTCGTACCAGCAGCTGGTGACCCCGAAGGCGATGTGGGGGTCGCTGGCCAGCAGCGGTCGGCCGGTCACGCTGCGGTGTCCGGCTACGGCCCAGTTGTTGCTGCCCGGTCCCTCGCCGGCGCCCCCGCTGGCGAGCGGCTCCACCGGCGTCGCCGCGGGCGCCACCGCCGCGACGATCGTCTCGTCGCCGGCTTCGGGCAGCAGGAACGCCTCGTAGAGCCCGGGGTCGCGCAGCACGCGCTTGGCCAGCTCGGGGATGGCGATCACGGGCAGCCGCCCGGTGAGGTACCAGCGCAACTCGGCCAGCACCGCCAGCGAGTCGTACGGTGTCCACGGGTCGGGCGCGTAGTCGAGCAGGGCGAACTCGATGGGCAGGCCCCCTGCGCGCACGCCGATGCAGGCGTTCACCCCGGCGGAGAACGCCTCGAGGGCCACCCGGGTGGTCGCCGGCAGGCGCTCGAGGTGGGCCTGCGCGATGTGGGGCAGGCCGACGGTGCGGGCCACGATGTCCAGCTCGAGGCCATCGGGACCCAGCACCTCCGCCAGCCGCCCCAGCGCGCGCCGGCGCAGGTAGTCCATCTGCCACAAGCGGTCCTGGGCCATGGCGAAGCCGACGCCGAAGAACAGGGCGTCGTCACGTGCGGCCAGGACATGGGGGATGCCCCAGCGATCGCGCAGGATCCGGACCGGCCCCGGCGCGCCGACGCGGAACGTGCCGGTGGTTGGTGGCACGCGTGCGGCGACCTCCGCCTGCCACCAGGCGTCGAACGCCTGCCGCGTGAGTCCTTCGGCGGCGCAGACGGCCTCGATGGGGACGCCGGCCCCCAGCTGGCGCAGCAGGTCAGTCGAAGATCGCACCATAGGACGTGCATTCGTGGCGCTACGGGGGGAACTCCTGGCGGTGCCGATGCGCGCTCCGGCGCGTTCAGTGGGCGTGCGGCGTCCATGCGCACGGTTGTCGAAGGCGCGTCGCCTCGAACGCCCGGGAATCCGAGGCCCGGCGGAACGGGGACGCCGGGACGAACCGGCTAGCGCACGCCGTCGTCCGGGCGCGCGCTGGTGCGCGTCAACCGGGTCAGGCTCTCGCGCAGCGGCTGCCAGATGCCGTCGGGATCCTCCAGGACGTCGCCGTGCGGACCTGCGGCGGGCGCGACGGGGATCTCTGCGGTGGTCAGGCCGGCCGTCTCGGCCGGTCCGCTGCGGTCTTCTTCTTCGCGGCTCGCGCGCACGACCTGGACGAACGCGCGGACGACGGCTGGGTCGAACTGCGTGCCGGCGCGTCGCTGCAGTTCGCCCACCGCCTCCTGGGGGCTGCGCGCGTACCGGTACGGCCGGTCTTCGATCATCGCCAGGTACGCGTCGACCACCGCCACGATGCGCGCGCCCAGGGGGATCTCCTCACCGCGCAACCCCCGCGGGTAGCCGCGGCCGTCCCACCGCTCGTGGTGGGCGCGCACGATCTCGGCGACGCCCGCCAGCCGGGGGATGACCGCGAGCAGCTGCGCGCCGGACACCGGATGAGTGCGGATCGTCCGCCACTCCTCGGCCGTGGGCGGGCAGGGGCTGCGCAGGATCTCCTCGGGCACGCTGATCTGGCCGACGTCGTGGAGGATGGCGCCGTAGCGCACCACCTCGACCTGGTCTGGCGGCAAGCCCATCGCGCGCGCCACCTGTGCGGCCAGCTCGCCGCTGCGGCGCGCGTGCCCCGGACGGTACTCGGTGCGGGCGTCGGCGGCGTCGGTCAGCGCCAGCAGCGCGCAGATGTACGCGCGCTCGAGTTCCTCCAGTCGGCCGGGCCGGTCGACCCGCCCGAGCGCGTCGACGCCCCCGACGCGGTCCGCGGCGCGGGGCATGGAGCCTCCGTCCCACCCCTCGGAGTGCTCCGTCGTGCTCGGCATCACGGCGTGCGGCGGCATCGCGTGTCTCCTGCGTCGTCGTCCCGCCCGCGCCTGCGGGGCGGGCGACGGATGAGACCGGCTGAGGGCTCCGGCACTGCTCGTCGTAGCCGGCTGCTCCGTCGCCCGCCGCTCGCAGCTCCCCTGCGTTGCGCGCGGTGCACCATCTGGGCCTGCACCCGGCAGCGGGCGTGGCGTCTAGGTCTAGCGACTCTGTTGTACGGGAACAACCCTCGCAGGACCAGGGCAATTTGCACCGTCGGGGCACGCAGCGCGCGCCGTCGCGCGCGGCGCACCAGGAAGGTGTGAGGAACCTCGCGGTGACTTTAGAGGAACTGCTCCGACAGGCGGAAAGCTACCGGCGGGCGGGAGGGGCCGGCCCGGCACAGGCACTGCTCGCGCGGGCGGCCGCCATGCTGGCACCCACGGCCCCGGCCCGGGCTGCCGCGTTCTTCGAGGACGCCGGGCGACTGGCCATGCACGCTGGCGCCCACCAGATCGCCGCAGAGAACTTCGGCCGGGCGCTGGAGATACTCACACAACAGATGGACCCGCCGCCGGCCCTGCGCGCCCGGCTGTACGCCCGCCTCGCCCGCGCGCACTATGCTGGCGGCACGTTGCGGCGGGCTGCGGCGGCGGCGGGCCGGGCGGTGCGGCTGGCCCGCGGCGTGGATGCGGCCGTGGCCGCCGACGCCTACCTGGTCCTCGGTGCGGTCCTGCGCATGCGCGGTCGCCCCCGCGAGGCGCTCCGGGCGTTCCACCGGGCCCGACGGCTGGCACTGCAGGCGCGTCGGCTGCGGCGCGCCGCCGAGGCGTTGCACGGCGGCGGTCGGGCCCTGCTGGACCTGGGCGAGGTCTGGCGGGCAGAGGTCGCGCTCAACCGTGCTGAACGAGAATACCGGCGGCTGCGCGGCGCTCCGACGCCCGTCCGCGTGGACCTCGTGCGGCTACGCCTCGTGCGCGAGGATGTGACAGGCGGCCTGGACGCGGTACGCGCGCTGCTGGCAGACGTCAGCGCCCGTCTGGACGCAGCGACGCACGCATCGGCCCTGGCGCTGGCCGCAGAGTTCCAGAGCCGCGTCGACCCCGCAGGCGGCCTGGAGACCGCGGTGCTGGCGTTCGAGCTGGCCTGTACGCTGGGCCGGCCCCCGGTGCTCGCGGACGTGGTGCCCGTACTGCTCCGCCTGCGGCGCGCTACCCGTCAGCCGCTGGCGCCTCGCGAGCAGCAGGTGGCGCGGGCGTTGGCCGCTGAACTGGGCCTGGCGGTGGACGCGGAGCACGGCCGCGCGTGGCACGGCGTTGACGACGATCGGGCCGTCCCCGAGGCTGACCGGGCAGGCGTGGCACCGCCGCTTCCCGCGACGATGCGCGAGCGCCCTGCGCCCTGGACCGACGGCGGGATTCCGCCGCGTCGCCTGTCGCATCGTGCCGACCGCAGCGCGCCGGACCTGCCGACGCCGGCGCCCACGGGGCAGGAGATCCGTGCGCTGCGCATCGCGCTGGGGTGGACCCAGGAACAGCTCGCCGAACGGGCGGGCTTCGAGGTGACGACCGTCAAGCGGGCGGAGCGCAACGCCGGCGTGCCGGAACGCACGATGCGCGCGCTGGCCATGGCCATGGGCGTCGCGCCCGCATCGACGGGACAGACCGCTGCGCGCTACTGGCGCCACATGGGCCGGGCGTACGAGGCGATGGGCTCGCTCCAGGAGGCGCGCGCGGCGTTCGCACAGGCGGCGAAGCTGGCCGGGGCCAGCGGCGACCTGCTGGGCGAGGCCCAGGCCGAGGTCGCGCTGGCGCGGCTGGACCTGCGCGCCGGTGAGGTCGGAGGGGTGGTGGGGCGACTGGAGCGGTGCGGCCGGGTGTTCGCCAGTGCCGGTGACGTGGCCGCCTGCCGCCAGGTGGAACGGCTGATGGCGCAGGCGCACGTGGCCATGGGCGATGCGGCCGCCGCGGTCGAGCGCCTCGAGGCGTTGCTGGATATGCCGGGCACGCCCGTCGAGGACCGGCTGGAACTGCTGGAGGCGCTGGCAGTCGCATGCGAGGCCGCCGGCAACCCGGTCCGGGCGGACGCGATGCGTCGGGAAGCTGCGCGGCTGCGGGCGGCGGGTGCCGCGCAGGCGCCCGCGCGCGTGCGCCAGTACGCGGAAGAGGCGGTGCGCCTGCACCGCGCCGGCCGCGAGGCGGAGGCGGCGTACATGGCCGAGGTCGCGGCGCGCTGGGCGTCCATCACCCAGGCCCTCGCGCAGGTGGCGTCGGGCTAACCCCTGCCCTCGGCACTTACGACAACCGGACCGCCGCGGCATCGCCTCACGTCCGTGCAGTGGGTCCACTCCGCGCATTGGGTGGAGGCCCGGGCATCCTCATTCACGTCCATGCATCCTCATCCACGCCCGTACATCCTCATCCACGCCCACGCATCCTCATTCACACCGGCGCGTCCCCATCCACGCAGGTGCGCCCTTCGATCGACGGCGCACGCGACGCCGGCGGCGACCCCGGACACGCAACGCGCGGACGCGCGTCCCTCCGGGGGCGCGCGTCCGCGCGTCGGTGAGACAGTGCCGCCGGCGCCAAGACGCCCTACGTGATAGGCGTGGCGTCCCCGCATCGGTGGGACCAGTGCGCACCGCCGCGATCTGCGCAGAGGGGTGGCACGGCAGGTGGCGAGGCGTCGCGGTGTAATTACACCTGCTGGCGGCCGGATCTGGCCGGAGTCCACCGGATGCCGGGAGCACGGAGGTCACCGCATGGACCGCGCGACCAGGGACGTGTACGGGACGCTGGGCGTACGCCGCGTGATCAACGCGTGCGGGAACATGACGCTGCTGGGTGGCTCGCGCCTCTCGCCGCGGGTGCTGGCCGCAATGGCTGCGGCCAACGACGCGTTCGTGGACATGGCCGAGTTGCTCGCGCGCTCGGGCGAGGCCATCGCGGCGCAGCTGGGGGCCGAGGCCGCCGTCGTGACCTCGGGGTGCTTCGCCGGCCTGGTGCTGGGCGCGGCGGCCATCATGACGGGCGCGGATCCTGCACGCATCGCCCGGCTGCCCGCCACCGACGGCATGCGCGACGAGTTCCTGATCCAGGCCCCGACCCGCTACCACTACGACCGCGCGGTGACGGTGCCCGGCGGCCGGCTCGTGCCCGTCGGCGACGCAAACGGCACCACGGCCGCACAACTGGAGGCCGCCATCGGGCCACGTACCGCGGGCATCCTGTACCTGGCCAAGGCCGAGGGCACGTCGGGCGTGCTGCCGCTGGCCGACGTGGTGGCGATCGCGCGCCGCGCCGGGATCGCGGTGCTCGTCGACGCGGCGGCTGAGGTGTATCCGCTGGACAGGATGCGCTGGCTGGCCGGTGGCAGCGGCGCCGATCTGGTGTGCTTCGGAGCCAAGTACTTCGGTGCGGTGAACTCGGCGGGCGTGGTGTGCGGCACCCGCCAGGCGGTCGAGGCCGTGATCCAGAACAACTTCGTCGCCTACGAGAGCGCCGACACCCAGGCGCTTGGCCGCGGCTACAAGGTCGACCGCCACGAGGTGATCGCCACGGTGGTCGCGCTGGAGGAGTGGTTCGCGCTGGACCACGAGGCGCGCCTGGCCCAGCAGGAGCGGCGCCTGCGGGCGATCGCGGCGGCGCTGGAGGGCCTCGCTGGCGTGCGGGCCGAGCTCGTCTGGGAGCAGCCCTCGCCCTGGAAGCGCCTGGTCGTCCGCCTGGACGAGGCCCGGGTGGGGACGACGGCCGCGGCCGTGGAGGCCGCGCTGCGCGAGGGCGAGCCCAGCATTCGCGTGCGCGTCGAGGACCACGCCCTGGTGCTGGCGGCCCACACGCTGGACGACGGCGACGTTGAGATCGTCGGCCGGCGCTTGCGCCAGGTGCTGGCCATGGGGGCAGGGGCCGCGGGCGCGTGACCGGCGCGGCGGCGATCGGCCTCGACGCCACAGAGCATCCCGCAGGATCGAGGGGCAGCGTGCGGTGACCTACGACGTGGTCGTCATCGGTGTGGGCGGGATGGGCAGCGCCGCCGTCTACCACCTGGCCCGCCGGGGGGCGCGGGTGCTGGGCCTCGAGCAGTTCGACATCCCCCACGACCGCGGTTCCTCCCACGGGGTCACCCGCATCATCCGCCTGGCCTACTTCGAGGATCCGGCCTACGTGCCGCTGCTGCGTCGCGCGTACGCCCTCTGGCACGAGCTGCAGCACCGGTACGGCGAGCCGCTGCTCTACATCACCGGCGCGATCGACGCCGGGCTCCCCGGCAGCGTGACGGTCGAGGGGTCGCTGCGTTCGTGCGCCGTGCATCACCTGCCCCACGAGGTGCTGGACGCCGCCACGCTCGGGCGGCGGTACCCCGGCTACCGGCTGGCGCCGGAGATGGTGGCGGTCTACCAGCCCGACGGCGGCTTCGTGCTGTCCGAGCGCGCGATCGTGGCCCACGTGATGCTGGCGCAGGCGGCCGGCGCCGAGGTGCACGCCCGCGAGCGGGTGCTAAGCTGGGACCCCGACGGCGGTCAGGTCGTCGTGCGCACCGACCGCGCCGTCTACCGTGCCCGGCGGCTGGTCGTCACGGCGGGCCCGTGGGCTGGCCGCCTCGTTCCGCGGCTGGCCGCCCTGGCAGTGCCCGAGCGGCAGGTCCTGCTGTGGGCGCAGCCGCGCCGGCCCGAGCTCTTCCGGCTGGGCGCGTTCCCGGTCTTCAACCTCGAGGCGCCGGAGGGCCGTTTCTACGGATTTCCGATCTTCGGCGTCCCGGGCGTCAAGATCGGCAAGTACCACCACCGGCACGAGCGGGTCGACCCGGATGCGGTCTCGCGCGAGGTCACCGCCGAGGACGAGGCGGTGGTGCGCGAGGGGCTACGCCGCTACTTCCCCGAGGCCGACGGCCCGACCATGGCGATGAAGACGTGTCTGTTCACCAACTCGCCCGACGAGCACTTCATCGTCGACCGTCTGCCCGAGGCGCCGCAGGTGTGCGTCGCCGCGGGCTTCTCGGGGCACGGCTACAAGTTCTGCAGCGTGATGGGCGAGATCCTGGCCGACCTCGCCCTGGACGGCGCCAGCGCGTTCGACCTGCGCCTGTTCCGCGCGACCCGATTCGAGGCCTGAGGGACGGAGTCCACGGCGTCCTCACACCTCCGCCGCAGGCCCGCCGACCGGCGTCCAGACGGAGCCTCCGCACCGACGCGCAGGAGCCCGCGCGGATCCGCTGCCGCAGATCCCCGGCCGGCTTGCAGGCGGAGCCGGCGGGGCGATCGAGGCCGCGGCTGTGCGGCCCGCCGCAGGGGTCAGCCGGCCACTTCCGCGAAGAAACGGTCAAGTGCCTTGGTGAGCGCCTTCAGATGCTTGGCGAGATCCTCGCTCGACGGGTACTTGGACAACGACTCCAGCTCCTTGGAGATGCGCGATACCTCGCGGCGCGCCTCGGCGGCCGCGTCGCGCACTTGCAGACGTACGGGCATGGCCGTCCCTCCGCAGCACCAGTGGTCTCTGCCATCTTGATTGCCACAAGAGCGCGGCGGCCCGCAAGAGGGGTGCCGGCGCCGGGGAGGACATAGCGCATGGCCAGCACGGATCGCGCCTACCTGGCGGCCATCGACCAGGGCACGACCGGGACACGCTGTATCCTGTTCGACCTCGCCGGTGCCGTCGTGGCGTCGTCCTACCGCGAGCACGACCAGCACTTCCCGCAGCCGGGCTGGGTGGAGCACGACCCGATGCAGATCTGGGACCGTACCCAGACGGTCGTCGCCGAGGCGCTGGCCGCCGCGCCCCGCGGTCAGCTGCTCGCGGTGGGCATCACCAACCAGCGCGAGACCACCGTCGCCTGGGACGGAGACACCGGCCGGTCGCTGTACCACGCCATCGTCTGGCAGGACGTGCGCACTGAGCGCGACTGCCAGGCGCTCATCGAGGCGGGGTGGGAGGACGACGTGCGGCGACGGACCGGCCTGCCCATCAGCACGTACTTCTCGGCCACGAAGATCCGCTGGCTGCTGGCGCACGTCCCGGAGGTACGGGCCGCGGCCGCGGTCGGACGCTTGCGCCTGGGCACGATGGACACCTGGCTCGTCTGGCACCTCACGGGCGGCACCGCAGGCGGCGCGCACGTGACCGACCCCACCAACGCGTCGCGCACGCTGCTGTGCAACCTGGACACGCTGGCCTGGGATCCCGTGCTGCTGGACCGGTTCGGCGTGCCGGCCGCGGCGCTGCCGGAGATCCGGCCCTCCGTGCCCGCCGTGCCCTACGGGTTCACCGCGCCCGACGGCCCGTTCCGCGCCCGGGTGCCGGTGTGCGGCATCCTGGGGGACCAGCAGGCCGCCCTGGTGGGGCAGGCGTGCGTCGCGCCGGGCGATGCCAAGAACACCTACGGCACCGGGTCGTTCCTGCTGCAGCACGTGGGTCCCCGTCCGGCCTGGAGCACCCACGGGCTGCTGGGGACGGCGGCGTACGTGGCGGCGCGGGCTGGCGGCGAGCCGGTGCGCGCCTACGCCCTGGAAGGGTCGATCGCCGTGACCGGCGCGGCGGTGCAGTGGCTGCGCGACAACCTGGGGCTGATCGCCTCGGCGGCGGAGACCGAGGCGCTGGCGCGATCGGTGCCCGATACCGGCGGCGTCTACTTCGTGCCGGCGTTCTCCGGGCTGTTCGCACCCTACTGGGACATGCGCGCTCGCGGGGCGATCGTGGGCCTGACGCGGTACGTCACGAAGGCGCACCTGGTGCGTGCGACGCTGGAGGCGATCTGCTTCCAGAGCCGTGAGGTGCTCGACGCCATGGTGGCCGACAGCGGGCAGCCGGTCACGGTGCTCAAGGTCGACGGGGGCGCGGCGGCCAACGACTTCCTCATGCAGCTGCAGGCCGACATCCTGGGCGTGCCGGTGGTGCGGCCGGCGGTGCGCGAGACCACGTCGCTGGGCGCCGCCTACGCCGCCGGGCTGGCCGTGGGGGCGTTGCCGTCGCTGGAGGCCCTGCGGCAGCTGTGGCGCGCCGACCGCACCTTCGAGCCCGCCTGGGACGCCGGCCGGCGCGAGGAGGCGCTGCGCGGCTGGCGGCGCGCGGTGGAGCGGGCCCGGGGCTGGCTGGAAGGCTGAACGCCGTGGTGCGGCTGAGCCGCAAGCGGTTCGAGCAGCTGGTGGCCGAGGCGTTGCGCCAGATCCCGCCGGAGTTCCAGCGGGCGCTGGACAACGTCGCGGTCGTCGTCGAGGCCTGGCCCACGGCAGAGCAGCTCGCCGAGGTGGGCCTGGATCCTGATGAGCTGCTGTTCGGGCTCTACCAGGGCACACCGCTGCCCCAGCGCAGCCCCCTGGAGCCCTACCGCCTGCCCGACGTCATCACGATCTTCCAGGGCCCCCTGGAAGAAGCGTGCGCCACCGAGGACGAGATGCGCGAGGAGATCCGCAAGACCGTGGTGCACGAGCTGGCGCACTACTTCGGCTTCGACGAGGAGCGGCTGGAGGAGCTGGGCCTCGGGTAAGGGCCACGGGCGGCCAGCCGACGGTCGCACGTTAGCGCATCCCCGGTTCCCGCACGCGGCGCACGGGCACACGCAGCGCACGGGCAGGAGAGCGCCAGCGCTCACCGAACCCCTTGAGGGTGCCGGGGCCGATGCACGCGTCGTCGTCCACCACCCCCCTGCGCGCGCGGGTGCTCCGCAGCGGGAGCGCCGGCAACGCGGTGCTCGTGGAGACGGCGGGCGCCCGGGTGCTGATCGACGCGGGGCTGCCGGCCGACGCGCTGCTGCGCGCCCTGCGCGCCGCAGGCTCCACCCCGCTGGCGGCCATCCTGTTGACCCACGAGCACGACGACCACGCAAGGGGCGCGGTGGCCCTGGCGCGGGCTACGGGCGCGCCGATCTTCCTCACCGCGGCCACGCTACGCGCGTGCGGCGAGAGCCTGGCGGGGGTGCCCCACGAGGTGGTGGCGGTGGAGCGTCCGTTCGTCGTGGGCGGGGTCGAGGTCACGCCGTTTCCTGTCCCTCATGACGCCGCACAGCCCGTGGGGTTTGCGCTGACGCGCAACGGGACGCGCGTGGTCGTGGCCTGTGACCTCGGCGAGGTCACGTCCACGGTGCTCGACCACGCGCGGGGCGCCGACCTGCTGGTCATCGAGGCGAACTACGACGTCGGGCTGCTGGCGGTGTCACCGTACCCCTGGTTCCTCAAGAACCGCATCGCCGGGCCCCGCGGGCATCTCTCGAACGCGGCGGCGGCCAGGGCGGCCGTGGCCGCGGCCACGGGCCGGCCCCAGACCGTGCACCTGGTCCACCTGAGCGAGGTGAACAACCTGGCCCCGTTGGCCCGCGACCTTGTGCGCGCAGCGCTGGAGGCGGAAGGGCTGGCGGCGGTGCGCGTCGAGGCCGTCCGGCCTAACGCCGCCGGCCCATGGTGGCCGCCGGGCAGCACGCCCGCGGGATGAGGGTCGCGCCGGCGCTCTTCCACGGCGAGACGGTCACGCTGCGGCGCCACGCGGCGCAGATGCTGGAAGCGGCCGTGGCCGCCGCCGATCCTGCGGCGGCGGTGGCGCGCGTGCTCTGCCGCGAGGGCACCGTGCTGCGCGCCGGCGGCTGGACCTGCGACCTCCAGGCCGTGCGCCGCGTGGTCGTGGTGGGGGCGGGGAAGGGTGCCGTCCCCATGGCGCAGGCACTGGACGCGCTGGTGGGGCCGCAGCTGGCGGGCGGGCTCGTGGTGACGAAGTACGGGCACGGGGCGGCGTCGGGCCGCGTCGACGTGGTCGAGGCGGGGCACCCGCTGCCCGACGCCGCGGGCGAGCGCGCCGCGCGTCGCGTGCTGGCCATGGCGGAGGCTGCAGGCGCCGACGACCTGCTCGTCGTGGTGCTGTCCGGCGGCGGCTCGGCGCTGCTGCCGCTGCCGGCGCCCGGCGTGGCCCTGGAGGACAAGGTGGCCACCACCGATCTGTTGCTGCGCAGCGGGGCCACCATCACCGAGGTGAACACGGTGCGCAAGCACCTGTCGCGGATCAAGGGCGGGTGGCTGGCGCGCGCCGCCGCGCCCGCCCGGATCCTGACGCTGGTGCTCTCCGACGTCCTGGGGAACCCGCTCGATGCCATCGCATCGGGGCCGACGGTGCCCGACCCCACCACCTTCGCCGACGCGCTGGCGGTGGTCGAGCGCTACGGTCTGCGCGCCCGCCTGCCGGCCGCTGCCCGCGCGTACCTGGAGGCGGGAGCAGCCGGGGAGCGGCCCGAGACGCCCAAGCCCGACGACCCGGCCTTCGCGCGCGCCCACGCCACGGTGGTCGGCGACCTGCAGCTGGCGGTCGGTGCCGCGGCGGAACGGGCACGGTCGCTCGGCTACCGCGTGCGGACCTGCGGCACGGCGGTGCAGGGCGAGGCGCGCGCCGTGGGCGCCCGCTTTGGTGAGATGGTGCGCGACGTCCGCACGGCCGGCACGGCTGAGGCGGTCTGCCTCGTCATGGGCGGCGAGACCACCGTGACCGTGCGCGGCGGTGGCCGCGGCGGGCGCAACCAGGAGTTTGCGCTGGCGGCGGCGTGGCCCCTGGCGGGGGTGCCCGGGGTGCTGGTCGCCGCGTTCGGCACCGACGGGACCGACGGACCCACGGACGCGGCCGGCGCCGTGGCCGATGGCACGACGCTCGAGCGGGCACGCGCGCGGGGACTCGACCCCGCCCGGGCGCTGGCCGAGAACGACACGTACCCGTTCTTTGCGGCGCTGGGCGACCTGATCGTCACCGGGCCCACGCGGACCAACGTGAACGACGTGTGGCTCGGGCTGGTCGCTCCGGAGACGGCCCCATGACTCCCGGGGGTGGCCCCATGGCCGTGCTGTTCTGCGTGGCCGAGGCTGTCCCGTTCGCCAAGGCCGGAGGACTGGCCGATGTCGCGGGCGCGCTGCCCGCGGCGCTGCGCCGCCTGGGACACGACGTGAGGGTGGTGCTCCCGTGCTACCGCGGCGTCCCCCGAGACGGCCTGACGGCGATCCGGACGGTGCACATCACGCTGGCCGGGCAGACGCTCGAGGTGACCCTCCTGGCGGGTCGGGGCAAGGACGACGTGCCGTTCTTCTTCGTCGACGCGCCTGTGCTCTACGACCGGCCGGGCATCTACGGGGAAGAGGGCCGCGACTACCCCGACAACCTACTGCGCTTCGCGGTACTCTGTCGGGCGGCGCTCGCCATCGTCCGGGAGATCTGGAGGCCCGACCTCGTGCACTGCCACGACTGGCACACGGCGCTGCTGCCCGCCTACCTGCGCTGGGAAGGGCCCCGGCTGCCGACGCTGTTCACCGTCCACAACCTCGCGCACCAGGGGATCTTCCCCATCGGCGAGTTTCCCCTGACGGGCCTGCCGCCGGAGGCGTTCACACCCGACGGCGTGGAGTTCTTCGGCCAGGTGAACGTGGTGAAGGCGGGGCTGGTCTGGGCCGATCTGCTGAGCACGGTCAGCGAGACCTACGCCCGCGAGATCCAGACGCCCGAGTACGGCATGGGTCTGGAGGGACTGCTGCGCGCCCGGCGCGCGGACCTGTTCGGCGTGCTCAACGGCGTGGACTACACGCAGTGGGATCCCGCGACCGACCCCTACCTGGTGGCCCCCTACTCCGCCGACGACCTGTCGGGCAAAGCGCGCTGCAAGGCCGCCCTGCAGCGGGAGGTGGGGCTGGCTGATGCGCCGGAGGTGCCGCTGGCGGCGGTGATCGCCCGCCTGGTACCGCAAAAGGGGATCGACCTACTCCTCGACGCGCTGCCGGCCCTGGTGCGGGCGGGAATGCAGCTGGTGGTGCTCGGGACCGGCGACCCCGCGTTCGAGGAAGCGCTGCGTCGGGCCGAGCGCCGGTGGCCGGCGTCCGTGCGCGCGCGGATCGGCTTCGACGAGGGCCTGGCGCACCGCATCGAAGCCGGCGCCGACATCTTCCTGATGCCGTCGCGCTTCGAGCCCTCAGGGCTCAACCAGCTCTACAGCCTGCGCTACGGTACGGTGCCCGTCGTCCGCCGTACCGGCGGGCTCGCCGACAGCGTGGTGGACCTGACGCCGCAGACGCTGCAGGAAGGGCGCGCCACCGGGTTCGTGTTCGACGCCTACACGGTCGACGCGTTCCTGGCGGCGGTCGGCCGCGCTCTGGCCGCCTACCGCGATCCCGGCCTGTGGCGGTGGCTGCAGCAGACCGGGATGCGCCTGGATTTCTCGTGGGATCGGGCGGCGGAACGCTACGTCGCACTGTACGCCCTGACCCAGGAGCGGGCCGCAAGCCGCGTGGGGTAGCGGGTCCGGTGGGGGGCCAGCGAGGCGTCGCGTGCTGACCCTGGAGCTGCGGGGGTAGTGGCGTAGGGGATCCCCGGCGGCTGGCGAACGAGAGCAGGGGTCGATGGGGTGCAGGCGTCTTCTCCGGTGTTCGAGCGGCGCGCAGGCCACGGCTGGCGCACCGCTGCGCGTGCTCCTCCGGGGCGTCGGCCCGCGTGCCACCTGCACCGCCGACATTGCTGCAGATGCCCTGCCGCTGCGCCTCGGTCCCCGTCCCGCGCTGGCTGACGGTGTCGGCGGAGGAACCGGGCGCGCGTAGGGACGAGCGTGCGCACCGTCGCCCTCTTCGTCACCTGTCTCGTCGACCAGCTGTTCCCGCAGATCGGCGAGGCCGCAGTTTGCGTGCTGGAGCGCGCGGGCTGCGCCGTCAGGTTCCCGGCCGCCCAGACCTGCTGCGGGCAGGCCACGTTCAACGACGGCTTCTGGGACGACGCCCGGACGCTGGCCGCGCGTTTCCTCGACGTGTTCGCCGACGCGCCCGCGGTCGTAGCCCCCTCGGCGTCGTGCGCCGTGATGGTGCGCGAGTGGTACCCGCGGCTGTTCCGCGACGACCCGACGCGGGCGGCGCGCGCAGCGGCCCTGGCCGGGCGCACCTACGAGTTGAGCGCGTTCCTGGTGCGCGTGCTGGAGCGCACTGACCTGGGAGCGCGCTTCGACGCCGCGGTCGCCTACCACCCTGCCTGCCACGGGCTGCGGGGGCTCGGGCTGCGTGAGGAGCCGCTGCGGCTGCTGCGGGCCGTCCGCGACCTGCGCCTGGTGGAGCTACCCCGGGCGGAGGAGTGCTGCGGGTTCGGCGGACTCTTTTCGGTGACGTTCGCGGCCGCCTCGGGCGCGATGCTGGCCAGCAAACTCGATGCCCTCGAGGCCAGCGGCGCCGACGTCGTCACCGCTACCGACGCCTCGTGCCTGATGCACCTGGCGGGCGGGCTCGCGCGCCGCGGCAGCCGGGTGCGCGCGGTGCACCTGGCGGAGATCCTGGCGGCCACATGAGCGGCGCGGCAGCGGCAGCCCCGGGCGCCCCGAATCGCCGCAGGGGAGGGAGTGCACCGTGGAGGCCATGAGCCCCGTCCAGGCCACTGGTGGCGGCAGCCAGCCGGTGGCCGTCCCAGACGCCGGCGACCACGCCGTGCAGCCGCGCATCGACGTGCGCGGCAACCTAGCGCGCGCGCTGCGTGACCCCACGCTGCAAACCGCGCTCGGCCGGGCGCTGCCGGGGTTCCGGCGCATGCGGGCCGGCGCGGTGGCCGAGGTGCCCGAGTGGGAGTCGCTGCGCCAGCTCGCTGCCCAGATCAAGGACCACACCCTGGCCCACCTCGACCGCTACCTCGCGCAGCTGGAGGCTGCCGTCGCGACCGCGGGCGGCCAGGTGCACTGGGCGGACGATGCGGTCGAGGCGCGACGCGTCATCGTCGCCCTGGCGCGGGCACGCGGGGTGCAGCGCGTGGTGAAGAGCAAGTCCATGGTCACCGAGGAGATCGGCCTGAACGCCGCGCTGGAGGCCGCGGGCGTGCGGGTGGTCGAGACCGACCTGGGCGAGTACGTGCTGCAGCTCGCCGGCGAGGCCCCCAGCCACCTCATCGCCCCGATGCTGCACAAGCCCATCGAGGCTGTCAGCGAGCTGTTCGCCGCCAGGCTGGGCGCACCGCGCTCCACCCGGGCCGAGGAGCTGAACCGGGTGGCCCGCACGGCGCTGCGGGGCGAGTTCCTGGCCGCCCCGATGGGCATCACCGGCGTCAACTTCGCGGTGGCCGAGACCGGCACGCTCGTGCTGGTGGAGAACGAGGGCAACGCGCGCCTGGTCACCGCGTGCCCGCGCATCCACGTGGCGGTGATGGGCATCGAGAAGGTGCTGCCGCGCCTGGCCGATCTGGGAGTCTTCCTGCGGCTGCTGGCCCGCAGTGCCACCGGGCAGCGCGCCAGCGTCTACGTCTCGCTGCTGACCGGGCCGCGGCGGCCCGGCGAGACCGACGGCCCCGAGGAGCTGCACCTGGTGCTGGTGGACAACGGCCGCACGCGCCTGCTGGCCGATCCGGACCTGCGCGAGGCGCTGCGGTGCATTCGCTGCGGCGCCTGCCTCAACGTCTGCCCCATCTTCGAGCGCGCCGGCGGGCACGCCTACGGCTCGGTGTACGCCGGGCCGATCGGCGCCGTGCTCACGCCGGCCCTGTGGGGACTCGAACCCGCGCACGAGCTGCCCTTCGCCAGCACGCTGTGCGGCGCGTGCGGCGAGGTGTGTCCGGTGCGCATCGACCTGCCCCGGCTGCTGCTGGAGCTGCGGGCCCGGGCGGTGCGTGCGGGCCTGGTCGACCGCACGGATCGCCTGGTGGCCCGTCTGTGGACGTCCGTTATGCGCAGCCCCACGCGCCTCCAGCTGGCCGGGTGGCTCGCGCGGGTGCTCCAGTGGCCGCTGGTACGCCACGGCCGCATCGACTGGCTCCCCCCGCCGCTGGCAGGGTGGACCGCGTACCGCAGCGCGCCGCCGCTGGCGGCGGTGCCGTTCCGGGCGCGCTGGCGGCTGCGGCGAGGATCCGGCGCGTGACCGGCGGGCGCACGGCGTCTTTGGTGCCGGGGCGCGTGTGGCGTGCGGCCCTCACGGCGGGGTGCTGCCGGCACCACCGCGGAGGATCGCGCGCGTGAGCCGCGACGGCGTGCTGGGCCGCGTGCGGGCCGCGCTGGCGGCGGCGCGGGCGCAGGACACCGCGCGCGGCGCTGCTGCAGCGCCGATGGAGCTCCCGGCGCTTCCCGCTGCCCAGGCGCTGGCGGACCCGGTCGGCCTGTTCGTCGAGCGTGGCCGCGCCGTGGCCGCCACGGTGGAGGTCTGCGCGTCGGTGGATGACGCGGCAGCGCAGGCCGCGGCATGGCTCGCCGGCCGTGGAGCCCAGCGCCTCGCCGCCTGGGACGATCCAGAGATCTGGGCAGTGGTGGCCCAGCTGGCTGCCCGCGGTTTCGAGGTCGTCGCACCCGGCGCGCCGGTCGAGGTGGTGGCGCAGGCCGATGCCGGGCTCACCGGCGCGGCGTGGGGCATCGCCGAGAGCGCGTCGCTGGTGCTGCCCGCCGACCGGCGGCGCCCGCGGACATTCTCGCTGCTGCCGCCGCTGCACGTGGCGGTGCTGCGCGCCGACCGCATCGTGCCCGACCTGGCCGCGTGGTGTGCGCGGCTCGCTGCGGAAGAGCAGCTGGGTGGCGCTGGTCGTCCGGGTGCTGGCCCTCCGGATGCTGGTCCTCCGGGTGCCGGTGCCCTTTCGGGTGCTGCTGCAGGCGGGGGCGCGAAGCTGCCGTCGGCGCTGGCGCTCGTCACGGGCCCAAGCCGCAGCGCCGACATCGGGCTGGTGCCGGTGCAGGGTGCCCACGGGCCGATGGAGGTCGCGGTGTTCGTGGTGCCGGGCCCGTGAGGCCATGGTGGGCACGACGATCGCACGGCACGATGCTTTCATCGTGGCAGGACGGCGGTGGGGATCCAAAAGGGCGACCCGAGGGAGGGAGGCCGCATGCCGGTGGTGTTCGACACCAACGAGACGCTGGGGTACGCGCAGGCCGCCCGCGCGGGCAACCTGCTGTTCGTCTCCGGCCAGGTAGCGCTGGACGAGCAGGGCAACCTGGTCGGCCGCGACGACATCTGGGCGCAGACGGGGCAGGTGTTCGCCAACCTCCGGCGCACGCTGGAGGCCGGAGGCTCCAGCCTGGACCAGGTGGTGAAGCTCACGGTCTTCGTTACGCGCCTGGAGTACCTCTCGATGGTCCGCGAGATCCGCAAGCGCGTCTTCGGGCCGCTGGGCTTCTACCCGGCCAGCACGGCGGTGGTGGTGAGAAGCCTGGCCCGGCCGGAGTGGCTGGTGGAGATCGAGGCAATCGCGGCCGTCCGCGATGCCGGGGAAGGCTAGCGGTCGCGGAACTTCGAGCCGAGAAAACCAGGCTGAGGCCCGAATGGCTTAGGGTGCCACATTGTTTGCATTGATAACATACGTTAGCTGCGTTATCGTAGGAATCGTCGCGGGATGTCTGCGGGACAGTCACGCCGCTACCACGGCGGTGCGGCGGAAGAGGTGAGGGGCGATGGCACGCGGCACGACGCTCTACCTGCGGGGACTCCCCGAGGTGCTGGTGCGGGAAGCGAAGGCCACGGCGGCGCGACGCGGGGTGACGCTGACGGCCCTGGTGGCCGAGGCGCTCCAGCAGGTGGTGGGCGTGACGGTCCCGCTACCCGGCCCGCGAAGGGCCGGCCGGGCGCGACCGCGGGCCACCGGGCGTCCCGGACCGACGCCCCGCAGTGCCGAGGTCAGGGAGGCCACGGCGGCCGGCACGGCGGCTACGGCGAGCGCGGCTCCCGACGCCGCAAAGCACCTGGCCGAGAGCATGCGCTGGTTCGAGGTGAACCGCGCGCGCCTGGTCCGGCGCTACCGCAACCAGTACGTGGCCATCGACCGCGGTCGGGTGATCGACCACGACCGTGACTTCGACGCGCTGGCGCGCCGGGTGTTCGCGCGGCTGGGATCACGGCCGGTCTTCATGCCGAAGGTAACGGCCGAGGAGCGGGTAGTGTCCCTCCCTTCGCCCTGGCTGGTCCCAGGGTAGCCGGTGCAGCGCCCTGGACGATGAACCGCCCGTCTGCGCCCTCGACGACCGCGCCCGGGCAGGTCCAGCCATAGCCGTGGTGGCGTCCTCCCGGCGATCCCGACGGCGCAGTCCCACGGTGCATGCCTTCCCCTACGATGCGCGACGCGACCCACCGGCCCCCGTGCTCCCGGTGCGCCTCGGACCGCCCCGCGCCGAGCCGGCGACCGCCGTGGCGGCGCTCGTGGACAGCGGCGCCGACGTCACCGTCCTCCCGGACGGCCTGCCCCAGGCGCTCCGCCTGCCTCAGGTGGGCGAGGTGACGGTACGTGGCGTGGCGGGGACGGCTCGTGTGCCGGTCTTCGCTGCGGAAGTGGAAGTGGCCGGTGGGCGACGGATCGCTGAGGTGGTGGGAGTGGGCGGAGAGGTGCTCCTGGGGCGCGATCTGCTCAACCAGTGGGTCGTGACGCTCGACGGCCCCCGACGCTCGCTGCAGGTGGCGGTCGGGCTCGTGCGGGATTAGGTCTGGGCTCGAGTGGCCCGGGCAGGTAAACCATATCCATCCGAAGCCCGCCCCCACGCACCACGTCGGTTGCCCCTTGATACGGCTCGATTCGCCCGCTAGCACGAGATCTTTTTCGGCGTATGAGGCACGATCGCGATTCACCCCGTCACGCCCGAGCGCTGGCCTGACCTGGAGCGGTTCTTCGGCCTCGGCGACGACTGACACCTCGGACGCGGTGGTCTACTCCCACCGGAACCGCGACCTCGCCAGGAGGAAGGCCGCCACACCCCACCCCGTCAGGTAGAGCAGCCCCGGAAGGTAGGGGCCGAGCGCGTCGCCGCGGGCGGCCACGCCGCGCATCGCCTCGACGAGCGGCGCAAGCGGCAGCGCGCTGATGAGCGGCTGCACCGCCGCCGGCATGAACTCCCGCGGCCAGAAGACCCCCGCGAGGAACATCATGGGAAAGCCGAGCAGGCTGCCCAGCAGGTTGGCGGCTTCGGGCGTGCGCGAGACCGTGGAGACCGCAAGCCCCATTCCCACGAAGACCAGCGTTCCCCACACCGCCAGGCCCGCGAGCGCGAACAGGCTGCCGGCGATCACGACCCGGAAGAGCCCCACCGCCACCAGCGCGATCACCGCCAGCTGCACTAGGTTGGTGGCGGCGTAGCGGGCCACCAGGCCGCCGAGGAAGAGGCCAGGGTGCACCGGCGTCGCCAGCACCCGCTTGAGCACGAGACGCTGCCGGTACTCGGTCACCACCCAGCTCGTCCCCTGCAGGCCGGAATTCATGACGGTCATGGCGAGGATGCCCGGGAGAAGGAAGTCGATGAAGCGCATGCGCCGCGCGCCGGCCACCGGCGCGGTCTCCAGGCGCAGGATCGGCGCCGCCCCAAAAAGGCGCAGGTTGGCCTCGGCCACGAAGCGTTCCAGGATAAGGAGCGCCGTGCGCGCGTCCTGCAGGCGGGCCTGGTCGACGTAGACGCGGATGGTGCCGGTCCGGTGGGCCTGGGCGGGTGCCAGGGGCGAGGCCCTCGGGGAGGCCGTTGCCGACCCGGACGCCGCATCCGGCGGGACGATGACGAGGACTCGCCGCCCGCGCCGGAGCGCCTGGAGCGCCGAGGCCTCGTCGGGTTCGTCCACCACCCGCAGCACTGGCACCTCGGCCAGTCCCTGGCGCAGCCCCTCGGCCACAGGGCCCGGGCCGCGCACGAGGCCGACCGTGAACGTGACGCTCTCCCCGCGGCCGAACGCGACCCCGATGAGGCTCATTAACATGAGGGGAAACAGCAGCCCCCAGAAGACGCTGGTGCGGTCGCGGAAGTAGTGCTTGAAGAAGAAGAGGACGGTCAGGCCGAAGGCACGCATCGCTGTCCCCTCATTCGCGCAGGCTCCGGCCCGTCAGGTGCAGGAAGACGTCCTCCAGCGTGGCCTCCTCCACGCGCAGTTGGGTGAAACGCAGCGTCCCCGTGCGGAGGAGCGCCAGCACCGCCTGCACGGTCTCGACGGGATCGGTGGTGGCCAGGCGCACCTCGCCGTCGGCGCGCTCCACCTGCCGCACGGCCGGGAGGGCGCCGAGCGCGGCCTCTTCGGTCGTCTCCTCGTCCGCGCCCGCCAGCGCCACCGTGGCCGCGGGCGCGTGCGCCCTGATGAGCGCCCGCGGCGTGTCCAGGGCGACGATGCGGCCGTGGTCCATGATGGCCACGCGGTCGCACAGTCGCTGCGCCTCCTCCATGTAGTGCGTGGTGAGGATGACGGTGCGCCCCTCGCGGCGCAGGCCCTCGATGACGTCCCACAAAGTGCGGCGGGCCTGGGGGTCGAGGCCCGTGGTGGGCTCGTCCAGGAAGAGCACCGGCGGGTCGTGCACCAGCGCCACCGCGATGGCCAGCCGCTGGCGCTGGCCGCCGGAGAGCGTGCACACCCAGGCGCGGCGCTTCTCGGCCAGCTGCAGCCGCTCCAACAGCGGCTCGGGCGGGGCCGCGCGCCCGTGGAAGGCGGCGAAGAGGCGCAGCGTCTCCTCGACCGTCAGGCGGTCGAAGAAGCCCGCCTCCTGGAGTTGCACGCCGATCCGCGCCCGCACCCCGCGCGGATCGTGGCGCACGTCGACCCCGGCCACCAGGGCGCTGCCGCCGTCTGGGGCCCGGAGGCCCTCCAGCATCTCCAGGGTGGTGGTCTTGCCCGCACCGTTGGGGCCGAGGATGCCGAAGATCTCGCCGCGGCGCACGTCGAAGCTCACGCCGTCGACAGCGGTGAGCCTGCCGTAGCGCTTGCGCAGATCGCGGACCTGGACGATCAGGTCGGTCATGGCACTGGGGTCATGATAGTGCCCGGGCAGCCTGCGTCAATGCGGCAGGCCACGCCGATCCCTTCCACACTGACCAACGCCATGTTGCCGGCAGGGTTTACTCCATAGTAGATTAAGTGTGGTTCCGAATTGGAACCATAACATGCCTGATAGATCTTTCAGGAGCGCAACGGCGACGCGCGACAGGTAGAGAAGGGGACGAGTGATGCCCAAGAGTCTGTCCATCAAGAACGTGCCAGATGAGATCGTGGCAAAGTTGCGCGCCCGCGCCCGCCGGTCTCATCGATCGCTTCAGGGCGAGCTGCTGGCGATCCTCGAGGAAGCTGTCCGACTCGAGCGCCTATCAGTCACGGAGTTGCGACGCCGCGTGGAGGCTCTCGGGTTGAGCGCGCCCGACGAATCCGCCCTGCTGGTGCGCGCCGATCGGGATGCTCATTGAAGCGTCCCCCGGCACTCGTCCTGGATACTTCCGCGTTGGCCGCGGTGGCGTTCGGAGAGCCGGCGGGTGGCCGACTAGCACTTCTTCTTGAGGGGGCACTGCTCCATGCGCCCACGCTGATGCCCTACGAGCTGGCCAGCGTGGCCTGGCGGAAAGCCGTCAGGAATCCCGCCGGTGCGGAGAGCATCCTGCGGGCACTCGATCTTGCGCTGAGTCTCGACGTGCACTGGGTCGAGATCAATCAGCGTGATGCAGTGCAGCTTGCTCTGGAGGAGGGCATTACCCCCTACGATGCTGCCTACCTCGTCACCGCCCTTGTCACGTCTGGCGCCCTTGTCACCCTTGACCAGCGGTTGACCACGGCTGCCAGAGCACGAGGCGTTCCCCTGTACCCCTGAACCAAGCTGCCGAGGTTGCAGCTGGCGTTTGCTCAGTTCCGCGCGGTGGGCGGCTCCTCGGGAGGGGGCGGTCCCAGGCAGCGACCGTACAGCCCGGTCTGATCGCCCTGTGCGGAGCGTTCGCCTCGCACGCACATGCGACGCCGGCCCCGCACGCCCCGCGGACGGATTCCCCAAGGGCTCGCCATACGCGGGCAGACGCTGGCTAGCGCCCGCCCGCCCGCGGGCCCTCGCGCAACCCCTCGGCCACGCCTTGGTAGTACGCCCGCCAGATCAGGTGGTTGTAGCACTCGCTGCACAGCGGCAGGAGCTGGTGCCGCTCGGCCCACGGCAGCACCGCCCGGACCACCCGCGCGCCGACGCCGGTCCGGTAGACCAGCCACTTGAGCGGCAGCAGCACGGGATGGATCTCGGCCAGCAGCGCCAGGCTGTGCGGGCGGCCGTGCTTGCGCCAGAGGTAGACGGCGTTGCGGCCGGCTTCGCGTTGCCGGCGCATCACGGCAGCCAGGTCGAGCACGTGGACGTGCCGCACGACCGCCGCGGGCTCGTAGACGATGCGCACACCGGCGCGCTTCAGGCGGTAGGCGAGGTCCAGGTCCTCGAAGCCATACCCGCGGAACGTCTCGTCGAAGCCCCCGACCGCCGCGAACGCCTCCCGTGCCACCGAGAAGTTGCGCGCGGCGACGTGGGCGTACGAGAGGTCGTCGCGTCGGCGGGGTGCCAGGTCGGGGAGCAGGTAGTAGGCGCGCATGAAGGTGGACTGCAGCGTGGCAGGGTCCTGCACCGTCCGGCCCTGGACCGCCAGCAGCGCGCCGCCGCGGTAGTGCCGGAGGTGGGCGGCGACGAGCCCCGGCGCGAGGCGCAGGTCGGGATCGAGGAAGAGGAGGACGCGGCCCCGCGCCACGCGCGCGGCACGGTTCCGGGCGACGGCGAGGCCCTGGTTGCGTTGACGGAGGACGCGCACCGGGTGCGGGTGCGCCAGCCCGTCCAGCATCTCGGCCGTGCCGTCGGTGGAGCCGTCGTCCACCACCACGATCTCGAACGCGCCCTCCTGCGCGGCCAGATCGGCGAGCAACGCCGCCAGCTGGTCCCGACAGTTGTACGTCGAGACGACGATGCTCGCGTCGAGCTCCGCTGCAGGCGCGGGCGGGCCGGCTGCGCGCTCCGTGTAGGCGACCGCGCCGGGGTGCCCGGGCGTATCCGGGGCGCGAGCGCTCACGGCGGGTCGCCGGCGGTGCCCGGGTGTGACGCTCACAGCGGGTACCTCGTCGTCGCGGGTGCGCGTCGTGATCGTGATCGCCGGTGCTGGTCGGGTGCGGCCCTCATAGCGGCGGGCTGAACCGACCGTCCACGGCGGTCCAGCCGCCGTCCACCAGCAGCAGCGACCCCGTGACGTAGCTGGCGGCGTCGGACGCCAGGAAGACGATGGGGCCGGCGATCTCGTCCGGGCTCGCCCAGCGGCCCAGTGCTGGCTTGGCCGCGTAGGCCCGGTACCACTCGGGGTGGGCCTTGATCGGCGCCGTGAGCGGGGTCTCGACCACGCCGGGTGCCACGGCGTTCACGCGCACGCCCTGCGGTCCCAGCTCGGCCGCCAGCGCCCGCACCAGCTGGAGCAGCCCGGCCTTCGTTGCCGCGTAGACCCCCTGGCCGGGTTCGACGACGAGCGCGCGGATCGACGACAGCACGATGATGCTGCCGCGGCCCCGCGGGGCCATCACCGCACCGGCTGCCCGCATCAGTCGGAAGTTGCCCTTCAGGTTGACCAGCACGACGCGGTCGAACTCCTCGTCGGTGTACCGCAGCAGCGGTTTCCGGACGTTGATGCCGGGCGTGACGACGGCGACGTCGAGCGCGCCCCAGCGCGCCACGACACGGTCGACCACGTCGGCAGCGCTCGCCGGATCGGTGACGTCGACGGGCTCGGCCTCGGCCTGCCCGCCGTCCTGCTGGATCGCCGCGGCCACGGCCCGGGCGCCGTCGAGGTTGAGGTCGGCGACGACGACCCGCGCGCCGTGGGCCGCCAGGGCCCGGGCGGCCGCCGCGCCGATGCCCGAGGCGCCGCCAGCGACCAGCGCCACCCGGTCGTCCAGCCGAAAGAGCCGTCGGTAGTCCACGAAGGTCACCCTCCTTTCCTCGCGCTCTCGCGTGGCGCCTACGGCGCGTCCTCGTCGCCGGCGCCCAGATAGTACACGATCGTGGCCGCGTACAGGCGGGCCGCCGCCACCAGCTCGTACTCTAGGCGAAGGCGGAGTTCACGCGGCTGCGACGCGTGTCCCCGCGTACAGAGCGTCCGTGACTCCACACCGGGCCCAGACGATCCATTTGGCGAAGTAGCGGCTGGCTTGGAACCCGCTTACCTGCGGGAGAGTGGCCGCCACTACCGAGACCACCGACTACACCGCGCGGCAATAGTGCAAGAGCAACGCCTCACATCCGGAGCGCCACGGCCCGGACGCCCGCGCGGGCGAGGACCTTAGGCACCGTTTCTACCGCCAACAGGGCAGCGCCCAAGATGATCAGAAGGTCCCCGGGGAGCCGAAGCTTGTTGAAGAACAACACTTCGGGACGCTCGTAGAAGCTCAGGGCTCGAGCGGCAGCGTAGTCCGCTTGGACCGCCTCCCGCAGCTGCAGAACCCCGACAGGCGTCACGGCCAGGAACACCATGAGCGCAAGGCCGACATTCATAGCCCAGAACGCCGCCGCGAGTCGGTTCTCGCTCCAGCCCTCCGGGCGGGCATGCCGGAGAGCGTACAGGCTCAGCCCGACGGCCACGAACCCGAAGGCTCCTAGGAACGAGGCGTGACCGTGGGCCACGGTGAGGAAAGTGCCGTGCTGGTAGTAGTTCACCACCGGGAGGTTGATGAGCAGGCCAAGGATGCCCGACCCCACGAACTGCCACAGGGCGCTGGCGACGAAGAAGCGCAACGGCCAGCGCAAGGCCCCAGAGATCTCGGCGCCGCGGGCGAGGGCCCGTAGGGCCGTCCCCAGTAGCAGGAACAGGGGGATGACCTCCAGGGTGCTGAACACGCTGCCGATCCCCAGCCACAGCGGAGGTTCACCAACCCACCAGAAGTGGTGCCCGATGGCCAGGAACCCCGCCAGCAACACCAGAGCCCCTTCCAGGTACAAGGACTTGGTCACGTCCTCCCGGCTCACCAGCCGGAGCCCCGCGAAGAACCACCCGAGCACGAGGATCTGGAAGAACGCGAAAATCCCCTCCACCCAGTGGTGGACCACCCACCACCGCCAGAAGTCGATGACCACCCAGTGGCTGGTGGGCCGGTACGCGAAGCTGGCGTAGAAGGCAGCCGTGATGCCAGCCCCGTTCCACACCAGCACCTGCAGCAGGGGGCGCCACGCGACGGCCGCGCCCCACAGGGCGGAGGCGAGGACCGCCACCCACAGGGTGAACCCCACAGCAATCCCAGCCCGCCACAGCCGCCCCATCTCCAGGTACTCCGTGCCCTCGCTGCCCAGGAGCGGCGATCGGACCCACCCCTGAACGCTCGCGTACACGCCGAGGAGGGTCCCTGCCACGGACAGGAGGAGGACGACCGCGGAGGCGTAGGCCACGGATCGGTGCCACGGCCGCTCCTGGCCGCCGAGGAGCAAGGCGACGTACAGGGCCGCGGACATCCACATCCCCACCACCCACACCACCGCCATGGCGGTGTGGGCCGAGCGCACGGCCTGGAAAGGCAGCACGGCCATGCGCTCCAGCCCCAAGCGGCGGAACAACCCGTAGAAGTCCTCCCGGGACGCGTACGCGTTGGCGAGGTAGCCGCCCGCCAGGGTCTGGAGGAGGAACACGAGGAAGCAGCCTCCCACGAGCAGCAGGGCAACCCGAGCCAAGAAGGCGGGCGGCCGGGCGGCGCGTTCCTCCAAGGGCGGCAGCGCGGGGATGGGCTCCAGACGCACCGCGCCGAAGACCACCACGACCAGCAGGGCCAGGACGAGAACCCACCCCACGGACCACGCGGTCCACAGCACCGTTCCCGGGGTCGGGACAAGGCCCAGCTCCGGCGTGGGCGGGAAGTTGTTGGTGTACGTCCCGTCGCCTCCGGGCCGGGGGGTCACGGACACCCAGGCGGCCCACGCCACGAAGGCCGCAAAAGGCCCGACCTCCTCCGTCCGCAGGGTGTTGGGGGCGATGCCGAGACGCCAGTCGCCGCCCACAAACCGGCTGCGGTACCGGCCCTCGATGAGCTGGTGGGCCTGGACCCAGGGAGCCGGGAGGACTGCGCGGTCTCCGTCCAGCCGGGCCTGTCCCAGGACCTCCCGGACCCGCAGCATCGCCCTCCGCCGCTCCTCGGCGGAAGCCCGGTGGGGAGGTTGGCCGAGCACGCGCTCCGCCACCAAGTCGCGCAGCCAGGCCAGGTACTCCGCCCCGTAGTCGGGCCCGAAGTAGCTGCCGTTCCCGAACAGGGTACCGAACCCCATGAGGTTGCGGCGCTGGAAGACCTGTTGCCCGGCGCGCACGTCCGAAGTTGTGAACAGGACGGCCCCGTCCTCCCCCACGAAGGCTTCGGGGAGGGGCGGCAGGTGCCGGTAGGTCTGCGCCGCACCCCAGGCGAGGACCACGGCGCTCGCGACCACCACCGTCAGGAGCAGAGCGTTGGCCTGTCGCAGGCTCAAATACACACGGGGGAAGATTCAGCATCTGGAGACGGGAGCCCTGCTGTAGCGGCTGTTTGCGGGTCTACACGCGCAGGGGCGTGCTATAGGCCCTATAGGACGATGAAAGCTGCCATGGCCACCCAGACTGCGGCGTTGGAAGGTCCCGCCCTTGCGGAAGTCCGTGAGGGCTTGGCCGCAGTGTCTTCTGTACCCAGGGTGGCCTTCACGATCTTGCTTCTCAGTGTCCGTGCGGGAAACCTCAAGCACAACGGGCGCAGGCGCGCCAGCCTGCGAAGCTCCGGCCGCTTGCCCTCGATGGTGAGCACCGGGAACGCGGCCGAACATGGCACTCCCGTGGCTGCGGTTCTCTCGTGGCGCCTACGGCGCGTCCTCCTCGCCGGCGCCCAGATAGTACACGATCGTGGCCGCGTACAGGCGGGCCGCTGCCACCAGCTCGTCGATGGCCACGTACTCGTCGACCTGGTGGGGCAGCTCGCGCTTCCCCGGTCCGATGGTGACGATCGGGAGGCCGCCCCACGCGTGCAGGAATGTGCCGTCGGTGGCGCCCGGCACACCGCCGTAGCGCGCGGGCCGACCCAGCGCCACTTCGCACGCCCGCGCTACCGCCTGCACGATCGGCGCGTCGGCGGGCGTTGCGATCCACGGGCGGTCCTCGACCAGCTCGAGGCGGATCGCCGCCCGCGGGTCGCCGGCGCGAGTGCCCTCGGCCAGCGCCTCCATGGCCGCCAGCACCGCCGCGTGGTCCTGCCCGGGCACGGTGCGTACGTCGACCGTGACCTGCGCCTCGCCCGCCATGACGTTGAACTGCGGCTCGCCGTGGACCGGGGCGCGCATCGTGGTGGGCGTCACGTGGGGCAGGCCCAGGAACGGATGGCTGCCCACGCGCGCCTGTTCCCGGTGCTCGAGCTCGCCCAGGCCCAGCACGAACTGCGCCGCCCACGGGATGGGGTTGGCGCCCGCGTAGGGCATGGCTCCGTGGGCCATCTTGCCGACGAACGTGGCCAGCACACGCATGGCGCCTTTCTGGTACAGGCAGAGCTCGTTCTCCTCGGGCTCGCACACCACCGCCGCGTCGAACCCCTGGCAGCCTCCGGCGCGCACGAACGCCTTCACGCCCAGCATCAGGCCTTCCTCGTCGGCGAGCGCTGCCAGCCGCACGCGTCCCGGCAGGTCGGGCACGGTGCGGCGGACAGCGTCGAGTGCCACGATCGCCGCCGCCAGCCCGCCCTTCATGTCGCACGCCCCGCGGCCCCAGATGCGCCCGTCGGCCACGACGGCGTCGAAGGGCGGGTAGGTCCAGGCGGCTGGGTCGCCCTCGGTCACCACGTCGGTGTGGCCTTCGAGGATCAGGCCGCGGCCGGGCCGGCCGGTCTCCCAGTCGGCGACCACGTTGGGACGGCCGGGGGCTGCCAGGGAGGTCGACACCATGAGGCCCCGCGCGCGGAGGTCCTCGGCGAGGTACGCCGCGACCGCGGCCTCCGTGCCGGCGGGGTCCCCCGGGCGGATCACGCTGGGGATGCGCACGAGCGCGCACGTCAGCGCCACCACCTCGTCGGGATCCACGGCCGCGGCGGCGCGCGCCGCCAGCTCGCGCAGCGCGCTCACGGCCCGGCCCCGCCCCGCAGCCGGGGATCCAGCAGGTCGCGCAGGCCGTCGCCCAGCAGGTTGAAGCCCAGGACGGCTGCCGCGATGGTCACCCCGGGCCAGATCGCCATCCACCACGCGATGAAGAGCACGTCGCGCGCCTCCTGCAGCATGCCGCCCCACGACGGGGTGGGCGGCTGCGTGCCCAGGCCCAGGTAGCTGAGCGACGCCTCGGCCAGCACCGCGCCCGAGAACGCCACCGTGCCCTGGATCAGCAGCGGCCCGGCGATGTTGGGCAGCACGTGGCGGGCGACGATGCGCCCCTCCGGCGCGCCAAGCGCGCGCGCTGCCAGCACGAACTCCTGGTGGCGGACGGCCAGCGTCTGCGCGCGGCTCAAACGCGCGAAGATCGGCACCAGCACGATCCCGATGGCGACCATCGCCTGCACGTGGCCCGGGCCCAGCGCCGCGATCATCATCACGGCCAGCAGCAGGGCCGGGAACGCCAGCAGCCCGTCCATGACGCGCATGACCACGCTGTCGAGCGCTCCGCCGCGGAAGCCCGCCACGAGCCCCAGCGGTACGCCCGTCCCCGCGCCGATCAGCACCGCGGTGGCGCCCACGGCCATCGCCACGCGGCCGCCGTGCAGCAGCCGGCTGGCGACGTCGCGGCCCAGGCGGTCGGTGCCCAGCAGGTGGCCGCCGCCAGGCGGTGCGAGCCGCCCCGCCGGATCCACGGCCGTGGGATCGTAGGGCGCCAGCCAGGGCGCTCCCAGCGCCAGCACCACCAGCGTCGTCACCAGCGCCCCGCCGGCCACCAGCGGCGGGTTCAGCCGGCGCCGGCGCGGGGGCGCGGGCCGGCCGCGTGCGAGCGGAAGGCGGAGCGCGGACGGCGGCGTGGTCATGCGTAGCTATTGGTGCAGGTGCTGGCACCACGCACGAGCGGGCAGCGGGCGGACGGTCGCGTGGTCACGCTCAGTCGTAGGTGATGCGCGGGTCGGCCGCCGCGTAGAGGAGGTCGACGGCCAGGTTGAGCAGCGTGAACATCGTGGCGATGGTGAGCACGGCGCCCTGCACGATCAGCAGGTCCCGCGCGTAGATGCCCTGCAGCAGCAGCCGGCCCAGGCCCGGCAGGCCGAAGACCTGTTCGATGACGATCGTGCCGCCCAGCAGGAAGCCCAGCTGCAGGCCCGCCACGGTGAGCACCGGGATCAGCGCGTTGCGCAGCACGTGCCGCCGGAGCACGGTGACCTCGCCCAGGCCCTTGCTGCGGGCGGTGCGCACGTAGTCGCGCCGCAGTTCGTCGAGCACCGCCGCCCGCACCAGGCGCGTGAGCGCCGCCGCGCGCTCCAGGCCCAGGGCCAGCGCCGGCAGCGCCAGGTGCCGCAGCCACTGCGCCGGATCGCGCGCCAGCGCCGCGTAGCCCTGCAGCGGGAAGACGGGCCACGCCGCGGCGAAGCCCAACAGCAGGAGGATCCCCAACCAGAACGTCGGGATCGCCAGCCCCACCTGCGACCCCGCCAGTGCCGCCAGGTCGAGCGCCGACCATGCGCGTCGGGCCGCCGCGATGCCCACCGGGAGCGCAACGCCCAGGGCCACGGCCATCGCCGCCATCGCGACCGACACCGTGACGGGCAGCCGCTGGGCGAGCAACCGTGTCACGGGCTCGCGGTACGCGACCGAGGTGCCCAGGTCGACGCGGGCCAGCCGGCCCAGCCACTCGACGTAGCGCACCACCAGCGGCCGGTCGAGCCCCAGCTCGCGCCGCAGCCGACTGAGCTCGTCGGGGCGGGCATCGACGCCCAACATGATGGTGGCCACGTCGCCCGGGACCACCTGGAGCGCCAGGAACGTGGCGGTGGCGACCACGAGGACCGTGGGCACCACCGCCAGCAGCCGCCGGAGGACGAACGGCATGGTCCCCGCGGGCTACGCGGGGACGTGCACGGGCGCCGCGGGGGCGCGTCGGGCCGCCGGCTCCATCACTTCGTCGTCTTCCGGAAGTCGAACGTGTCGATGGCGTAGAGCTGGCGGAAGTCGCGCACCGACCGCTGGGTGCCCATGTAGAGCACCGGCGTGCCCAACGGGATCAGCATCACGTCCTCGGTCATCTTCTTGAGCGCCTCGGCGTAGATCCGCTTGCGGTGGTCGGGGTTGGTGGTCAGGCGGCCGGCGAGGATCAGGTCGGCCACGCGGGGGTTGTCGTAGCGCACGTAGTTGGGCGGTACCCTGCTGGGGTCGCCGAACCCCGCCAGCCGGCCGTCGGGGTCGAGCTTGCCCGTGTGGCCGATGATGGTCAGGTCGTACTCGCCGCCGGCGTAGATGCGCGACAGCCAGAAGCCCCACTCCACGACGCGCGTGCGGGCCACCACGCCCACGCGCCCCAGCATCGCCTGCACCAGCTGACCCGCCTCGATGTGCGCCTGGTAGGGCTGCGGGAGGGCCAGGTCCAGCGTCAGCCCGCTCCCGTACCCGGCCTCGGCCAGCAGCCGGCGCGCCTGGTCGGGGTTGTAGGGGTAGGGGTCGGGGATGTCCACGTAGTAGGGGCTGGTGACGTCCATGAAGACGTTGGAGACGAGCGACTCCCCGCCGTAGGCGGTCTTGAGGACCTGCTGGCGGTCGACGGCATGCCACAGGGCCCGGCGCACGCGCACGTCGCGCAGTGCAGGACGGCTGTGGTTGGGCGCCAGCACGTTGATCAGGCTGGTGACCTGGCGCAGGACCCGCACGTTGGGGTTGGCGCGCACGCGCGGCAGGTCGAGGAACTGGATGGCGTCGATGGCGTCGAACTCGCCTGCGAGCAGCCCCGCCACCTTCACCGCCGATTCGGGCACGAAGCGGATCAGCACCTCGCGCAGCCGCGGCTGGCCCTTGATCCAGTAGCCGTCGAAGCGCTGCAGCCGGATGAAGGCGTCGCGCTGCCACTCGGCCACGGTGAACGGCCCGGTCCCCACCGGCCGCGTGCCGAAGTCGTGGCGGCGGGCGATGAGGTCGGCCGGCAGGATGGCGCCCCACCCGTGGGCCAGCGCGGCGAGGAACGGCGCGAAGCGCTCGGCCAGGGTGATGCGCACCGTGAGGGGATCGACCACCTCGATGGTGCGGATGCTGCCGAAGTCGCCGCGCTTGGGCGACCGCGTGGCCGGATCGAGGATGCGCTCGAACGTCGCCTTCACGTCGCCCGCATCCAGCGTCTTCCCGTGGTGGAACTTCACGCCCGCGCGCAGCCGGAACGTCCACACCAGGCCATCGGGCGAGACCGTCCACGACTCGGCCAGCGCCGGGACGAGCTTCCCCTCGTCGTCGGGCTCGACCAGCGTGTCGTAGAGGCTCTTGTTGACCTGGAACGCGAGGGTGGCCGCGGTCGCCTGGGGGTCCAGGGTGTCGGGCCCACCCGAGAGGGCGAAGACGAACCGGTCCCGCGGGGCCTGTGCGCCCGCCGGTGCGCCTCCGGTCAGGGCCGCGACCACCACCACGGCCAGCGCGACCGCTGCCAGGGGACCGTGCGCACGTCGCACCTGCACGCTCCTCGTCGTCTGCTGCATCACCTGCGTGCCCTCCCTTCGGTGGCGTCGCGTCCCTGCGCGACGCCCAGCCCCGCCCGGGCGAGCGACCGATGGGCGGCGTCGACCGTCGCGGTCTCCATGACGACGGTCTGCACCCACGGGGGCAGGTCGCGCCCCAGGTCGACGGCCTGGCTGATCTCGCCGTCGCCCCAGGCGAGGTGGTCGTCACGCCGTCCGCGGTTGTCGTTGACGTGCACGTGCACCACGTCCCGGTCGGCGAGCAGAGCCCGCAGCACGTCGGGGCCGGCCAGGTAGGCGTGGGCCACGTCGAGGCACAGGCGCAGCGCCGGATGGGCCACCCGCTCGAACAGCTCGCGCAGCTCCTCGTAGCGCACCCCGTACGCGAACCCGATGCGGGGCGCACCATCGGCCAGCGCCACCGCCGGCATGTTCTCGAGATAGAGGTGGATGCCGGCGGCCGCCGCCGCGTCGGCGCACCGGCGCAGCGAGGCCACCGCGTGCGGCAGTCCGGTCTCGCGTGGGAAGACCTCCTGGTAGGGCGGGAGGCCCGGGTGCACGACCACGCCCCGCGCGCCCAGCCGCGCCGCCTCGTGGATCGTCGCGATCACCTGCGCCACCGACTCCTCACGAATGCCCGGGTTGGTGCTGGCGATGTTGATGCCGAGGATGGGAGCGTGCAGCGAGACCACGCGGCCATGGGGCCAGGGCACGGGCGGCGGCCACGCGTGGGGCGGCTCACAGAGGATCTCGATGCCAACGTCCGCGGCCAGCAGGTCTGCGGCCGCCTCCTGGAGCGGCCGACGGACCGCCGCAAAACTGGAGATCGCCAGATCCACGTCTCACGCTCCTCACCCCGCCCGGTGCCTGGCGGGTCGGGTCGTCATGCAGCCCCACTGCAGCATGGTGCCGCCGCTGAGTGGCACCCTGCCGGGTGCGGGACGGTCCGCGTCATCATGGGGCGCAATTGCACACGCTCCGTAGACGCCGGTCCCCCGCCGACCCGGGTCCGGGAGTAATCATACCACCACGGCCCTGGTGGCCGAACGCGCCTTCCTGCACCCTGTGCACACCCCGTCTGCACCGGCGCCCGGGCGCGATGCATCCGAGGCACAGGCCTCCGTGCGTCTGGTCGGGCGCCGTTCTCCGCGCGCCTGTTCAGGCGGGCTGCAGGTCCGGGTAGCCCGGGACGCCGCCGAGGCCACGGGCTGCGCGCACGGCACGGCGCGTCGCTTCAGCGACCGCCTGCGCGCAGGCCTCGCCCAGGCCGACGAGGTCGCCGGTGGCGTGCACGCCCGTCGCCAGCGCGAAGACCGTGTCGCCGTCGAACAACGTGTGCGAGGGCGCGATCGCCCGCGACAGGCCCGCGTGTCCCTGGACCGCGAGGCGCCAGCACTGCGCCTTGGTGAGCGTCGCGGACGTGGCCACCACGGCCAGGGTGGTGTTGGTGGCGAACACCGCGTCGGGCGGCCGGCGCAGCAGCGCACGCGCCGCGTCCGCGAAGCCCCCCTCGGGCGCGCGGGCGCCAGCCAGGATCGTCCCGTCTTCGGCGCGCACATCGCCCAGGGCGTTGACCACCACCAGCGCGCCCACGACCGTGCCGTCGTGCAGGCGCACGCTCCAGGTGCCCACACCGCCCTTCATCGCGTAGGCGGGCCCCAGGATCTTGCCCACGGTGGCGCCGGTGCCGGCGCCCACGCTGCCCTCGGCCACCGGGCCGTCGGTGGCCTGCTGGCACGCGCGGTAGCCCATGGCCGCGTCGGGCCGGGCCCGCGGGTCGCCCAGGCCCAGGTCGAAGATCACGGCGCCGCACACGATGGGCACCCGCGCCACGCGGGTGTCCAGGCCGCAGTCGCGCTCCTCCAGGTAGCGCATCACGCCGTCGGCCGCGGCCAGGCCGAACGCGCTGCCGCCCGCCAGCAGCACGCCGTGGATCCGCTGGACCAGGTTGCCCGGGTGCAGGACCGACAGGCCCAGCGTGCCCGGCGCGGCCCCGCGCGCCTCGCCTGCCGCCGTGGCGCCGCCTTCGCAGAGCACGACCGTGCAGCCCGTCAGGCCCACGAGGTCGGTCTCGTGGCCCACGCGGATGCCGGGCACGTCGGTGATGGACGTCATGCGGCGACGGCGTTGGACGTCATGGGGCACTGCAGGCCACGACGGTCGGGCACACGCCGCGACTCTTCGGGAGGGCGGGCGCGCACCCCTTCCCCAGACCATCCTCCTGTAGCGCCCGCGCCGGATGCGACGCTGGGTGATCTCAGGGTCTTGCGCCCGACGGCGTGAAGGTCAACGACGCGATCTGGCCGATCCGTCCCGGCACGCCGAGGCGCAGACCGTTGACCGTGAGGTCGGCCGCCCCCGCGTTTCCCGTCCTGATGTGGATCACGCGACGGGCAGTCCACTGCCGGATCTCGCCGGCGCGCACGACGCCCTCGAAGACCCGAATGCCGTCGACTGTGACCCGCAGCCACGACCTGCCGGTGGCACTCAAGATCACGCTGACGCCCATGGTCGCGTGGCCGCGGGCGGGCAGGGCGCTCCGAGGTGTCTCCGCAACCTCGCCGGGTGCGCCGTTCGGGCGAGCCCCCACGTGCGCGGGGCCTGTCGGAGACCGGGCCTGCGGGGGCAGTTCGGGGGAACCCGAGCGGCCCATAACGATCGACGGCGGCGCGGTAGCACCAGCGGCTGCGGGATCCGCGGCGTGCGTCGCCGGACCGCCTACCGCGATCGTGTCGCGGTCGGCGCCGGCGGGCGCGACCCCACGATCCAGGGCACCGGCCCCGTCTGTCGGTGGAGAGACAGCTCGATGCTGCGCGACGGCCAACGACCGGAGAGAACGCCCCGGCAGGTACGACGCGCCAGCGGCGGCGAGGAGCACAACTGCGCCCACCACCGCCCATCCCCTCGGGCGTCTGCGCTGCGGCCTGGACGGGCCGGGCAGAGCTCGTGCGTCCGGCAGGTGCCGCACCGCATCCGGGACGAGCCCCACACGCGCTGGTCCTGCGCGCAACATGCCTGCACCCGCCGCCACGTCGGCGGCGGGCGGCGGCTTCCGGAGGGTCGGCCCGGTGCGCGCGCCGCCTCGGAGCACATGCCGGACAACGCACACGCTGCGTGCGCGTGCCCGCAGATGGCGGGGCAACCGGTAGAAGGCCAGGCACCGCGCCAGGTCGGTCTCCAGATCGCGGGCGGCTCGCTCGCCTTCTGCCACCCAGCGAGCGCGCCAGGCGCGGAAGCGGGCTGCGGCGGCCTCGCGGTCGCCCGCCAGGAAGATCCTGCGGGCCTCCTCCGTGCACCCCGCGTGCCTTCGACCGTCCACGCTGCGCCGCATGACGGCCAGCCGGTGAGGGATGCTGTACTGGATAGCGACACCCGGGAACGTCGCTTCCACGGCGCGCACCACCGCTGGCGTGCCGTCACAACACACCAGCACAGGGGTAGCCGTGCCGGCCCGGAGTTCCTGGAGCAGGCTCGTCCAGGCAGGGGTGTCCACGCGTGCGACGCGACGCAGTCCCGCCACGGTGAGCGTGCCATCGGGAGCCACCGCGAGTGCGCACAACGTGTGGGAGGCCGTGTCCTCGGCGCTGGGCGGCACGCTGCCCAGCAGGAGCACCATCGGGGTCTGCGGCATACGCGCAGCACCTCCTTCCGGCGGCGCGTCCGGGCCTCGCCGACCATCGGTACCCGCCGCTGGAGGCTTCGGGGAGTTTCTACCCTTCTTTGGGGAGTTCTAGACGAGGATTTTCCCTAAGAGGCGGTCGCGGCTGTCCGCGAACTTCCCTAATAGTCCCCCAATCCACCGCTCGTCTCCCTGCTGCGCACCTGCACGTCGCGTTGGCTGCTGGCCACCCGCTAATCGTCCCAATCCGCCGCTCCTCTCCCCGCGGGCAGATCCACCGAGCGTCCACGGTCCGACCCTACAGCCACGCCCGGATCAGGGCCAGGCTGACCACCGCGATCGCAACCGACGCCAGGAGGCCGATGCCGAGCGGGCGCAGTCCCACGCGGCGCATGCCCTGCAGGTCGGCCGACAGCCCCACTGCGGCCATCACCATGACCACCAGGACGCGGCCCGCCAGCGAGGCGGTCCGGGCGACCGGCGGCGCCACCAGCCCGGCGGTGTTCGCCAGGGCAGCCGCAGCAAACCACAGGACGAACCAGGGGAAGATTCGCGCCAGGCGGACGCGAGGCCGTGCCACGCCCCCGGTGCGGCTGCGCCGCACGCTGGACGCGATGCCGAACGCGAGCGCCAGTGGTACCAGCAGCAGCGTTCGGGTGAGCTTCACCACGGTAGCGACCTGGCCGGCGGGCTCGCTGAACTGGAACGCAGCCGCCAGCACCGAGGAGGTGTCGTGGATGGCCGCGCCGGCCCAGGCGCCGAAGGCGGCGTCGGACAGGGCGAGCACATGGCCCAGCGCCGGGTAGACGACCACCGCCAGCATGTTGAAGAGGAAGATCGTTGTCACGGCGAAGGCGATCTCCTCTTGACGCGCTTCGATGATGGGCCCGATGGTCAGGATGGCTGTCGCGCCACAGATAGCGGTGCCCGCGCCGATCAGGCCGACGAGTCCCCCGGGTGCACGCAGCCATCGCCCGAACAGCGCGGTCAGCCCCAGCGCCAGCACCACGGTCGTACCCAGCACCGCCAGGGTACCGGTGCCGATGCGCAGCACCTGGGCGAAGCTGAGCGTGGTCCCGAAGAGCACGATGGCCACCCGCAGTAGCCTCTTGAGGACGAAGTCCAGGCCGGGGCGCCACGCCGGCCGCGGACCGCTGACGGTGCGCACCGTCAGTCCCACGGCGAGTGCCAGCACCGGCGCGCCGACGAGCGGGACCCAGCCGCCGCCGGCCCAGGCGACTGTCGCCACCGCCGCCGTGACCAGCAGGCCGGATGCGAGGGGAGCCACCGCGGTGGGCAGCGTGCGGGTGACGGTAGGTCGCAGGTCGTGCATCGATACCTCCCCGGCGGACGCGGAATGTCGGGCGCGTGCACGAGGCCAGCAACGGCTGCCGCCGATTCGCACGAGCCCACGCTCTGGCATGACTACCGCGGCCAGGGGCACCGTCCCTGCGCGCTGGCCGGCCGGCATGCAGTATCGGCCTACGTTGACACAGGACGCGCCGGCTGCCCATCGCAGCCCGGCCCACGGCGTCAGGCAGGCAGCACCGGTGCACCGGCGAGCCACGCACGCGGGTGGAGGCCGGCTCGCGCGGCATGGATACCCGGGTAGACGCACCGCCCGCAGGAGATCGCCCCGTGCACAGGAAACAAGAGGTCGTGTCGCGGTACCACCGGCACCGGGGACGCGCGCCGGGGAGGTCATGGACCGCACCGAGCTGATCCGCCGCCTGGAAGCCGTCGTCGGACGGCCGTACGTGCTCCACCGCACCGACGACGTGTCGGTGTACGAGCAGGATGCCCTGATGGTGGCGCGGGGCCGCCCGGACGCCGTGGTGCTGCCCGATAGCGCCGAGCAGGTGGCGGCGGTGGTGCGGATCGCCCGCGAGGCCGGCCTGCCGGTCGTCGCGCGGGGCGCCGGCACCGGGTTGGCCGGCGGCGCCATTCCCGTGCGGGGCGGCATCGTGGTGGCCCTCACCCGCATGACCCGCATCCTCGAGATCGACGTCGCCAGCCGGCTCGCGGTCGTCGAGCCAGGCGTCGTGAATGCCGATCTGACCGCGGCGCTGGAGCCCCACGGCCTGTTCTACGCACCCGACCCGGGCAGTCAGGTGGCGTCGACCATCGGCGGCAACGTCGCCACCAACGCCGGCGGGCCGCACTGCCTGGCCTATGGGGTCACCGGGAACAACGTGCTGGGCCTGGAGGTGGTGCTGTCCGACGGGACGCTCGCCTGGGTGGGCGGCCGCGCGCACGACGCACCGGGCTACGACCTCGTCGGCCTGCTGGTGGGCTCCGAGGGGACCCTTGGGATCGTGACCAAGATCGTCGTGCGCCTGGTCCAGAAGCGCGAGGCGGTGCGCACGCTGCTCGCGATCTACGACGCCATGGACGCCGCGTGTGAGGCCACCTCCGCGGTCATCGCTGCCGGCATCGTGCCCGAAGCGCTGGAGGTCCTCGACGGGATCTCGATGCGGGCGGTGAACCGCACGCTGGGCGCCGGGTTCCCCGAGGACGCCGAGGCGGCGTTGTTGATCGAGGTCGAAGGGGTGGCCGAGGCCGTGCCGGTGCTGATCGAGCGGATCGAGGCGATCTGCCGTCAGCACGGCGCCCGTCGCATCCAGACCGCCGCCACGGCCGAGGAGCGCGCCGGCCTCTGGAAGGGCCGCAAGCATGCCTACGGGGCGTTGGGCCGGCTGGGCCGGCGCGCCATGATGCTCGACGTGTGCGCGCCGCGCTCCCGCCTGGCCGAGGTGATGCGCCAGGTCCTGGCTGCCGGCCGGAAGTGGGAGGTGGGTGTCGCCAACTTCTTCCACGCTGGCGACGGGAACATGCATCCCACCCCGTTCTTCGACATCGCTGAAGACTCGCCCGAGTACGCGCGCGTGGTGGGGTTGACCGAGGACATCATGCGCGCCTGCGTGGACGCTGGCGGGACCATCACCGGCGAGCACGGCATCGGCCTGGAGAAGCGCGAGTACCTGGGCTGGATGTTCGGCGAGGCCGACATCGCCGCGATGAAGCGCATCAAGGCCGTCTTCGATCCGGACGGGCTGTGCAACCCCGAGAAGATCTTCCCGATCGGCCGGTCCCCGCACGCGATCCCCGCGCCGCGCGAGGTGGACGACGGCGCTGCGGCGCACACGGTCATCCGTGAGGCAGGGGGTGAGGCAGGGAGGGGCGGCGTTGCCGTGGCCGCCCCGGAGACCCTCGCCGCGGCCGTCCCGGAGAGCCCCGGCGCGACTGCCCCCGAGGTTGCGGGGCGGCCGGGTGGCGTTGCGCCGCCGGCATGAGCGGCCCGTCCCACGCCCCCGCAGTGCCCGCGCGGCTCGGTCCGGCCGACCTCGCGCCGCCGGGTGGCGCCGCGTCGGGCGCTGCTGTCGCGCCGCGAGCTGCCGGGACTTCGGCGATGCCATGGATTCCCGAGGTCGAGACCTGCATCCACTGCGGCCTGTGTCTGAACCAGTGCCCCACCTACCGGGTCACCCGTCTGGAAGCCGAGTCCCCTCGCGGACGCATCTGGCTCGTGAAGGAGGCGGCGGCGGGACGGCTGGAGCCGGCGGCCATCGCCGACCACCTGTACCTGTGCCTGATGTGTCGGGCGTGCGAGACCGCCTGCCCGTCGGGCGTCCAGTACGGGCGTATCGCGGAGGCCGCGCGGGCCGTGCTGGGCCCACCGGGCCCGCCCGTGCAGCGGGCGGTGGTCCGGTTCGTGCTGCGCCAGCTCATGCCCTACCCCGGGCGGCTGCGGCGCGCGGCCGCGGCCCTGCGCGCGGCACAGCGCACCGGCCTGCTGGCCTTCGCGCAGCGCGTGTTGCCCACGGGCCTGCGACAGCGTGCCGCGCTGGCCCCCGAGGTGCCGCCGCGGGGCTTCAGTCCCGAGGCCGAGGTGTTGCCCGCGCTGGGTGAGCGCCGGGCGCGTGTGGGGTTCCTGGCGGGCTGCGCCATGAGCCTGTTCTTCCCCGACGTGAACGACGCCACGGTGCGCGTGCTGCGGCGCAACGGGTGCGAGGTGGTGGTCCCCGCAGGCCAGGTGTGCTGCGGTGCGCTGAACAGCCACTACGGGGAAGCGCAGACCGCCCGGGCGATGGCCCGGCGGAACGTCGATGCCTTTCCCGACGACGTCGACGCCATCGTCACCAACGCCGCGGGGTGCGGGGCGGCCATGAAGGCCTACGGGCACCTGTTGGCCGACGATGCCGTCTACGCGGCGCGAGCCGAGCGCTTTGCCGCCAGGGTGCGCGACGCCACCGAATGGCTGGTGCAACTCGGGCTGCGCACGCAGCCGCAGGCGGTCCCGGTCGTCGCCACCTACCAGGACCCCTGCCATCTGGCCCATGGCCAGCGCGTGCGGACCGAGCCGCGCGCGCTGCTGGCGGCAGCCGGCGTCCGCCTGGTGGAGATGCCCGCCGCCGACCGCTGCTGTGGCAGCGCCGGCATCTACAACCTGCTGCAGCCCGCCATGGCCGAGACGTTGTTGCGCGACAAGATGGAGGCGGTGCGGGCCACCGGCGCGCAGGTGGTGGTGGCGCCCAACCCCGGATGCATGCTGCAGCTGCAGTACGGCGCCCGCCGGTTTGGCGTCCCTGTGCGCGTCGCGCACCTGATGGACCTCCTCGACCAGGCGGGGGCGTGAGGCGGGCGAGGGTCCCCGGGTGCACGTGACGGTCGACGCCCTGGCGTCCCGGGTGCAGGCGCTGATCGGCGCCGACGCGGTGCTGACGGCCGGGCTGGCGCGCTACGCGGTCGACGGGCACGTGCCGCAGGTCGTCGTCCGGCCGCGCGACGCCGATCAGGTCGCTGGGGTGTTGCGCCTCTGCGCCGAGGCTGGAGCCGCGGTCATCCCGTGGGGCGGGGGCACCGCGCAGGAGGTGGGCAACCCGCCCCGCGCCGCCAGCGTGGTGCTGCGCACCGACCGGCTGGCCCGCGTGCTCGACCACGACGCCGCGAACCTGACCGTCACCGCCGACGCCGGGATCACGTTGGAGGCGCTGGGTGAGACGCTGGCCGCGGCCGGCCAGTGGCTGCCCGTGGAGCCGCCCCGTGCGCCGCGCGCGACCCTGGGCGGCGTCGCCGCGCTCGACCTGGGCGGGCCGTGGCGAGGTCGGTTCGGTCCGGTGCGGGACCTGGTGATCGGAGTGCGCGCCGCCCTGCCGGACGGCAGCCTCGTCCGCTGGGGCGGGAAGACCGTGAAGAACGTGGCCGGCTACGACATGGCCAAGCTGTTCGTCGGGGCCATGGGCACGGTCGGCGTGCTCGTCGAGCTGACGCTGAAGGTCTTCCCCCTGCCCGAAGCGACGCGCACCGTGGCGCTGTGGGGCGAGCTCGACGCCCTCGTGGCCCTGGCGGGGCGCATCGCCGCATCGCCGCTGGTGCCGACGGGTCTGACGCTGCTCGACCGACCGGCGGCGGCGCTGCTGGGCGCCGCGGTGGGCGGGCTGCTGGGCGTCTCGTCGCCGGTGCTGCTGGTGCGCGCCGACGGCATCGCGCCCGCGGTGGCCCGGGCCGAGCGCGACGTGGCTGCCTGGGCCGCGCAGGCCGGCGTGCAGCACGAGGCGCTCGGGATCGAGGCCGCGCAACGCGTGTGGAGCGCGGTGCGCGACTTCGGCTGGGCGGGCGAGCTGGTGGCCGCGCGCCTGTCGGTACCCGTGGGACGGCTGCCGGGTGCGCTGGCCGCGCTGCGCGCCGGCCTCCCCGCGGCCGCGGGCCTGGTGGCGCACGTGGCAGCCGGCGTCGTCTGGGCCGCAGGGCCGCCTGCGGGGTTTGCGGCCACGACGCTGCACGGCCTGCGGCAGGTGGCGGTCGACCACCATGGCCACCTGCTGCTGGCCCGGCTGCCGGCGGCCCTGAAGGCCACCGGCGACGTGTGGGCCCCGGTTCCTCCGGCGCTGCCGGTGATGCGGGCGCTCAAGGCCGCGTTCGACCCTCACCAGATCCTCAACCCGGGCCGCTTCGTGGCGGGGTTGTAGCCCGGCGTGGCCGTCGCATCGGACCGCGCCGCCTGGCCCGGAGGAGGCATCGTCGCATGGCACGCCTGCACCTGGCGCTGGCGATCCACAACCACCAGCCGGTAGGGAACTTCGACCACGTCTTCGAGGACGCGTACCGCCGGGCGTACGCGCCCATGGTCGCGGCCCTGGAGCGGCACCCCGCGGTGCGCCTGGCGCTGCACTACTCCGGTCCGGTGCTGGACTGGTTGCGCGACCGCCAGCCCGGGTTGCTGGCGCGCCTGCGCGCGCTGGCCGCCCGCGGCCAGGTCGAGATCATGACCGGCGGGTACTACGAGCCGATCCTGCCCGTGATTCCCGACCCCGACAAGCGCGGCCAGATCCGCAAGATGACCGCGGCGGTGCGCGCGCTCTTCGGCGTGCGGGCCACCGGCCTGTGGCTGGCCGAGCGGGTCTGGGAGCCGCACCTGCCCCGACCGCTGGCGGCCGCGGGCGTGCGCTACACCATCGTGGACGATGCGCACTTCTTCCGGGTCGGGCTGCAGGAAGACGACCTCGTCGGCTACTTCGTCACCGAGGAGGCGGGCGCGCCGCTGGCCATCTTCCCCAGCCTCAAGGCACTGCGCTACCGCATCCCGTGGGCCACGGTGCCCGACCTCATGGCGTGGCTGCGGGCCCAGGCCGACCGTACCCCGGCCGACGGCCGGCCGCGCCTGCTGGTCATGGGCGACGACGGCGAGAAGTTCGGGTTGTGGCCCGGGACGTCGCTCCTGTGCTGGGAGCGCGGCTGGATCGAGGAGTTCTTCGCCGCCGTGGAGGCGGCCAGCGCGTGGCTGGTCACGGTGCCGCCCGGCGCGTGGCTCGACCGCCACCCGCCGCGCGGCCGCGTCTACCTGCCCACCGCGGCCTACGATGAGATGACCGAGTGGGCGTTGCCGGCCCCGCGCGCGGCACAGCTGCCCGCCCTCAAGCACGAGCTGGCGGCGCAGGGGCGCGAGGACGTGCTGCCGTTCCTCCACGGCGGCTACTGGCGGCACTTCCTGGTGAAGTACCCTGAGATCAACACCATGCACAAGGCGATGCTGCGCGCCAGCCGCAAGGTCTGGCGCATGCCGCCAGGACCAGCGCGGGCCCGCGCGCTGGACCACCTCTGGCAGGGGCAGTGCAACTGCCCCTACTGGCACGGCGTCTTCGGCGGCGTCTACCTCGGGCACATCCGGGCGGCCACCTACGCGCACCTCATCGCCGCCGAGGCCCTGGCGGACCGCCGGCGCGGCAGGTGGGTGCAGGCGCGTCGGCAGGACGCGGACGCCGACGGCTTGCCCGAGGTCGTGGTGACGACCGACGCCCAGGTGCTCGTGCTCGACGCCGACGCCGGCGGCGGCGTCGTGGAGTGGGACGTGCGGGCAGCACGGGTCAACCTGGTCAACGTGATGACCCGGCGGGAAGAAGGCTACCACGCCCAGCTGCGCGAGGCCGCAGCGCGGGGCGAGGTGGTGCTCGCCCGGTCCGATGCGGTCGAGTCGATTCACACGACGCGGGTGCGGGTCAAGGAACCCGGGCTCGAACGCCATCTGCACTACGACTGGTACCGGCGCGCGGCGTTCCTCGACCACTTTCTCGAGCCCGGCGCCGATCCTGCGGCCGTGCTCGGGTGGACCGTGCGGGAACTCGGGGACTTCGTCGACCAGCCGTACCAGGTGACGGTGGCCCGGCGTCGTGCGGACGTCGCCGTGCGCCTGTGGCGGGACGGCCACGTGTGGGCCGGTGAGGTGCACACGCCGGTGCGCGTCGAGAAGACCTTGTGGGTGCCCGCGGGACGCCATGTGGTCACGGTGGCCTACCGGATCACCAACACGGGCGATCGCCCGATCGCCGCCGTGTTCGCGGTGGAGACCGTCTGGGGCGTAGACGGGCCCGACGCGGAGGTGACACCGGTCGGGGGCCAGGCGCCATCGGCGTCGGGGCGGGCGCACCGCGTCGGCGCCCCGGCGCTGCTGCCCGACGTCACGGGCTGGATCCTGCACGACCGGCCGCGGCCGCTGGACGTCGTCGTGACCGCGCCGCCTGGCGACCTGTGGGTCGTTCCCATCGAGGTGGTCTCGGCGTCTGAGGGCGGGTACGAGCGTACGTTCCAGGGCGCGACGCTGTGGTCGGCGCGGCCATTGCTCCTGGCGCCGGGCGCCGTCTGGGAAGGCACGTTCCACGTCGAGGTGCGGCGCCGCAGCTGACTGCGCCGCCGTGCGGGTCTGTGCCCGGGGCACGTGGTGCTCGTTGCCCGGTGCCAGCGGGACGTACCGGCCGTCGTCCAGTGCCAGGAGAGGTGCCGACCGCCGCCCGAGTCGGGAGACGTACCGGCGGCCGTTCCGTGCTAGGGATGCCAGGGGACGTGGCCCCGGTGGCCCAGTGCCAGGCGCGCCGGACGGCGCTCGACGCCCCTACGCCGGGAGCGGACGTGCCGCCCGCAGCCCGTTGGCCACGGCCAGCAACTCGCTGACCTCGTGGACCACGATGGCCGCGACCACCGTGATGGCGCCCAGGAGCGCTGCGGGGATCAGCACGCTGAGGACCAGCAGCGAGAAGACGAGGTTCTGCAGGCTGATGGCCCGCACGACCCGCCCCAGGCGGATCGCTTCGGCCACTTTCACGAGATCGTCGGCCATGAGCGCGACGTCGGCCGCTTCGATGGCGGCGTCGGTGCCCGCAGCACCCATGGCGATGCCCACGGTGGCCGCGGCCAGGGCCGGCGCGTCGTTGATGCCGTCGCCGACCATCGCCACAGGGCCCAGGGCTTCCTCGAGCTGGCGGATGTGGGTGACCTTGTCCTCGGGCGAGAGCGAGGCGTACACGCGGTCGATGCCCAGGTCCCTGGCGACGGCGTCGGCGGTGCGCGCGTGGTCGCCGGTGAGCATGACGACGGTCACCCCGAGCCGGTGCAACGCGGCGATGGCGGCGGCTGCGTCCGCCCGCGGCCGGTCGTGCAGGGCCAGCAGCCCCAGCGCCACGCCGTCGGCCGCCACGGCCACGACGGTCTTGCCCTGGGCCTGCAGCGCAGCGGCCGCGTCCACCAGCGGGCCGAGCGCCACGCCCTCCTGCTCCAGCGCGGCGGGAGTGCCCACCACCGCCACCCGTCCGTCGACCCTGGCGCGCGCGCCCAGCCCGGCCAGCGCCGTGAACTCGGCCGCCGCTGCCAGCGCCACGCCTTCCTCACCGGCACGGCGAACGATCGCCTTCCCCAGCGGATGCTCGGAGCGCTGCTCGACGCTGGCCGCCAGGGCCAGGACGTCGTCTCGCGCGACGCCGGGCGCGGGGATGACGTCGGTGAGCTGCGGGCGACCCTCGGTGAGGGTGCCGGTCTTGTCGAACGCCACCGCGCGGATACGCCCGAGGTTCTCGAGGTGGACGCCGCCTTTCACGAGGATCCCGTGCCGTCCCGCGCTCCCGATCCCTGCGGCCACGGCCACGGGAGTGGACATGACCAGCGCGCAGGGCGCCGCCGCCACCAGCAGGACCACGGCGCGCAGCACCCACGGCCCTGCTGGTTGCCCGACCAGCGGCGGCACGACGGCGAGCAGCACCGCGGCCGCCAGGACCCCGGGCGAGTAGCGCCGCCCGAACCGCTCGATGACCCGTTGCAGCCGGCCCTTGCGCTCCTGCGCCTCTTCGACCAGGTGGACGATGCGGGCCAGGGTGTTGTCCTCGAAGGTGGCGGTCGCTTCGACCACCAGCGCCCCGTGCCGGTTGATCGAGCCGGCGAAGACGCGGTCGCCCGGCCCCTTGTCCACGGGCGTGGACTCGCCCGTGACGGGCGACTCGTCCAGCGCCGAGGTGCCATCGCGGATGATGCCGTCGGTGGCCACCACCTGCCCCGGCCGGACGACGAAGCGGTCGCCGCGCCGCAGCTGCGTCGCCGGCACCGTCTCCTCGCGCCCGTCGCGCAGGACGCACACGTCCTGCGGCGCCAGCGCCAGCAGCGAGCGGATCGCCGACCGGGTGCGGGCGTAGGCGTACTCCTCCAGTGCCTCGGCGGTCGCGTAGAGGAAGACGAGGAGCGCGGCTTCGTCCCACAGCCCCAGCCCCGCTGCCCCGGCCGCCGCGGTGGCCATGAGCACCTCGATGCCGACCGCGCGCTCGTGCCGGAGCGCGTGCAGCCCTTCGCGCAGGAAGTGGTTGCCGCCCAGGGCCATGGCCAGCAGGTAGCCGACCGGCTCCAGACGGTGCAGCCCGGCGAGGTGTCCTAGGCTCCAGGTGACGGCGATGATCGCGCCGGCCAGGAGCGCGTCCCGCATGACGGGAAAGCGCCACCACGGGCCCGCGAACTCGCGGTGCGGTCCATGGGGATCGACCGGAGAGGGCGGCACGAGCGTCCGATTAGGGGCGCAAGGCGCGCCCTCCTGCCGCGGTGACGACGTGTCGCTCGGATGAGCGGGCTGCGGGAGCAGCTGTGACGCGTGGCCGGCGGTTTGCGGCGCCCCGGCAAGCCGCACGCAGGTGGCTTGTGAATGGCCGGCCCGCCCACCATGCCCGCGAGGCCTGGGGCCTCTGGGGCCGGCTAGCCGAGCATCTCGTCGACGGTAAGCACGACCTCCGGGAACGCGAGCGGTGACAACTGCTGGCCCCGCGCGAAGGCTTGCGCGTTGCGATACCCGGCCGGCGCCGGCTCCCGGTACACCTCGACGGCCTGTCCTTCCAGGTCCACCAGCCAGACCTCCAGGATCCCGGCCCGTGCATACAGTGGAACCTTCACCTGCCGGTCGTATGCAGCCGAGGTGTCGGCCACCTCCACCAGCAAGAAGACATCCCGAGGGCCGGGCAGGTCCGGCGCGTAGGGCCGAGGGTGCAGCAGCGCCAGGTCGGGCTGCGGCTCGGAGTACCTGTCCAAGCGGATCGGGTTCTGCACGCTCACGTCCGCCCGCGCTCCCACCCTGGTCACCAACAGACGGGTAAGCCGGTTCACGCAGTCGAGATGGGAACCCCTTATGGCGGTCATGTCGACGATCTCGCCCTCGATCAGCTCTACGCGATCGTCCTCCGAGAGGATGCCCGCCTCGGCCATGCGGTGGTACTCGTCCACCGTGAAGCGGCGCCTTGCCCGTTGCACAGACATCGACGACCTCCCGGTCCAACTGATCTATCGGCCGGCTAGCGCACACCTTTCTCCCCCGGTGCGCCGGTTCCTCGCTCTCAGATCCCTGTGGGGGGGGGCGGGCGTGGGCACCTCGTCCACCCGCACCCGCCGTTCCCGTACCTCAGATCCCTGTGAGGGCGGTTGTGGGCCCGCAACCAGGGCCGCCCTCTCGCAGCGCCCGGTGACCTCTTGCGGTTTTTTGCGGTAACGCCTCTAGCGCCCGCCCCACAGCAGCCGGTAGATGCCATACGACCCCAGCACCCGGCGCACGTACGCGCGCGTCTCGGCGAAGTCGATCTTCTCCACGAGGTAGTCGGGGTCGGGGTCCAATCCGGCAAAGCGGCGGGCGTTCCCGGGCCCGGCGTTGTAGGCGGCCAGGGCCAGGCGCAGGTCGCCGTGGAACCGGTCGAGCTGCATGCGCAGGTACCGTGCGCCCAGGGTCAGGTTCAGCGCGGGGTCCGTGAGGCGGGCCACGTCGATGGTGGGATCGCCCGCCAGGGTCCGCGCGGTCGAGGGGAGCAGCTGCGCGAGGCCCACGGCGCGGGCGGGCGACACGGCCACGGGATCGTAGCGGCTCTCCTCACGCACCAGGGCCAGCAGCAGGAGCGGATCGATCTGGGCGGCGGTGGCTGCGGCGGTCACCTCCTGCCAGAACGCGCGGGGGTAGGCCAGCCGCCAGACCGCCTCGTCGCGCATGCCCTCGGCCAGCAACGCTTCCGCCACGTCCACCGAGCGGCGCACGTCGCCCAGACGCGCGTACACCGTGGCGAGTAAGCGCATCACTCGCAGATCGCGGCGGACCTCCAGCGCGTCTTCGGCGGCCTCGGCGGCGTCCGCGTCGAAGCCCAGCCGGGCGAGTTCTTCGAACGCGGGCGCGGGGGCGTCGGGCGGGGCGTGTGGCAGCGTCGGGGGCAACACGGGCGCGGGGTATCCCAGGCGCTCGCGAGCCCGCTGGCCGTAGTAGGTCAGCGGGTAGCGCTCCGCCGCCACGCGCAGAAGCGGGGTGGCGTCGCCGCCGCCCGCTTCGGCGGCTTTGGCGGCCCAGTACCAGGCGCGTGCGGCCTCCCCGCGGGACGGCGCTGCGGCGGCGGCCGCGCGGAACCGCGCGACGGCATCGGGCACGCGCCCCGCGCGCAGCGCGAGCCATCCCAGGCGCCAGCGGGCCTCGGCAGCCTCGTGCGCATCGGGCCGTGCGGCTGCCGCGCGGCGGTAGGCGGCCGCAGCGTCGGCCGTGCGGCCCTGCGCCTCCGCGCGCAGTCCCATCCCCAGCCACGCCAGCGCGGCGAACCGGCTGTGGGGCGCCGTAAGGAACAGCGTGGCAGTGGCGTCGCGCGCGGCGCGCGCGTCGCCTGCCCGCCGGGCCGCCACCGCCATCCAGTAGTACGCGCCTGGTCGATTCCAGCCCAACCGTGCTGCCCGGGCAAACGCGTCGTGGGCATCGCGTGCACCGCGCCACAGCCGCACCTCGCCCAGGCGGTACCATGCCTCGCCCGCCACGTCGGCACGCGCCGCGCGCGTGGCTGCCAGGAACTCACCCGCAGCCGCATCCCACTCCCCCTGCTGCAGCAGCAGCCGCCCGCGGTCGAGCCGCGCGTCCAGCGGGACGTCACCAGGTGCGAGCGGCCGGCCCGTCGCCTGCACAAAGACGTCGTTGGCGCGCCGTGCGGCCGCATGCGCGGGATCCATCCACGCCGCCCTGGCCAGCGCGCGCCGGGCGAGGTCGCCGCGCCCGGCCGCGACCGCCACCTCTCCCAGCGCCAGCCACCACTGCGGCGCCTGGGGATACAGCCGGACGGCCTCGTCGAGCAGGCCCAACGCATCGTCCGTCCGCCCGGCCGCCGCGCGCGCGGCTGCGGCGGCGGCCAGCGCCCGGGCGCGCACGCGACGGGCAGCGGGAGGCACCGCGCGCACCGCTGCGTCGCCGGCGGCGATGGCGTCTGCGACCCGTCCCGCCCGCGCAAGCGCCAGCGCCTCACGCACGCGCGCGTGCGCGGTCAGCGTGGGGTGCGCGGCCGCCTCACGGTAGGCGGCCGCCGCCTCGCCGTGTCGTTCGAAGCGCTCCAGGCACCAGCCCAGCAAGTAGGCCGCCCGCCGGGCCTGCATCCCGTTCCCTGTGGCCAGAGTCTGGAGGCTCATGAGGTGCTGGGGACAAGCGCCCGCGTCCGTGTGGACGCTGCGCGCCAGGGCATCGAGGTCGGAGACGGCCGCCGGCAGGACCGCCGGCGGCACGAAGAGGTGCGCTGCCACCAGCACGGTGGCCGTGGCCACAGCCACACGTCTCGTCGTCACGGGCGCGGTGTCGCTGCTCGGTACCGCGAGGCTCGCGCGGCGACCAGCACCACAGCCGCACGCCGCAACGGTATGGAGTCCTCGCCGCTCCCCTGGGACAGCAGGTGAGGGGGATGGACGACCACCGCCGCGCGCCTCCGCGTCATGGAGTCGTTGGGGCTTCCGACCACCACGTCGGTGAGGTGGCGGTCAGCGCCGTGCGCAAATTGTCGTCGTCATGCGAGGCGCGGCTTCGTCGCGCGGACCGTGACGCTGGCCAGCCCGGCAGCCCGGTAGGGGCGACGCGACACGACCCGGACCTCGGTGAAGCCGGCCCGGCGCAGCGCCTCGAGGTAGTCGCCCTCGGGGATGGCGCCTGCCAGACACGCGGTCCACGCGTCAATGGTCTCCAGCTCCGGGGAGAGCGGGCCAGTGCGGACGATGTCCGCCACCACCAGCCGCCCGCCGGGCTTGAGCACGCGGCAGGCCTCGGCGAAGGCGCGCGCCTTGTCGGGCACCAGGTTGATCACGCAGTTGCTGATCACCACGTCGGCGGACCCATCGGGCAGCGGCAGGTGTTCGATCTCGCCCAGCCGGAACTCGGCGTTGCTCACCGCCAGGCGCGCCGCGTGCGCCCGCGCCCGCGCGATCATCTCGGGCGTCATGTCCACGCCGATGGCGCGGCCTGTAGGGCCCACGCGGCCCGCAGCCAGGAAGACGTCGAGGCCAGCACCGCTCCCCAGGTCGACCACGACCTCGCCCGGCCGGAGGTCGGCCGCCTCCACCGGCGCGCCGCAGCCCAACGACTCCCGGGCCACCTCCGCCAGGGCAGCGCTGTGTTCCACCGCACCCGCGGGGCCCATTGGCGCAGCCAGCGCGGTCTCGCCACAGCTGCCATCGGTCGGTGCGTCGCAGCAGCCGCTCGCGTCGGCTGCGCGGTCCGAGCCAGCCGTCCGTGCTGGGCCGTCGTGCACCGCAGTAGCGTCGTCCCGCAGCCCCGCGGCCTCGCCGCGCGGGCCGGGGGCGCAGCATGCCCCGCCGCGTCCCACCAGCCGCGCGTAGCGCTCGCGCACCGCGAGCCGGATCGCGTCGTCGGGCAGCCTCGGCCCGACTGCCGGTGTGTCCTGCCGCGGTCCCTGCGTCATTTCCCCGTCACCTCCCCACCGGGCGATGTCTCGCCAAGTGGCCGCACCATCACGACCGACGATGCGCAGCACGCCAGGTGCCACTCCGCCGAGCGCTGCACCGACGGGCGCACCGCCTCGCGCGTCGTGGGCCGAAACCCCAGGCGCGCGAAGTAGCCGGCGGCGGTGGTCGTCAGCAGGTACACCTCGGCGTGTCCGCGGGCGCGGGCCCGAGCGAGGAGGGCGGCGACCAGCGCACGGCCCAGGCCGCGGCCGCGGTGCGTCGGGGCCACCGCCACGGAGCGCAGGAGGCCCGCGTCCCCATAGTCCTCCAGGCCCGCCGTCGCCACCAGCCGGCCGGCGTCGCGGACCACCAGGACGCCGTCGAGATGGTCGGCCACACCTTCGGCGGGCAGGCCGCTGGATGCGAGCAGCGCGCAGATCTCGTCGAGGTCTTGCGGGCCGGCCGCGGCCAGCGTCCACCGGGCCTCGCCGACGCCCTCGGGGGCAATGATCGACACATTTCGATCCATGGGTGTTGGCACGGGCATCCCTCCCAGCGGGCGTCCACGGTCCCAGCTGCCCGGCGGTTCGTCCTCCTGACCGATATCCACGGCGTCGCGGGCGTCCGGCGCGGACGTCCGAGGATCGTTCCTCACCCCGGGTCCGCGGTGCCCCGGCAGACGAGGCTGGCCCCTCACAACAGGCGCACCAGGTCCTGCGCGACGCGCTTGAGCGCGTCGCGCCGCAGCCCGTAGAACGCCCAGTGGCCGCGCCGCTCCACATCGACCAGCCCCGCTTCGCGCAGCACCCGCAGGTGGTGCGAGATCGTGGGCTGTCCCAGCGGAAACGCTTCCACGATGTCGCAGACACACAGCCTGTCGTGCCCCGCCAGCAGCTCCACGATGCCCAGGCGCACGGGATCGCCCAGCGCGGTCAGGACCGCGGCGCGGGCCTCCAGCGCGTCATGGTCGAGCGCCCCGGCGTGGGAGCGGCGGCCGCACGCGCAGCGCGGTCGGGCGGTAAGCGTCGTGGCCGGCGTCATGAGCCCAGGGTAGGCGATCTATCGAATATTGTCAATACATGGCAGGCACGCCCCTCATCCCTGCCCCCGGGTCGCGCCGCGGGGCAGGACGACCAGCCCGGAGGCGTCCACGAAGTAGCGCTGGGCGTCCCGGCGCGGATCGAGCCCGATGACCTCGCCCGCGGCGATGGTGTTGTAGCGGTCGACGATCACCCGCCGCAGGTGCGCGCCGGCGCCGACGCGCGTGTGGTCCATGACGATCGCCTCGTCGAGCACCGCGCCCGGCTCGATGCGCACGCCCCGGCCCACGATCGACCGCCGCACGGTGGCGTGCTCGATGCGGGCGCCCTCGCCGATCAGGGAGTCCACGATCTCCCCACCGATCACGTGGGCGGCGGGTCCGGCGTAGGCGGCGGTCAGGATGGGCCAGGCGGGGTTGTCCAGGTCGAAGACGGGCGATGCGCCCAGCAGGTCCATGTGGGCCTGCCAGTAGGCGGCCAGGGTGCCCACGTCGCGCCAGTAGCCGCGCTCCTCGTAGGGCTTGGTGCCCGGCACCTGGTTCGTGAGGAAGTCGTAGGCGAAGACCCGCGCCCGCGGGTACAGCTCGGGGATGATGGTCCGGCCGAAGTCGTGGTCGGTGCTGCGGCGGGCGTCCTCCACCAGCGCCTCCACCAGCAGGTGCCGGTCGAAGATGTAGTTGCCCATGGACGAGAGGGCCATCGCCGGGTTCCCCGGCATCGGCGCCGGCTGCGCCGGCTTCTCCTCGAACCCGATGATGCGGCCGTCGGCGTCGGTCTCGATGATGCCGAACTGCGAGGCCTGGGCGATGGGCACGGGCAGCGCGGCCACGGTGACCTGGGCGTCGCGCTCCAGGTGGGCCAGGAGCATCTGGTTGATGTCCATGCGGTAGATGTGGTCGGCGCCGAAGATCACCACGATGTCGGGGTTGAAGTCCTGCAGCAGGTTCAGGTTCTGGTAGACGGCGTCGGCGGTCCCCCGGTACCACTGCTCGCCCCAGCGCATCTGCGGCGGCACGGCGATCACGAAGTGATCGGGCAGCCCGCCGAACCGCCAGCCGATCCGCAGGTGCTCGATGAGGGACTGGGACTTGTACTGCACCAGCGCGTAGACGGCGTGGATGCCCGAGTTCACGAAGTTCGACAGCACGAAGTCGATGATCCGGTACTTGCCGCCGAACGGGACCGCCGGCTTGCTGCGTTCGGCGGTCAGCGGGTGCAGGCGCTCGCCGCGGCCGCCGGCCAGGATCACGCCCAGCAGCCGCAGGCGCGAGATCCGCGGGCGCCGGATCACGGGGTGCGGACCTCCCGCGCCGCACGCACGTGCTCGGCGACGTCGGGGAAGGGGAAGTCCTGCACCTCGCGCGCGGCCAGGAACGCCTCGTCGTCGGCGCCGAGCGGCTGCCCTTCGGCCGCGCGCCGCAGGAGCTGGGAGAGACGCACGAAGTGGGCGTAGTGCTCGGCGAAGCGGCCCTCGGCGTAGTTGCGGGCGGCGCCCGTGGTGATCAGGAACTGCCAGTCGGAGGCCTGCAGCACCAGCAGTTCGCGCGCCAGCTGCGCCAGCAGCCGCGACAGCAGCGGGTGTCCCTCCCACGCCACGCCGCCGGCCAGCGTCCAGAAGTCTTCCTCGACGGCGTAGAGCATGTCCCACGTCCAGGCGGTCTGGGGGTTCAGCCACATCCGGTGGTCGCCGCCGTCGCCCCACGAGCCCTCCAGGAGCGAGACCGTCTCCGCCGGCGGATGGCGGGCCAGGACCGCTGCGGGCGTGGTCACCGTGACGCCGTCGGCGGGCAGCCGCTCCAGCACCGCCCGCAGGAACTGCGGCCCCTCGAACCACCAGTGGCCGAACAGCTCGGCATCGTAGGGGTTGACCACCAGCGCGCCCTCGAACGCGTGGGCCGGCCCTGCCGCCAGCACACCGCCCACCAGCCCGGCGAAGTGCGTCGCGTGCGCGCGCGCCCGCGCCAGGGCCGCCGCAGGGTCGTAGCGCTCCTTGGCGCCGAGGTCGCCGCGCGGATCGGTCACCCGCCAGTACCGGATGCCACCGGGCGTGTGGCGCTTGTGGAACTCGAGGTAGGCGCCGTCGCCCGGGTAGCCCTGGTCGCGGCTCCAGACCTGCATCGTGGTCTGCGGATCGCGCAACAGGGCCACGGCGCCACCGGCACCCTCCCGCGACGCCACCAGGTAGGCGCGGTAGGGCGTGAGGTCGCGGCGAAAGGGCGGCGCCGCAGGCTCGCCGCCCAGGGCGCGCAGCGCGGGGTAGTAGTCGCGATAGGCAGTGCGGGCCTCCCCGCCCTGCAGCAGGTGGGCGTCGGCCACGAAGTACTCCAGCCCGTGTGCGGCGAGGAACTCCTCGAGCCCCCGGCGGTGGCGGCGCACGCGGCCCCGCAGCGGCCCCGCCGGCGGCGTCCACGTGTAGCGCGGTCTGTACCCGCACTCGGGCAGCCAGGCGCCGCGCGCGGGCTGGCCGAAGTGGCGCGCGTGGGCGGCGGCTCCCACGCGCACCTGGAGGTCGATGGACTCGTCGCGCCCCAACAGCGGCAGGTAGCCGTGGGTGGCCGCCGAGGTGATGAGCTCCACAGCCCCCGTCGCCGCCAGCCGCCGCAGCGCGCCGAGCAGGTCACCGTCCAGGCGCCGCAGGTGCGCCAGCGCCCGTCGGTAGACGTCTTCCCAGAAGTAGGTGAGGTCTGCCAGCGCGCCCTCGCCGGCGCGCTCGAACCGGGCGCGATCGGCCGCCACGGCGTCCAGGCGCTGCGCGAGGTACGTCTCGACCTCTGCGGCGCACTGCGGGTGCGCCAGTTGCTCGCACAGCACCGGCGAGCAGCTGACGGTAACAGGGGTGGTGGGTCCGCGGGCGGCCAGTGCGTCGAGCTGCTCCAGCAGCCGCAGGTAGCAGCCGACGACAACCTCGGCCAGCCACTCGCTCCCATGCGGCCAGCGCCCGTGAGCCAGGACCAGCGGCAGATGCGCGTGGAGGATCAGGAGGAAGTACCCGCGCGACGGGGCCATGGCGCCTCCGCCTGACTTGGCGTCTCGGGCGCGGAACTCCTCCCGCCGCTCCTTGCCCGGCGTCGCAGGCGTCCCGAAGACCGTGCGCCCTGGTCGCCCGCACGCCTGCCGGTCCCGTCACGCCGTCTGCGCGCGGAACCAGTGCCACCGGGCGCGGCCCCTCGGCTACCTGGACCGTCACCCCGTGTGCGCCCGGAACCAGTCGACGGTGGCCGCGAGCCCTTCCTCCAGCGACACCGCCGGCGTCCATCCCAGGTGCGTCCGGGCAGCGTCCGCCGCCAGCACCACGTGTCGGACGTCACCCGGCCGCGGCGGGCCGTACACCGGTGGTGGGGCCCCCGGCACCTGCCGGGCCAGCGCGCCGTAGACCTGGTTGACGGTGGTGGCCACCGCGGTGCCGATGTTGAAGGCGCCGCGGGCACGGCGGTCGGTGGCCAGCAGGTTGGCCCGGACGACGTCCGCCACGTAGACGAAGTCGCGGGTCTGCTCTCCGTCGCCGTGGATCGTCGGCGCCCGACCGTCGAGCAGCGCGCGCGCGAAGATGGCCACCACGCCCGCTTCGCCGTGCGGGTCCTGGCGCGGGCCGTAGACGTTGGCGTAGCGCAGGCAGACGGCGGCGAGCCCGTGGAGCCGGCCGTAGGTCGCGATGTACTGCTCGGCACACCACTTGGCGCACCCGTAGGGCGAGAGCGGTCGCACCGGCGTCGCCTCGTCGGCGGGCAAGCGCTCGGGGTCCCCGTACAGCGCGCCGCCGGTGGAGGCGAAGATCAGATGCTCGACGCCGAACTCGACGCACAGCGCCAGGACCCGCAGCGTGCCCAAAACGTTCACCTCGGCGTCGCCGAGCGGGTCCCGGACCGAGAGGCTCACCGACGCCTGGGCTGCGTGGTGGTTGACGACCTGCGGCCGTTCGCGCGCGAAGACCTCGCGCAGCGCCGGGTCACGGACGTCCACCTGGTAGAAGCGCGCGCCCGCCGGCACGAACGCACGGCGGCCGCCGACCAGCGAGTCGACGACGATCACCTCGTCGCCCCGGGCGAGGTACGCCTCGGCCACGTGGGAGCCGATGAAGCCGGCGCCGCCGGTTACCAGGACGCGCATGGGCGGACCGCGCCGGGTGCGGTAGAGTAAGAGGGGCGCCGCGCCGTCATCGGCGCCGACCCCGCGCCCAGGAGCGTGCGCGCCGGCGCGTCTGCTGGATGCGGTCGAGCACCCTAGCGGCAGCCACCAGCTCGGGCAGCGCGGCGACGTCCAGGCGCCACTTGAGCTCGCGCAGGAGCTCGCCGCGCGACATCTCAGCGGGCGCCCACGGCGGCGGCGAGGGCTGGTAGCGCCACCGGCGGGTCTGCTCCAGAGCGTAGAGCACCTCCCGCAGCAGGTCCCGCGGGATCGCCACGATCTCGTCGCGCAGCCGGCGGCGCAACTGCAGGAGGTGGCGGAGGTCGGTGCCGCTGAGACGTGTGCGCTCGATCGGAGACATGTACGCGGCGGAAAGGGTTCGCGCTGCGACGGCCGGTCCCTCTTGCCGGTCGGGGGGAAGGACGGAGGCCCGTGCCTGGTGCAGGTCGTCGCCTGCGGCGGGCGACTCCTTGCTGACACGGACAGGACGCTTGCTGACGCTGGCAGGACGGAGGGCTCGAGGCGGATGGTGGTCGAGGACGGTGGTGCGCCGATGATCGACCTGGACGATCCGACGGCGCTTCGACGCGGCGATCCCGCCGGCATGCTGGCACTGGTGGAGGGCCTGGGGCCCATGGTGCTGGAGGGCTGGGAGGTGGGTGCGGCGGCTGCACCGCACCTCCGTGCACCCCGCGTGGTGGTCGTCGCGGGCCTGGGCGGCTCGGGGATCGGCGGCGACCTGCTCGAGGCGCTCCTTGCGCCGACCAGCCCGGTGCCCGTCCTCGTCGTGAAGGCCACCGCGCTGCCGGCCTGCGTCGACCGCGACGCGCTGGTGATTGCGTGTTCGTACTCCGGTAACACCGAGGAGACCCTGGCCGCCTTCGACGACGCGACCCGTCGCCAGGCGGCGGTGGTGGCGGTCACCTCCGGGGGTGCCCTGGCCGCGCGGGCGCGCGCCGCTGGCGTCCCCGTGGTGGCGGTCCGGCCCGGCCTGCCGCCCCGGGCGGCCCTCCCCCTGCTGTTCCTGCCGATGGTCCGTCTCGCGCACCACTTGGGGCTGACCCCCATTGGCGATGCCGACGTGCGGGAGGCCGCCGAGCTCCTGGGCCGGCTGGCCACCGAGTGGGGCCCGTCGGCCCCCACAGCGGGCAACCTGGCCAAGCAGCTCGCCACCCGGCTGTCCCGGGCGCTCCCGGTGGTCTACGCGGCCACCCCTGGCCTGGCCCCGGTGGCCTACCGGTGGAAGACCCAGCTCAACGAGAACGCCAAGCGCTTTGCGGTCTGGAATCGCTTCCCCGAGGCGAGTCATAATGAAATAGAGGGGTGGCAGGCGCCGCCTGCGGAAGCCGCCGTGGTGGTGCTCAGGGACGCCGAGGACGGCGTGCGCGCGGCGCGCGAGATCGGCGCAGTGCGCGCGCTGCTGGCCCGGCGGGCCGGCCAGGTGGACGAGGTGTGGACGCAGGGCACAGGCCGCCTGGCGCGGGTGTTCTCTCTGGTACTGCTCGGCGACTTCGTGAGCGTGTACGCCGCGCTGGCGCGGGGGGTGGACCCCACGCCCATCGCGGCGATCGCGGCGGTGAAACAGCAGGTGCAGGAAGCGCTGCCGTCGCAGGGAACCAGTGCCCTGTAGCGCAACTGCGCGCCGGGGCGGGCAGCACAGGGAGCGGAGGCGATCATGGCGCGGGTGTTCCTGGAGGGCGTGACCAAGAAGTTCGGGAACGTGACGGCGGTCAACAACGTCACCCTCGAGATCCCCGACAAGCAGTTCACGGTGCTGGTGGGCCCGTCCGGGTGCGGCAAGACCACGGCGCTGCGGCTGATCGCCGGCCTGGAGGAGGCCACCGCCGGCAACATCTACATCGGCGACCGGCTCGTCAACGACGTGGCCCCCAAGGACCGCGACATCGCCATGGTGTTCCAGAACTACGCGCTGTACCCGCACATGTCGGTCTACGACAACATGGCGTTCGGGTTGCGGTTGCGGCGCTACCCCCGGGCCGAGATCGACCGGCGCGTGAAGGAAGCTGCGGCCCTGCTGGGCATCGAGCAGCTGCTGGACCGCAAGCCCAAGCAGCTCTCGGGCGGGCAGCGCCAGCGGGTGGCCCTGGGGCGCGCCATCGTCCGCGAGCCGCAGGTCTTCCTCATGGACGAGCCCCTGTCCAACCTCGACGCCAAGCTGCGCGTGCAGACCCGGGCCGAGATCAAGAAGCTCCAGGCGCGGCTGCAGACCACCACGGTCTACGTGACCCACGACCAGGTCGAGGCCATGACCATGGGCGACGTGATCGTGGTGATGCGCGACGGTGTGATCCAGCAGGTCGACAGCCCGCTCAACCTCTACGAGAAGCCGGCCAACATGTTCGTGGCGGGCTTCATCGGCAGCCCCGCCATGAACTTCATCCCGGCGCGCCTGGTGGCCCGCGACGGGGCCACCGTGCTCGACGCCGACGCGTTCGCCATGGAGGTGCCGCCGGACATCGCGGCGCTGGCCAGGGACTGGGTGGGCCGCGAGGTCATCTTCGGCATCCGGCCCGAAGATATCCAGGACCGGGCCTTCGCCCGCGACGCCCACCCGGGGTGGGTGCTGAAGGCCACGGTCGACGTCCACGAGCCCCTGGGATCCGACGTGATCCTCTACCTGAGCGTCGGGCCCCACTCCATCGTGGCGCGCGTCGACGCCCACAGTGAGGCCAAGATGGGCCAGGCCACCGAGGTCGTCTTCAACATGCGCAAGCTGCACCTGTTCGACCCGCAGACCCACCAGGCCATCATCTGACGCGGGCGGTGGTGCGCCGCGCGCCACCGCGCGGCGCAGCATGCGCAGTGCCGCACGCCGTCATCCGACGCGGGCAGTCGCGAGCGTCGCGCGGTGCCCGGGGCGGCCGCGGCGGTGCGCGCCTGCCCCCAGCCCAAGACGTTGCAGCCGTAGCGCCGCAGCAGCGTCCGGCACCGGCTCCACGGGTGCGGGCCGGTCATCACGGAGACACGACGATCGGCCCGCTGCAGCGCTCCCAGCACTGCGGGTGACAGCAGGCTGTCCTAGCCCGCCGCCGGCCGTCGCTCGCTGCGCTCGCTCCCCAACGCCGCACCGGCCATGTCGCCCAGCGGTCCGAGCAACTTGGTGAACTCCAGCGGGAAGATGAACTTGGTGGCCGGGCTTGCGCCCAGCGCCTTGAGGGTCTCCAGGTACTGGAGGGCCATGGTCTTGGCGTCCACGGTCTGCGCCACCTTGAAGATCGTGTCCAGCGCCAGCGCGAACCCCTCGGCCCGCAGGATCGCCGCCTGACGGTCGCCCTCCGCGCGCAGGATCGCCGCCTGCTTCTCGCCCTCGGCCACCTTGATGGCCGCCTCGCGCTTCCCGTCGGCCTCGGTGACCACCGCACGGCGCGTGCGCTCCGCCGACATCTGCCGGGTCATCGCCTCCTGCACGTCCTTGGGCGGCAGGATCTCGCGGATCTCGACGGTGGTGACCTTCACGCCCCAGCGCTCGGTCACCTCGTCGAGCTTGGCGCGCAGTACCTGGTTGATCTGCTCGCGCCGGGCCAGCACGTCGTCGAGGATGATGTCGCCGATGACCGCGCGCAGGGTGGTGGTGGCCACACCGCGGGCCGCGCCCGCGAAGTCGGCCACCTGGATGACCGAGCTCTCGGGGTCGACCACCTTGTAGTAGATGAGGAAGTCGATGTTGATGGGCGCGTTGTCGCGGGTGATGCATGTCTGGGAGGGGATCTCGATGAACTGCTCGCGCAGGTCCACCCAGACGGCGCGGTCGACGATGGGGATGAGGAAGACGATGCCCGGGCCCTTGCGGCCGATGCTGCGGCCCAGCCGGAAGACCACGAGCCGCTGGTACTCGCGGACGATCTTGATGGCCGCGTTGAGGATCATCAGGCCGACGATGACGACGGCCGCGGCGTACGTCAGCAGTCCCACGATGTCTGGCATGCGCCACCTCCTGGCGGCCTGGGGCGCCACCATAGTTCTGGCTGCTGGCAGGGTCTTCCTGCGTCGGGCGCTGTGCGGGCAGCACTCCCAGTAGGACGACGCGCGGCTCGCCGCCTGGTCGTCGGGATCGTAGCGGCGCGCCGGCGCCTGGGCACTCCCGAGGGCTCCCGAGCGGACGGCACGCTGCTGGCCCCCTGCCCCGGGCCGCGGGAAGGGAGCGTAACGCCGTCGGGCGCCGACCAGGGGGCCGGGGGATACGGCCCGAAGAGGGGAGCGGCGATGTGGTACCTGGGCGTGGACTTGGGCGGGACGAAGATCCTGACGGCGGTCGTAGACGAGACCGGCCAAGTGGCAGCCCGCGTGCGGGCGCCCACGCCGCAGACCGGGCCGGCCGCGGTGGTCGAGGCCATCGCCGCCACCGCCCAGCAGGCCCTCGAAGCGGCAGGCCTACCCCGCGGGGCCGTGCGCGCCGCCGGGGTCGGCGCGCCCGGCCCCGCCGATCCCGTCACCGGCACGGTGTTCAGCCCGCCCAACCTCCCTGGCTGGGGCGACGTGCCGCTGGCCGACCTGCTGCGCGCCCGGCTGGAGGTGCCCGTGGCCGTCGAGAACGACGCCAACGCGGCGGCGCTGGGCGAACACTGGGTCGGGGCCGGGCGCGGCGTCGACGACCTGCTCTACATCACGGTGGGCACCGGCATCGGCGGCGGGCTCATCCTGCGCGGCCAGCTCTACACCGGCACCTCGGGCTGCGCCGGTGAGGTCGGCCACATGGTGATCGTCCCCGACGGCCCGCGCTGCGCCTGCGGCCGGCAGGGATGCCTGGAAGCGGTGGCCTCGGGGCCCGCCATCGCGCGCGCGGCCCGCGCCGCGCTGGAGGCCGGCCGGCCCTCGGTCCTCTCGGCGGTGGCGGCCGAGGAGCTGGACGCGCACGCGGTGGCCCGGGCGGCGGTCGAAGGCGATCCGCTCGCGCGCGAGGTCTTCGCCCGCGCGGCCCGCTACCTGGGGCTGGCCGTGGCGAACCTGGTCAACCTGCTCAACCCCGCCATGGTCATCATCGGCGGCGGCGTGGCCCGTGCCGGCGACCTGCTGCTGGCTCCGGTGCGCCGCATCGTGGACGCCGAGGCCTTCGCGCGGCCTGCGGCGGCGGTCCGCATCGTGCCGGCGGCCCTTGGGGCGGATGCGGGTGCGCTGGGGGCTGTCGCCGCGGCACGCCAGCGCCTCGCCTAGCGTCGTGGGCGCCGCGCCGACTGCCCTGGACGCGCGGACCCCACGGCGTCGGCTGCCGTCGGGGAATCCACAGGACGTTGTGGGAGCAATCTCGCAGATGCTCCTCGACGTACGGTCCCCACGGCGTCGGCGGCCGTCGGGCGCCCCTACAGCGCGCTCAGGTCGATACGCCGCTGGACGAAGTTCGTGTACACCTCGCCCCGGCGGAAGAAGGCGTTGTCGAGCACGGCCAGGTGGAAGGGGATGGTGGTGCGCACCCCGCCGATCTCGAACTCCAGCAGCGCCCGCCGCATGCGCGCGATGGCCTCGTCGCGGTCGCGGCCCCAGGCGATGACCTTGGCCAGCAGCGAGTCGTAGTACGGCGGCACCACGTAGCCGGGGAAACAGTGGGTGTCCACCCGGATCCCCGGCCCCCCGGGCGGGATGAACTGCGTCAGCGGGCCCGGCGAGGGGCGGAAGTCGTGGCGGGGGTCCTCGGCGTTGATCCGGCACTCGATCGCCCAGCCGCGGATCTCGACGTCGCGCTGCGCCAGCGCCAGCCGCTCGCCGGCGGCGATGCGGATCTGCTCCTTGACCAGGTCCAGGCCGGTGACCATCTCGGTCACGGGGTGCTCGACCTGGATGCGGGTGTTCATCTCCATGAAGTAGATGTTCTCGTGCTCGTCCACCAGGAACTCGACGGTGCCGGCGTTGACGTAGCCGATGGCCTGCGCGGCCCGCACGGCGGCCCGTGCCAGCGCCGCCAGCGTGCGCTCGCGCAGCCGCGGCGGCGGCGACTCCTCGATGAGCTTCTGGTGGCGCCGCTGGACCGAGCAGTCGCGCGCGCCCAGGTGCACCACGTGGCCGTGGGCGTCGGCCAGGATCTGTACCTCCACGTGCCGCGGCTCGCCGAGGTACTTCTCGATGTAGACCTCGCCGTTGCCGAAGGCGGCTTCGGCTTCCCGCCGCGCCGTCTGCAGGGCGGCGGCCAGCTCCTGCGCCGTGTGCACCACCCGCATGCCCCGCCCGCCGCCGCCGGCTGCGGCCTTGATGATCAGGGGGAAGCCAGTCTGGCGCGCGATCTCCAGCGCCTCGCGTTCGGACGCCACGGGCCCGGGGCTGCCGGGGACGATCGGCACGCCGTGGCGGTGCATGAGCGCCCGGGCCGCCGACTTGTGGCCCATGGCCTCGATGGCCCGCGCCGGCGGACCGATCCAGACGATCTTGTGGTCGGCCACGATCTCCGCAAACCGCGGGTTCTCGGCGAGGAAGCCGTAGCCCGGGTGGATGGCATCCGCCCCGGTCAGCTCGGCGGTGCTCATGATGTTGGGGATGTTGAGGTAGGAGCCGGCGCTGGACGCCGGGCCGATGCAGAACGCCTCGTCGGCCAGCTTCACGTGCAAGGCGCCGCGGTCCGCCTCGGAGTAGACGGCGACGGTGCGGATGCCCAGTTCGCGACAGGCGCGGATGACCCGTACCGCGATCTCGCCGCGGTTCGCGACCAGGACCTTGCGGAACATCACCGGCCCCGGGCGGTGGGCTCGAGGGCAGGTTCGATGAGGAAGAGGGGCTGGCCGTACTCGACGGGGCTGGCGTTGTCCACCAGCACGCGGGCGAGGCGGCCGCCGACCTCGGCCTGGATCTCGTTGAAGAGCTTCATCGCCTCGATGATGCAGACCACCTGCCCGGGCGTCACGTGGTCGCCTTCCTTGACGAAGGGCGGCGCGTCCGGAGCCGGCGCACGGTAGAACGTGCCCACCATGGGCGCGACGATGGGCACCAGGTGATCCTCGGCGGCCGGGCCGGTGGCGCCGGCGGGCGTGGCAGTGGGCGTGCCGGCGGTCGCCGCAACGGCCCCGGGGCTCGCTGCGCTGCCGGCCGCCCCGGCGTCGGCGTGCACCACCGGCTGGCCCGCACCGGTGCGCACGCGCACCTTGAGCGAGGGGATGGCCACCTCCAGTTCCGCCACGCCGCCCTCGGTGGCGATGCGCACCACCTCGCGGACCTGCTCGAAGTCGATGCGGTCGGTCATGGTCGCTCCTCATAATAGCCCATGCGCCGGTACTTGGCATACCGCCGGCGCACGAGCTCGTCGACCGGGAGGCCGTCCAGGGTCGCCAGGTGCCGGCGCACCGCGGCGCGCACCGCGTCGACCGCCCGCGCCGGGTCGGTGTGCGCGCCGCCCGGAGGTTCCGGGACGACCTCGTCCACGACCTCGAGGGCCAGCAGGTCCGCGGCCACCAGCCGCAGGGCACCGGCGGCCTCGCGCGCCCGGGTCGCGTCGTGCCAGAGGATGGCCGCGCAGCCTTCCGGCGGGATGACGGTGTAGATGGCGTGCTCGAGCATCAGCACCGCATCGCCCACGGCGATGGCCAGCGCGCCGCCGCTGCCGCCCTCGCCCGTGACCGTCACCACGATGGGCACCCGCAGCCGGGTCATCTCCATGATGTTGCGCGCGATGGCCTCGGCCTGGCCACGCTCTTCGGCGGCATCGCCCGGGTACGCCGCCGGCGTGTCGACGAAGCTCAGGACCGGGTACCCGAACTTCTCGGCGAGCTTCATCACCCGCAGGGCCTTGCGGTAGCCCTCGGGGTAGGGCATGCCGAAGTTGTGGGCCAGGTTCTCCCGGGTGTCGCGGCCCTTGTGCGGCGCGATGGCCGCCACCGGGCGCCCCTCGAACCAGCCGAGGCCGCAGACAAGCGCCGGGTCGTCCCGGAACGCGCGGTCGCCGTGCAGTTCGGTGAAGTCGTCGACCAGCGCCGCCAGGAACTCGTGCGCCTTGGGCCGCTGGGGGTGGCGCGCCAGGGCCACGGCCTGCCAGGGCGTGCGCAGCGCGGCCAGCTCTTCGCGCAGCGCAGCGGCGCGCGCTTCCAGGGCCTCCACCAGGTCGGGCGCCGGCGGTCCTGTCTGCGCCGCGCGCTGGCGGTGCTGCGCGAGCTCGCGCGTCACCTCGCCCAACTGCGCTTCGAGCGCGGCTGCCCGCTCCTCGGCTTGGCGGTCGCGCTCGGGTAGGACCTTCACGGTCCCGCGCCTCCCGGCCCCGCGTCCCCCGCTCCCGCGCCTTCCGTCCGTGCGCCTTCCGACGCCGCGGCAGCAGCCTCCACGCGGGGCGCGCCGAAGTAGCGCAGCAACCTGCGCAGCGTCTCCCGCAGCTGCGCTCGTGGGACCACCAGGTCGATCAGCCCGTGCTCCAGACAGAACTCGGCCGTCTGGAACTGCGCGGGCAGCTTGCGGCGGATCGTCTGCTCGATCACCCGGCGGCCCGCGAAGCCGATCAGCGCGCCCGGCTCGGCCAGGATCACGTCGCCCAGGAACGCGAAGCTGGCGGTCACGCCGCCGGTGGTGGGGTCGCACAGCACCGAGATGTAGGGGAGCCGCGCGTCATGGACACGCCCCACCGCCGCACTGGTCTTGGCCAGCTGCATCAGCGACAGCGCGCCCTCCTGCATGCGCGCGCCCCCTGACGCCGCAAACGTCACCAGGGGCACCCGCGCGTCGACTGCGCGCTCGGCCAGGCGCGCGATCTTCTCGCCCACCACCGAGCCCATCGAGCCGCCCATGAAGAAGAAGTCCAGCGCGCCGACCGCGATCCGGTAGCCGTCGATGGTGCCAAAGCCGGTCAGGGCCGCCTCAGGACGGCCCGTGGCCCGCCGGGCCTCGGCGAGCTTGGCCGCGTACCCGTCGAACCGCAGGGGATCGCCGCTGGTCAACCCGGCGTCGGTCTCCTGGAACGAGCCTGCATCGAGCACCTGGGCCAGGCGTTCGGGCGCGGCGAGGCGGTGGTGGTACCCGCAGGTCGGGCAGACCTTGAGGTTGCGTTCCAGGTCCTTGGTGTAGGTAACGGCGCCGCACCGGGGACACTTCGTCCACAGCCCGGCCGGGAGGTCGCGCCGTTCGGTGGAGGTGTACTTCGGGCGGCGCAGCCAGTGCAGCATGTGCGCCTCGGTGGCTGGTACGGATCGGCGGGCGCACACGCGCCCGCGAGAACCATACCATTATACCCTGCGCCGCCCGGTGGTGGATGATGTCGGAGCACGTGCAGTTCCTCCACAACCAGCCGCGCCGCCCGGAGCTGGATAATGCCGGACGATACGCACCCTGCTCGGCGGGCTCAGGCGCCGCGCGTCGTCACGTTGGTGGCCGCGGCGCGGCACCTGACCGTGACGCGGTCAGTATGGGTGCGCCGCCAGCAGCAAGCGCTTGCGGGGCGCCCCGCGCCCCGTCACTTCCTGATCAGCGTGTGCAACTCCTGGACGTGCCGCTGAGGTTTGATGTCGGGGGGGAGATTCGGGCGGACGTACTTGGCGAACCACTCACTTGCCGCCTTGGATGACTCCCACACCTCGACGACCCGCCAACCGCCCTCGATCGGGTGTCCAAAGTGCATGATGAAGCCGGGAGCCTCCTTGAGCGCCTCGCCAAGGGCGCGGATGGTCTGTTCATAGCCTTCGGGCGTTTGGCCTGGGACATCACCTGTAATGACCACCGGCATTGCGATCACCTCCATCAGACGTTTGTCCGAACAGGCCAAGAAGCCGACGGATGGCATTCCGCTCCGGCTCTGCCGTTCGGACCGTGCGAGTCCACCCATCGAACGTTCAGGATCGGGTCCTCGGGATCGGAGAAACGATCTTCTTGGCCTTCCCGATCGCCTCCATGTAGGTCTCGGGCGGCATGATCGGCGTGAATTTCGGTTCGTTTCCAGTAAACCAGGTCAGTGCGTACATGAGTTCTGCGATGTGGGCGGGACTATTGAGCTCGACCACCATGAAGAGACCTCATCTCGTGGGGGTCCCGTAGATCGCCTGAGGTCGGAAACGATCTACGATCTTCGCAAAGAACGGCCCCCGGCCCGTCGCCGCTATCGATGGTGTCGCCGCTTTCGATCGTGGCCCAAGTCTCTACCATGTAGAGCATCGCCTTTCCCCCCGGGGTCCCAGGCCGCTGATGCCGGCGCGTGGGTTGATGTTCGGAGCCAAGGTCGGGCGAGGAGCGCTGCCCTCCTTTCGTGGGTTCGTTTGCTACCGAACGAGCGCCGTCCCAGCCAGCGATCCGCTCGGACGCTGATTGGGTGCTATCCTACAACCGGCGCGAGGGCTGAGCAACCCCCGGCAGTCCCCAGGGCCCCCCGGTGCCTGGGATCGTAGCTGTTCCCCGCGGGCGTCCCGCCCTATCCCACGACGTCGCGGAAGATCCGCAGGAAGTTGGCGCCCAGCAGCTTGATGATCTCGTTGTCGGAGTAGCCCGCCCACACCAGCGCGCGGGTCAGGTTGGGCCAGTCCCGCCACGACTGGTAGCCCTCGACCCGTGCGCCCCAGCTGGTGCGGTGCTCGGGACGGAAGCCAAACCGCGCCATTTCGGCGTCCAGCAGCGCCTCCAGGGGCTGCGGAAACACCGCGCCCCAGTCGGTGCCGATGCCCACGTGGTCGATCCCCATGACCTCCACCGCGCGCTCGACGTGGGCCAGGAAGTGGTGGAGGGTGGCCGTGGGCTCCGCGGTGATGAAGAACGGCACGACCAGCACGCCGAAGTAGCCGTCGCGCGCGGCCAGCGCCCGGAGGATCTCGTCGGTCTTGCCCCGGTCGTGCGGGCTGAGCTCCCGCGAGAAGGCGTGGGTGATGGCGACGGGGCGCTGGGAGGCCTCGATCGCCTCCAGGGTGGTGCGCAGGCCGCAGTGGGACAGGTCGATCAGAATGCCCCGGGCGTTCATGTGGCGGACGAGGCGCAGGCCGAAGTGGGTGAGGCCGCCGTCGTGGCGCTCGGTGCACCCGGCGCCCACGAAGTTCTGGGCGTTGTAGGTGAGCTGCACGATGCGCACGCCCAGGTCGTAGAAGAAGTCCAGCAGGCTCAGGTCCTGTCCGATCGCCGTGGTGTTCTGGAAGTTGAGGATGATCCCGCGGCGGCCCTCGGCCTTGGCGCGCTCGATGTCGGCAGCGCGGGTGACCTTCAGCAGGCGGTCGCAGCCGTCGAACTTGCGCGTGATGCGCGCCAGGTCGCGGAGCGCCGCCTCGTAGCTGAAGGGGATGCGGCCGAAGGCACCCTGGGTGGCGCTGATGACGTCGACCCCGCTCGCGTCCCACCAGGCCCAGTACTCGGGCAGCTGATCGGCGACCAGGGCCTCGGTGGCCATGCGATCCAGTTCGTCGAGGATGTCAGGTAGCGGCGTCTGCCGCGCGGCCAGCTCGTCGAGGCGAGCCAGCATCGCGGGCGAGAACACCGAGGGCTCACTGGACAGCGTGTCGATGACCAGGGCTTCCCGGTGGAGGGCGGCGGCGCGCGCCTCCTGTGCGGCGGTCAGCGTGAACATGGGTGCTCCTCGTGTGCGCGTGGTGTCGACGGAAGGAGTTCCGCTTGGCCGGCCCCGTCCCTGCCGGATCAGGGGTCCTGCGCCGCCATGGCGACCGGCGCGGTACTGCAACGACCGTTCGCGCGCGCCGTACGACCCCCACGGTCTCTTCGCTCCTGTGCCTCTGCGCCCGCCGTCGTCTGCGGCGACGACCCCGCGTGCTCCGCTGCACGACGTGGGCTCTCGTTGTTTCTTGAAAACTCCCCGGCAACGCACACGCGGTCATCGGCATTCGCCTGCACGACCTGCGCCCTTGTTATAATGAGAACGCTGCTGGCGGCAGTCGTAGTGGCAGGGGACGTGGTGTCGGCGCATTTCCTCGTGTCAGGTCACCGCGCCGCACGGCAGCTGGGAGCAGAGGAGGCGCATCTGTCGTGTTCATCACCGGACCATCGACCCCCCGACGGGTCAAGAACCGGAGCCTGCCGCTGCTGGTCGTGCTGACCGTCGCGGGCCTGCTGGGCGGCTACGTGGGGCCCCGTGCAGGCCTCGTGCTGGGACCGGCGGGTAGCGCCGGCGCGCAGCTGCCCGGCCTCGCGCCACCGCCTGCGGCCGTGCAGGCGCCGGCGCCTCCGGGGGTCGCGCAGCTCCCGCCGGGTGCGCCGCCGGCCGTCGTGCAGGCGCCGACCACCCGGGTGCTCGAGCGCGAGGAGTCGGCGATCATCCGCGTGGTGCAGCAGGCGCGCCCCGCGGTGGTGAACATCAACGTGCGGGCCGCCGTGGCCACCCCGTTCGGCCTGTTCCCCCAGGAAGGACAGGGATCGGGCGTCATCGTCCGGCGGGACGGCCTCATCCTGACCAACAACCACGTGGTGCAGGGGGCTCAGGAGATCACCGTGACGCTGCTCTCGGGCCGGACGCTGCGGGGGCGGGTCATCGGCGCCGATCGCTTCTCCGACCTGGCGGTGGTCCGCGTGGACGGCGGCGGGGCGCTCCCCGTGGTGGAGTTCGGCTCGTCCAGCGCCCTGCAGGTGGGGCAGACCGCCATCGCCATCGGCAACCCGTTCGGGCTGGGGAGCACGGTGACCGTGGGCGTGGTCAGCGCGCTGAACCGCAGCATCCAGGCCGGCCCGGACTTCATCGTCGAGAACCTCATCCAGACCGACGCGGCCATCAACCCCGGGAACAGCGGCGGCGCGCTGCTCGACTCGAGCGGGCGTCTGATCGGCATCAACACCGCCATCATCCGCGACGCGCAGGGCATCGGGTTCGCGATCCCCATCGACCACGCCCGCGCCATCATGGAGCAGATCATCGAGCGTGGTCGCGTGGTGCGGCCGGCGCTGGGTGTCGAGATCCGCGGCGAGATCGACCCTGCCACCGCGCGGGCCTACGGGCTGGGCATCGACTACGGCGTGCTGGTGGTGCCGCAGCCCGGCAGCCCGGCCGAGCGCGCCGGCATGCGTGCCAACGACATCATCGTCGCCATCGACGGGCAGAAGGTGACCAACATCAGCGAGCTGCGGCGGGAGCTGTTCAAGAGGCGGCCCGGCGACGTGGTGCGCGTGGAGGTGTTCCGCGAGGGCCGGCGGCTCACGCTGACCGTGACGTTGACCGAGCTGCGCACCAGCGGGCTGGCGCGCCCCTGGGCCTAACGGGCCGGTGCACGTCGTGCGCCCCGGCCTGACGGCGCGTCGGCAGGCCGGACGCTTCTGCCTGGTCGACTTCGACGGGCCCGAGCCCCCCGCGACCCTCGAACGTCGCATCGCCGACGCCCACATCGCCGGCGTCGTTCTCTTCCGGAAGAACGTGCGCAGCGCCAGACAGGTCGCGGCCCTTACCGCCTCCCTGCAGGGGACGGCGCGGGCGGCCGGCGCGCCGCCGCTGCTGGTGGCCATCGACCACGAGGGCGGGGCGGTCACGCGCTTCCCCCTGCGGCCCGACCCTGCTGGCCCGGCCATGACCCCGTTGCCCTCGGCCATGGCGCTGGGGGCCGCCGGCGATCCGGCCCTGGCGCGCGCGGCCGGCGCGGTGGCTGGCGCGGAGCTGCGTGCGCTGGGCGTGCACCTCAACTTCGCGCCCGTACTCGACGTCAACACCAATCCTGCCAACCCGGTCATCGGCGCCCGCGCCTTCGGTGAGACCGCGGCGATGGTGACGGCGCTTGGGATCGCGTACCTCCAAGGGCTCCAGGCGGCGGGGGTCGGGGCCACGGCGAAGCACTTCCCCGGGCATGGCGACACCAGCGTCGACTCGCACCTGGGTCTGCCGCGCGTGGACCACGCCATCGTGCGCCTGGAGACGGTGGAGCTGGCACCGTTCGCCGCAGCAGTGCGTGCCGGCGTCGCAGCCATCATGACCGCCCACGTGGTCTACCCCGCCCTCGACCCCAGCGGGACGCCCGCCACCATGTCGGCGCCCATCCTCGCGGGGCTGCTGCGCGACCGGTTGGGGTACGGCGGGCTGGTGGTGTCCGACTCGCTGAGCATGCGGGCCATCGCCGACCACGTCGGGGTCGGCGAGGCGGCGGTGGCCGCCGTGGCTGCGGGCTGCGACCTGCTGCTGGCGCTCGGACCACCGGCCTTGCAGGACGACGTCCTCGAGCGCCTCGCGCTGGCGATCGAGCGGGGGGTGCTCCCGGCGGCGCGGCTTGCGGCTGCGGCGGCGCGCCTGGCCGACGCCCTGCAGCGCCGGGGCGCCGGCACGGCGGGTACAGGAGCGCCCGCAGGCGGTCCCGGGCCTCCGGACCTCGCCGCGCACGTCGGCACGCCAGCCCACCTGGACGTCGCGCGGCGCATCGCCGAGGCCGCGGTGACGCTGGTCCGTGATCCCGCAGGCAGGCTGCCGCTCCGCGGAAGGGTCGCCGTCGTGGCGCTTGGGGGGCGCTCCGGTCCGGCGGAGCCTGTCGAGGGGTTCTGGCCCGAGCTCGATGCCTCCCTGCGGCGCCATGGCGCGGACGCAGTCGGGCGGCCGCCGGACGCCAAGGACCTGTCCGCGTTCGACCGGGTGGTCGCAGTCACGTGGGGGCGCGGGACGCCCGAGGCCCGCACGGTCGAGGTCTGGCGGGCGTTGCACCGTCGCGTTGGCGACCGCCTGGTGGTCGTGGCCGCCGGCGATCCCTACGAGCTGGCTGCCGTGCCGCCCGACGCAGCCTGCGTGGCCACCTACGGCCCAGACCCCTTCAGCATCGACGCTGCGGCGCAGGTGCTGCTGGGGCGCCGTCGGGCCCGCGGGCGCCTGCCGGTCACGCTGCCCCGGGCCACGCCGTGACCGCCCCGGTGGCGTCGTGCACACCTGCGGGCGGCCTTATCGGCGGCCGCCGTCGCCGCGCAGGGGAAACAGGCTCTCAGGTGGCGCCGTGAACACCCGCAGGGATACCAGGACCGGGGACGGGCGGGCGGTCGAAGCCAGAGACCGCTGGACTGGCCCGTCAGAGCCGCGGTGTGCCTCCCCGGCTGGGCGCCGGTGGGCGATCCGGGCCGGGCGCTTGCTGCGGCCCGACGGGCTGAGCGGCCCGGGGATCGTGGAGATCGAGGACGACCGGATCGCCGCCGTCACCGAGGGCGACCGGCCCGGGCCGGCGCTCGATGCCTGTGAGGACCTGGTGGCACCCGGGTTCGTCGACCTTCAGGTCAACGGTGCTGCCGGCTGCGACTTTCTGCACCCCACGCCGGAGGGGTTCGCTGCCGCCTCCGCGCATCTGCTGCGCACGGGCACCGTCGCCTACCTGCCGACCCTCGTCTCGGCGCCGCACGACCAGCTGCAGCAGGCCCTGGCGTTCTTCGCCGCGCGCATGCACGACCCGGCGTGCGCGCCGCGCATCGCGGGCGTGCACCTCGAGGGCCCCTTCCTGTCACGCGCGCGCCCTGGCGCGCATCCCGTCGAGCATCTCCAGCCTCCTTCCATCTCATTCATCGGCCGCCTGCTCGACGAGTTTCAGGGGGTCGTGCGGCTGGTCACCCTGGCCCCGGAACTCGACGGCGCGCTGGAGGTCATCGACTTCCTCGCACGCCGCGGGGTCCTCGTCGCGGTGGGGCACACCGACGCGACGTTCGCTCAGGCCTGGGCGGCCTTTGAGCGAGGCGCGCGGCTGGCGACCCACCTGTTCAACGCGATGCGGCCGCTACACCATCGCGAGCCCGGCGTGGTGGGGGCGGCCCTGGCGCATCCCGAGGTCACCTGCACGGTCGTCGCCGACCTGGTGCACCTGCACCCGGCGGTGCTTGCCCACGTGATCGCGGCCAAGACGCCGGCGCGCGTGGCGCTCGTGACCGACGCGGTCGCGGCGGCAGGCACGGTGGGCGGCACGGCCACCCTGGGCGACCGCACGGTCGTCGTGCGCGACGGCGCGCCACGCCTGCCCGATGGGACGCTGGCCGGCAGCGTGCTCACCATGGACGCGGCCGTGCGGCACGTGTGCGCGCTCGGCGTCGACCTGGCCGACGCCTTGCGCATGGCCTCCGTCACGCCGGGGGCGTTGTTGGGGCGTTCTCCCGGTCTGGCCCCGGGCGCGCCCGCGGACCTGGTCGTGCTGGATGCCAGCCTGCGGGTTCGGGCGACGATCGTACGCGGACGCCTCATCTGGCAGTCCCCGCGGCAGTCCCCGTAAGGGTCGCGGCGGTCGTGAGTAGTCGTAAGTACAGGAACGTCTGAAGCGCTAGGGCGTCTGGAGCGCCGGGGCGTAGGGAGGGGAGCGGGGGGCGGCGAATCCCGGGGTGCCCGGCGGGGAGGAGACCGCATGTGGGGTCGCGCGTCCAGGTGACGATGGGTCGACTGCGGTGATGGTCGACCTGGGGCGGCCGACTGTTGCGATGGTCGCCCGGAGCATGGTCGGCCGGGCGATGGTCGATCGTGGTATGGCCGATAGTCGCGCTGGTCGGCCGGCGCGCAGATCGACCGGAGCGACGGGGGAGCCGGAGAGCATGGAGGCGTTGAAACACCGGATCCGGACCGAGGGCCGCAACCTCGGGCGCGGCATCCTCAAAGTCGACGGCTTCATCAACCACCAGGTGGACCCCGCCCTCATGCACGCCTGCGGCCAGGAGCTGGCGCGCCGCTTCGCCGCGGCTGGCGCCACTAAAGTGCTGACCGCCGAGATCTCGGGCATCGCGCCGGCGTTCTGCACCGCCCTCGTCCTGGGCGTGCCCGTGATCTACGCCCGCAAGCAGCGGCCGGCGACGATGCCGCATGAGGTCTACCTGACCCTGGCGCCCTCCCACACCAAGGGTCTGCACGTCGAGCTGATCGTCTCGCCCGAGTTCCTGGCGCCTGGCGACCGCGTGCTGATCGTCGACGACTTCCTGGCCACGGGGCAGACGATCCAGGGGCTCGCGCGCATCGTGCAGGCGGCGCGGGCACATCTGGTGGGGATCGGGGTGGTCATCGAGAAGACCTTCGAGGGCGGCCGCGCGCTGCTGGAGTCCCTGGGCGTGCCCATCGAGGCCCTGGCCCGCGTGGTGGACATGCGGGACGAGAAGATCGTGGTCGCCGACTGACGGAGGCCCCGCGCCGTGCAGCGCTACCTGGCCCGCCGCGCGCTTGTCACCCTGCCGATCCTGCTGGGAATCACGGTGTTGAGCTACCTCATCATGTCGCTTACGCCCGGGGACCCCGTGACGATGCTCATCAACCCCAGCATGAGCGAGGCCGACATCGAGATCAAACGCCGCGCGCTGGGCCTCGACCAGCCCGTCTACGTGCGCTACGTCAAGTGGCTCGGCGAGCTGCTGCAGGGCAACCTGGGCTACTCGTTCAGCAGCGGCGCGCCCGTGGCCCGGCGGATCGGTGAGCGCCTCGGGCCCACGCTCCTGCTGACCGGGACGGCGCTGACGCTGTCCTACCTCATCGCCGTGCCCACCGGCGTCCTGGTGGCGGTGCGGCGCTACACCTGGATCGACTACCTCGCCACGTTCCTGGCGTTCCTGGGCATCAGCCTGCCCACGTTCTTCCTGGGTCTGGCGGGTATCTACGTGTTCGCGCTGCGGCTGCGGTGGCTGCCCACTGGCGGCACGATGACCCTGGGTGGGGAGGGCGGCGTGCTGGACCTGCTCTGGCACCTGGTGCTGCCCGCCTCGGTGCTGGCCGTGGCCGGCGCCGGCGCGCTCATGCGCTACGTGCGGTCCAGCATGCTGGAGGTGCTGGGGCAGGACTACGTGCGCACCGCGCGTGCCAAAGGGCTGGCCGAGGGGCTGGTGCTGCGCCGGCATGCGCTGCGCAACGCCCTGATTCCGGTCGTCACCCTGGCCGGCCTGCAGCTGCCGGCCCTGCTGGCCGGCGCTGTGATCACCGAGCAGATCTTCGAGTGGCCGGGGATGGGGCGGCTCACCATCGAGGCCATCAACCAGCGCGACTACCCGGTGCTGATGGGTATCACGCTGATCACCGCGCTGCTGGTAGCCGCCGGCAACCTGCTGGCCGACCTCACCTACGCCTACATCGACCCGCGCATTCACTACGACTGAGGCGCGCCATGGCCGATGCGCTGCCCAAGGTCCGGTCGCTGGCTGCCGCTTCCCGGCGGGCGCCGCAGGCCCAGGGGTTCTGGCAGCTGGCGCTGCGCCGCTTCCTGCGCCACCGCATGGCGGTCGCCGGCCTGGGGGTGTTCACCGCCGTGGCGGTGATGGCCCTGGCCGCGCCCGTCCTGGCGCCGCACAGTCCCACGGCGATCGACGCCACCGCGTTCCAGGCGGCCCCCTCGGCTCGCCATCCGCTGGGTACCGACAGCGTGGGGCGCGACGTCCTCAGCCGGCTGATCTACGCGGCGCGGGTCTCCCTCTCCGTGGGCGTGCTGGCGGTGGGGATGTACGTGGTCATCGGCACCGCGGTGGGCGCCATCGCGGGCTACGCCGGCGGCACGGTGGACCTGCTGCTCAGCCGCGTGATGGACGTGGTGCTCTCGTTCCCGCCGCTGATCATCATCCTGTTCGCCGTTAGCGTCTTCGGGCGCCCCAGCCTGTGGAACGTGATCGTGGTGCTGGGCCTGCTGGGCTGGCCACCGGTGGCGCGCCTGGTGCGCGGCCAGGTCCTGGCGCTGCGCCAGCAGGAGTTCGTGCTGGCGGCGCGGGCCTGCGGGGCCGACGACCGGCTCGTGGTGATCCGCCACCTGCTCCCCAACGCCATGGCGCCGGTGCTGGTGGCGGCCACGTTCGGCACGGCCAACGCCATCCTGGTGGAGGCCGCGCTGTCGTTCCTGGGGCTGGGGGTGCAGCCGCCGACCCCGTCGTGGGGGAACATGCTGACCGACGCCCAGTCGCTGACGGTCCTCGAGCGGATGCCGTGGCTGTGGCTGCCGCCTGGCTTCATGATCCTGATCTCGGTGCTGGCCATCAACTTCGTGGGCGACGGGCTGCGGGACGCTCTCGACCCCGGCCTGCGCCTGTAGGGATGTCGCGACCCTGGCGAGCGTGGAGGGCGCGCCGGCTCACCCCGGCCTGCGCCTGGAGCGATGTCGCGACTCCTGGCGGCCATGGAGGGCGCGCGGTGGATGCCCGGCCTGCGCCTGTGGCGATGTCGCCGGGAGAAGGTGCCGGCGGTGCGGCCGTGGGGGGGGGCCCGTGGTCCGGCCCGGGCGCTCACCCGGGGACGGGCCGCGCCCGAGGGCTGGGGCCCCAGCGGGCGGGCGCAGGAGATCGGCATGCTGATCGCGTAGGGTGCTAGGACCCATCCAAAGGGGGGAATGACCTATGGAGCGCAGACGCGCACGGCTGACAATCTCGGTCGTGCTAGGGCTGGTGGCGGCGTTGCTGCTGCCCGCCGGCGGGCTGGGAGGCCCGCGGTCGGAGCTCGTGGTCGTCTCGGGGATGTGGAGCCCGCCCAACAACTTCAACCCCATCAACACCGACAGCTGGTACGGGTTCTACCCCATCCGGTTCATGTTCCTGCGCCTGCTCGAGGCGCGGATCGATCAGGGCCAGCTCAAGTTCTACCCGGCGCTGGCCAGCCGATGGGAGGTGGCCTCCGACAACCAGACGTTCACCTTCACGCTACATCCCCGCGCGGCCTGGCACGACGGCAAGCCCGTGACGGCCGACGACGTGCTGTTCACCCTCAACACCATCAGCGACCCGCGCACCGAGACCAACCGGGGCACCGACATCGCCACCATTGCCGGCACCGACGCCCGGGGCAAGCGCGCGGCGGGCGCGCAGCTGGGCGTGCGGATCCTCGGCCCCAACAAGCTCGAGATCAAGACCAAGGCGCCGGTGGACCCCAACCTGTTCTTCGAACAGCTCGGCACCGGGGTACCCATGCTGCCCCGACACGTGCTGGGCGACGTGCCGCCCGACCAGCTGAACCGCCACCCGTTCATGATGGCGCCCACGGTGGGCAACGGCCCGTTCAAGTTCGTGCAGTACAAGACCGATCAGTTCATCGAGCTGCTGGCCAACGAGAACTTCCACCTGGGCGCCCCGAAGTACCGGCGGCTGTTCATCCGGATCATCCCGCCAGCGGTCATGCTGGCCCAGATCGAGCGGGGCGAGCTCGACCTCAGCGCGGGCCTGGGGATCGGCGAGGTGCTGATCGAGGACTGGGACCGGGTCAAGCAGATGCCGCACGTGCGGGCGGTCTCGTTCGCTGCGCCGGCGTACCAGTACCTGCTCTACAACTTCCAGCGGCCCTACCTCCAGGACAAGCGCATCCGGCGCGCCATCGCCCACGCCGTGAACCGTCCTTTGATCATCAACCAGTTGCTGCGGGGAGAGGCCGAGCTGGTGGAGGGGCCGATCGTGCCCATGAGCCCCTACCTCAACAAGAACGTGAAGCCCTGGCCCTACGACCCGGCGCGGGCGCGGGCCCTGCTGCAGGAGGCGGGGTGGGACTTCGGCCGCACGCTCGTCCTGCGGGTCCCCACCGGCAACGTGATCCGCGAGCGCTCGGGGGACATCATCCGGGAGAACCTGGTGGCCGTCGGCATGCGGGTGGAGATCCAGAAGTCCGACTTCCCCACGCACATCGCGGCCCTGCGGCAGGCCAACTACGACCTGGCCCTGGTGGGGTGGGGCGGCACCCTGGATCCGGACGTCTCCTCGCAGTTCCGGACCGGGGCGATCTACAACCTCACGCACCACTCCATCCCCCAGCTCGACCAGCTACTCGACGAGGGGAAGGCGACGGCCGACCCGGCCAGGCGCCGCCAGATCTACTTCCGGTTCCAGGAGGTGTTCGCCGACGAGCTGCCCATCCTGGTGCTGTACTATCCCAACGCCCGCACCGTGGTGGCCAAGCGCATGAGCAACGTCCTGCCCAACCAGTCGGGCATCTACGACTTCCAGCCGTACATCTGGATCGCGTCGGTGCAGTAGCACAGCCGGCTGCTGGGGGGCGGCGCGCTTTGCGCGCGCCGCCCCCACACGTGTCCTGCGGCCCGGTCAGGGAGGGAACCCCGTGGACGACGTCCTGCGCTACCTCGACGCTCACTTCGACGCCCACCTCGCGCGCGTCCAGCAGTTCGTCCGCCAGCCCAGCATCAGCGGCGAGGGCACCGGCATGCGCGAGATGGCCGAGCTGGTGGCCGACAGCATCCGCCGCCTGGACGGGAGGGCCGAGCTCGTGCCCACCGACGGCTGGCCGGTGGTCTACGGCGCGGTGGAGGCCGGGGCGCCCAAGACCCTGCTCCTCTACGGCATGTACGATGTCCAGCCCGTGGAGGGCGAGCAGTGGCTGGTGCCGCCCTTCGCGGGCGAGGTGGTGGACCTGCCCGAGCTCGGGCCCAGCGTCGTGGCCCGCGGCGTCTACAACACCAAAGGGCCGCTCGCCGGGCTGTTGTTCGTGCTCGAGGCCATCCAGACCGTGCGCGGGCGCCTGCCGGTGAACGTCAAGTTCGTCGTGGAAGGGGAGGAGGAGCTCGGCAGCCCCCACCTGCCGCAGTTCGTCCATGCGACCCGCGACCGCCTGGGCGCCGACGCGACCTACTTCGCCTTCTACAACCAGGACCGCCACGGCAAGCCGATGCTGTGGCTGGGCGTCAAGGGCATCCAGTACTTCGAGATCGCCTGCCGCGGCGGGGCGTGGGGCGGTCCGCGCACCCGCGGCGTGCACGGCAGCAACGCGGTCTGGATCGGCAGCCCCGTCTGGCGGCTGCTGCGCGCGCTGGCCACCATGATGGACGACGACGAGCAGATCCAGATCGAGGGCTTCTACGACGACGTGGCCCCGCCCAGCGCCGAGGACGAGGAGTTGCTGGCGGCCCTGGCCCGCACCTTCGACCCGGCCACGGAGCTGTGGATGTGGGACGCCGAGCGGTTCAAGTACGACCTGACCGGCGCTGCCCTGCTGCGCCGCTACCTCTACGACCCCACGCTGAACATCGACGGCATCTGGGGCGGCTACACGGGGCCCGGCACCAAGACCCTGCTGCCCCACGAGGTGCGCGTGAAGATGGACGTGCGCCTGGTGCCCGACATGCAGCCCGAGCGCGTGCGCCAGCGGATCCGCGCGCACCTCGAGCGCATCGGCCGCGGCGACCTGGAGGTGCACTTCTACGAAGGGTACCCGCCGGCCAAGACCAGCGTGCGCGCGCCGGTCGTCCAGGCGCTGGTCCGCGCCATCCGGGCGCTGGGCTTCGAACCCGAGATCTGGCCCCACATCGCCGGGTCGGCGCCGTTCTACCTGTTCCGCGAGGTGTTGGGCCAGCCGTTCGCCATGGGCGGCCTGGGCCATGGCGGCCGCCCCCACAGCCCCAACGAGTACGCCACCCTGGACGGGATGCGGCTGTTCGCGCGGTCGGTGGCGCGGTTCCTCTACGAGTACGCGGAGGACGCGGCGCGCTGACGGACGTCCACGCCGCGGCAGGCACGTGCGCCCCGCGGCGAGTCCAGGACGGCAGGCACGTGCGCCCCGCAGCGCGTCGAGGGCGGAAGGCACGTGCGCGCCACAGCGAGTCCATGGCGGCAGCCACGCGTGCCCCACACGCGTCCACGGTAGCAGCCACGCGTGCCCCATGGTACGAGCTGACGGCCCGGCGCCCCCTGCCCGCTGCGCTGCGCGGTCGGGCCCGATGGCCCGCCAGGCCAGCGGTCATCCCAGCGCCAGCGCGATCAGGCCCGCCACCATGCTGCCCGCCGCGGCCAGCCGCCGCGGCGCGTCGCCTTCGGCCAGCACCCTGGTGCCCAGCACCGTGGCCACCAGGATGCTGATCTCACGCGCCGGCGCCACGTAGCTCACCGGCGTGAAGACCATGGCGGTCAGCACCAGGAAGTAGGCCAGCGGCGCCAGCAGCGCGATCCCCACGATCTCCACGCGATGGGCTGCCCAGTGCCCGCGCACCTCGTGCCACCGCGCCAGCGCCACCGGCGCCAGCAGCGCCGCGCAGCCCAGGTTCGAGCCCCAGTCGTACACCAGCGGCGGCACGCCCACCTGCGCCACGCCGTACTTGTCCCACAACGTGTAGGCGGCGATGGTGGCGCCTGTGAGCAGGCCGTAGCGCACCGCCCACGGGTTGGTGCCGGCGCGGGCCAGCACGCGCGTCCCGCCCGTGAGCACGAACACCCCGCCGACGATGAGCGCCGCGCCGACCAGTGCCAGGGGCGTCGGGCGCTCGCCCAGCACGGCCATCGCGGCCAGTGTCGCGAGCAGCGGCCCGGTGCCGCGCGCCAGTGGGTAGACCAGGGACAGGTCCCCCGTCTGGTAGCCCCGCTGCAGGCTCACGAAGTAGACCACGTGCAGGAGTGCCGACCCTGCCATGAAGGCCACGCCCGTGGCGCTCACCGACGCGCGCTGCACGACCAGCAGCACCGCCACTGCCGGCGTGTAGAGCACGCCCGACAGCAGCGTGAACAGCCACACGAACGGCGCGCCGCCGCCCGCGCGCTTGGCCAGCAGGTTCCAGACCGCGTGGATCGCGGCCGCCGCCAGGATGAGCGCAAGCGCCACCGCGGTCATGCAGGCGGGCGCGCCCCGGGCGCGCGCCGGCATCGCGGGCTGCACCGGCGGCGTGCCCGGCGCCGGCACGTGGGCTGCGGGCCGTGGCAGGAGGCTGGCATGGCGCACGGCTGCGGGCGCGGGCTAATCCGGGTGCTGTTCGTCGGCCCGTGCGCCACGTGGCAGGATGCGGGCGCGGCGCACGGCTGCGGGCGCGGAGACGGCCTCACCGGCAGGGTCATGCTCCCTGCCGGAGGTACTGGCGCCGCCCCAGCTCGTAGACGTCCTGCCCGTAGATGTCGTTGGCGACGACGACCGGGAAGGCGTCGACCTCCAGCCGGTAGATTGCCTCCGGCCCAAGGTCGGGGAAGGCCACCACCGCGGCCGCGCGCACCCGCTGCCCAAGCAGTGCTGCGGTGCCTTCCACCGCCGCGAAGTAGACCGCGCGATGGCGGACGAGCGCCTCCCGCACGTCGGGTCCCCGGCGACCTTTCCCGATCATGCCCCGCAGGCCGGCCGCCAGCAGCGCCGGCGTGTAGGGATCCATGCGCGTGGCCGTGGTGGGCCCCGCGGCACCGATCGGCCGCCCCGGGCGCGGCGGGGTCGGCCCGCAGTAGTAGATGACCTGGCCCCGCAGGTCCACCGGCAGCGTCTCCCCGCGGGCCAGCAGGGCCGCCAGGCGCTCGTGCGCGGCGTCGCGCGCGGTGTAGACGACGCCAGAGAGGAGCACGTGGTCGCCGGCGTGCAGACGCGCGACGTCGTCGTCGCGCAGCGGCGTGGTCAGCGCGATGGTGGCGGGGTGGCCTGCGAAGATCTGCTCGCTGCTCATGGCGTCAGCGACGTCCGCCGCCCTCACAGTTCGATCGTCTTCGCCCGGTGCGAGTGGCAGTCCAGGTTGACCGCCACCGGGAAGCTCGCGATGTGGGTGGCGTGCCCCTCCACGTGCACCGCCAGCGCCGTCACACTGCCCCCGAACCCTGCCGGACCGATGCCCAGGGCATTGATGCGCTCCAGCAGGCGGGTCTCCAGCGCCGCCAGCTCCGGGTCGGGCGAGGGCTGCCCCACCGGCCGCAGCAGCGCCCGCTTGGCCAGCAGCGCCGCCTTCTCGAAGGTCCCGCCCAGGCCCACGCCCACCACCACCGGCGGGCTGGCGTTGGGTCCTGCCTGCTCGATGGTCTCCACGACGAACGCCTCCATGTCCTGGCGCCCCGCCGCGGGCGTCAGCATGGCCAGGCGGCTCGCGTTGTCGCAGCCCGCGCCCTTGGCGATGATCCCGATGCGCACCCGGTCGCCGGGCACGATGTCGAAGTACACGATCGCCGGCGTGTTGTCGCCCGTGTTCTCGCGGCGCAGCGGGTCGCGCACCACCGAGCGACGCAGGTAGCCCTCGGCGTAGCCCCGGCGCACCCCCTCCTGGATCGCCTCGGTCAGGCTGCCGCCGACCACCCGCACGTCCTGGCCCAGGTCGACGAAGACCACCGCCTGGCCGGTGTCCTGGCAGAGCGGGTACCACTGCTCCCGCGCCACCCGCGCGTTCTCCAGCAGCTGCTCCAGCACCCGTCGGCCCACCGGCGAGACCTCGGCGTCGCGCGCCCGCGCCAGGGCTGCCAGCATGTCGGGCTGCATCCGGTGGTTGATCTCGATGCACAGGTCGGCGACGGCCCGGGTGATGGTTGCGGTGGTGATGGTGCGCATCGCAGCCTGCACAGCGTCCACCGCTACCGGGGCTTCCCCGTCGCGTACCGCGTCACCGCGGCCAGGAACGCCACGAGCGATGCCTCCGGCCCCTCCGCCAGCCGTCGGCGTGCACGGTCGAGGGGGAAGAGCGTCTCGATGCCGCCCACGTTCCGCACGCACGGCTCCCCGGCGGGATCCCAGGTACCGCCGAGCGTGCGCACGATGACCTCGCCAAGGTAGCAGCCGAGGCCGTAGGCGAACCGATCGTCCGCGCTGCGCGCGCCCGGCGGATCGAAGCGCTCGCCGATGAAGCGCTCGAGGGCCGCGACGCTGTCCGCCGAGTAGTCGAGGGCGAGGGCGGGCGCCAGGTCGCGCATGAGCGCCACGAAGGTCGCGGCGTCCCAGGCGCAGCGGGCCGGGCGCGGTCGGTCGGGCTCTGCTGTCGACAGCAGGTAGACCCGGCAGTCCGAGCCGCTGCCGACGCACACGGCGTTGCCGACCACGCAGGCCGAGGTCCAGACCGACGTCGGCGCGGTGAACGCCCAGAGCTGGCGGCCGGTCTGCAACGCCCACGCGGTGAACGTCCCGTCAGAGCACCCTGCCAGCAGGACGTCGCCGGCCACGGTGGGTGCGCTGAAGGTGTGGGGTTCGGTCTCGGTGGTCCGACGCACCCGCCAGCGTTCTGCCCCGGTGTCGGCGTCGAGGACCCGCAGGACGCCGTCCTTGCCGCCGAGCGCCACCACGCCTGCGGCCACGGCCGGCGAGGCGTCCAGCAGGGCGCGCGCGGTCTCGCAGGCCCACAGCCGTTCGCCCGTGGCCAGGGCCAGCGCGTAGAGCCGACCGTCGTTGCTGCCGATGTACACGACCTCGGTGTCGCGCGTCGGGCTCACCCCGATGGCGGGGGTCGACAGCACCTCCCCGCCGGTCGCAAACGTCCAGCGCACCTGCCCCGACGCGGCGTCGACGGCGTAGACGCGCCCGTCGCGGCTGCCGCAGACCACCACCCCGCGTGCCACGGCGGGCGACGAGTAGAAGCCGCCGCTGGCGCGGACGCGCCAGCGCTCGTGCCCGGTCGCCCGCGCGAGGGCGTACAGGCACCCGCCGCGCTGGCCGGGGCGAGCGCCCCCGCTGCCCACGTAGACGACGTCGTCTGCCACCGCGGGCGACGATGCGATCGGCAGCCCCGCCTCGAACCGCCAGCGGACGTCGCCGGTGGCGAGATCGAAGGCGTAGCAGCCGCCGTCCTCGCCCCCGATGTACACCGTGTCGGCCACCACCGCTGGGGACGACGACGTGCCGTGCGGTAGCGTGCGCCGCCAGCGCACCCGGCCCGCCGCGAAGTCGATGGCGTAGACGTGACGGTCGCGGCCGCCGAAGCACACGAGATCGCCGGCGACCGCTGGCGCGGAGAACACGGTCCCGTGGGTCTCGAACGCCCAGCGGGCCCCGACCAGGCGCAACGGGTTCGGGGCGCGGTAGGTGCCGTCGCGGGCCGTGTTGGCGCGGAACATCGCCGGTACTGCCGAAGCGTCAGCCATTGCACAGTCCCCTCGCGCGGCGTCGGGTGCATCCTGGAGACAGGCAATCCCACAGGTCGCCCCGCCAGCGCTGGCTCCCCTCTGGTGCGGGGCGTCGGTCAGGTCTTGGGCACGACGTGCCCTATCCCTCCTCGTCTTCGCCCTGGCCGACCCCGTCCCCGTCCTCGCCTACCCCCAGCGCCTGCGCCGTCGCCACGATGCGCTGGGCCACGCGGACGGTCATCGCGTCGGCCATCTCGCCGTCGACCACCCAGGCGCCGGCGGTCTCGCGTGTGGCCGCCTCCAGCACCCGCTTCGCCCAGGCCACGCGGTCCGGCGACGGCGTGAAGACGCGGTTGAGGACCTCGACCTGCTCGGGGTGGATGGCGGCCTTGCCGGCGAAGCCCAGGTCGGCGGCGTCGCGGGCGTCGTCCTCGAGGCCGACCAGGTCGCCCAGGCGGAACCACGGGGTGTCGATGGCGACGACGCCGGCGGCGGCTGCGGCGACGGCGATCACCGACCGCGGGTAGAGCAGCGACGCGGGCGTGCGCTGCCCGCCGGTTTCGACCAGCAGGTCGCCGGCCCCGAAGAACAGGCCGATCACCGCCGGGCAGCAGGTGGCGATCTCGACGGCGCGCACCAACCCCCGCGCGGTCTCGACGTGCGGGAGCAGGCCGACCCTGGTGCCCTCGAGGGCGCGCGCGACGGCCAGCACGTCGTCGGGGCCCGCGACCTTGGGGATGACGACCACGTCCGGCAGCGGGTCGGCGGCGCGCAGCGCGGCCAGGTCGTCGCGCCCCCAGGGCGAGGCCAGCGCGTTGATGCGCACCAGCCGCTCGCGCGGGGCCAGCGGCAGGTCCCGCAGCGCCTCGCGGACGCCGGCGCGCGCCTCGGCCTTGCGGGCCGGGGCCACGCCGTCTTCCAGATCGAGGATGACCCCGTCGCAGGGCACGGTGGCCGCCTTCCGCAGCTTCAGCGGCTGGTCGGCGGGCACGAAAAGCAGGCTGCGGCGGGGGCGGGCGACGCCAGGCCCGCTGTGATCCTGCGACGGGTGTCCAGGGCGCATCGTCAGATCACCCCTTCGTCGCGCAGGCGCGCGATCTCCTCGCGGGAGAGCCCGAGCAGGTCGCCGTAGACGACATCGTTGTGCGCGCCCAGCGGCGGGCCGGCGAACGCCACCTGCCCCGGCGTACGGGAGAACTTGGGGATCACGGCCGGCATGGGCACGGCGCCCAGGTCGTCGTCGGGGACGGTCACGATGTCCTCGCGTGCCCGGTAGTGCGGGTCCTCCAGGATGCGGCGCGCGTCGTACACCGGGCCGGCGACGGCCTCGGCGTCGGTCAGCCGCCTGAGGACCTCGTCCAGCGGCCGCGCGCGCATCCACGCCTGGATGATGGCGTCCAGGGCGTCGATGTGGGCGATGCGCGCGGCGTTGGTGGCAAAGCGCGGGTCGGTGACGAGGTCGGGCCGGTCCATGGCGCGGGCGAGCCGCTCGAACGTACGCTGGCTCGTGGCCGAGACGGCCACCCACGCGCCGTCGCCGGCCTGGTAGAGGTTGCGCGGCGCGGCGCCCGGGAAGCGGTTGCCGGTGCGCTGCTGGACCTCGCCCAGCAGCGCGTACTGGGGCACGAGAGGAATCAGCAGGCGGAACAGCGGCTCGTAGAGGCTGAGGTCGATGACCTGTCCTCGTCCGCCGCCGTGGTCGCGGTGGTGGAGCGCCGCCAGCGCGGCGGCGGCGCCGAGCAGGCCGCACACCGCGTCGGCAAGCGGCATGGGCGGCAGCAGGGGCGGGCCGTCGGGAAATCCCGACAGCGCCACGTACCCGCTCATGGCCTCGGCGATCGTGCCGAACCCCGGCCGATCGCGGTAGGGCCCGGTCTGGCCGAAGCCGGAGATGCGGACGATCACGAGCCGGGGGTTGGCGGCCTCGAGGGCCTCGGGCCCCAGGCCCCAGCGCTCGAGGGTGCCCGGCCGGAAGTTCTCGACCAGGACGTCGGCCCGCGCGGCCAGCGCCCGCAGCAGCGCTTGCCCGCGCGGGACGCGCAGGTCCAGGGTGATCGACTCCTTGTTGCGCGAGAGGACCTTCCACCACAGCGAGACGCCGTCTTTCGTGGGGCCCCAGGCCCGCAGCGGATCGCCGCTGCCCGGTTGCTCGACCTTGACGACCCGGGCGCCGAAGTCGGCGAGCACTGCGGTGGTGGTGCCCCCCGAGACGATGGTCGAGAGGTCCAGCACCAGCAGGCCGTGCAGCGGCGGTGTGGTCATACGGGCTCCGTGGCGCGCACCGGTTTGCAGAGCATGGTTCTGCCGGCCGCGCGCGCACTCCTGGCGCCCCGGCCTGGCGATGCGCAGGGGTCGTCGCGCGCCGCTGCGAACTTCCTCACCGGATCCGATGCGTACTGCGCTCGTAGACGGGGACGTCCAGGACAGCGGGCGGCGCGCGGCACGGCTGGCCGCGCTCTATGCCACGGCCCTGATCCTCACCCACGCCACGGTCGACGCCGGCGCAGGCGCCAAACCGGCGCTGGTCCAGTTCTTCCGGGCGCACCTCGGCCTGTCGTACACGGTGCTGGGCGTGATCGTCACGGCCTCGGCGCTGGGCGGCGCCATCGCCCAGGTGCTGTTCGGCCTGCTGGCCGACGCCCACCGGCGGCCGTGGACGGCGGCCGCCGGCGGCGCCCTGGCGGCGTTCGGCTTGAGCCTCACGGGGTTCGTTACCAGCGCGGTGACGGCCGCGGTGGCGCTGGGACTCGTGGCGCTCGGCTCGGCGGCCTTCCACCCGGAGGCCTTGCGCACGATGCACCGGCTGGGTGGCGAGCGCCGCGCGACGGCCATGTCGTACTTCACCGTGGGCGGCAGCGTGGGGTGGGCGCTGGGGCCGGCGCTGGTGGGCGCCATCGCCGGGACGTTCGGCCTGGCCGCGATGCGGTGGTGGGTGGTCGGGGCCCTGCCGGTGCCCGTGGCGTTGTGGCTGGCCAGCGTGCGGGTGCTGCCGCAAGCGGCGACGCGTCCCGCAGCCGACGCCGCCGCGGGCGCCGACCGGTGGGGCGACTACCGCACGCTCTTCGCGGTGGTGCTGCTGCGGGCCGCCGCGCACCAGTCGTTGACGGTGTTCTACCCGGCCTACCTGATCGACGTGGCCGGGACCAGCCGCACTGTGGCGTCGCTGTCGCTGTCGCTGCTGCTGGTCTCGGGCATCGTGGCTGGCCCGGTGATCGGCCGCCTGGCCGACCGGTGGAGCCGCCGCGGCGTGCTGGTGGCCACCGTGATCCTCTTCGCGCTGCTCACCCTGGTCCTGCCGGCCCTGCGCGGCCCCGTGATGTACGCGGTGCTGTTCCTGGTCGGGGGCGCGTCGATGGGCGCGGTGCCGATCACGCTGGTGATGTCGCAGGAGTACCTGCCCCGCCGCACGGGGCTGGGCGGCGGCCTGGTGCTGGCGGCGTCGGGCACCGCCTCGCTGGTGGCGACCCCCTTCGGGGCGCTGGCGGATGCGGCGGGGCTCGCCGCGGTGATCTACGCCTGCGCCGCGGTGGCGGGGTTGGCGGCGGTGATCGCGCTGCGGCTGCCGGGTGATGCGCCCGCCGCACGCGCGCGGCTCGCCGGAGAGCTGACGGGGTAGCGGCGCAGGAACGGTTGCTCCGGCTGGCCAACACCACGTATCGTGAACGTGCACGGGCGCGTGACAGCGTGAAGAACGGCGCGGAGGTGAGGACACGGTGGACCTGCAGGGGCTGCGGGTGGCGGTCCTGGCCGAGGAGCTCTACGAGGACCTTGAACTGTGGTACCCGGTGCTGCGGTTGCGCGAGGCCGGGGCCACGGTGACGATCGTCGGCCCCCGGGCCGGCGAAGTCTACAAGAGCAAGCACGGCTACCCCGCGAAGGCGGACTTGGGCATGGACGAAGCGCGGCCGGCCGACTTCGACGGCGTGGTCATCCCCGGCGGCTACGCGCCCGACCGCATGCGCCGGCACCGCGCGATGCTCGAGTTCGTGCGCGCGCTGCACGAGGCGGGCAAGCCGGTGGCGTTCATCTGCCATGCGGGCTGGGTGCCGATCTCGGCGGGGATCGTGCGCGGCCGCACCGTGACCAGCGTGTCGGCCATCAAGGACGACCTGGTGAACGCCGGCGCCACGTGGGTCGACCAGGAGGTCGTCGTCGACGGGAACCTGGTCTCGTCGCGCACGCCGCCCGACCTGCCCGCGTTCTGCCGCGAGGTGATCCGTCTGCTGGCGCAGCGGCGGGTGGCCGCGGGGCGCTGACGTCAGTACACCGGCGGCGCGTAGACGTTCACCGTCACCAGCGGCGTCCGCCCGGTGTTGCGGATCTCGTGCGGCTCGCCGGCTTCGATGAGCAGGAGGGTGCCGGCGGCCAGCGCCACGCGCCGCCCCCGGACGACCGCCTCGCCCCGTCCAGCGATCACGTAGAGCCACTGGTCGGACGTGTCGTGGACGTTGTCCGCGCCGCCGGTACCCTGCCCGGGCGCGAGGACCATGGTCGCTGCCTGGGACCGGGGTGTGCCGCCGACAAGACGGAAGAAGCCGGAGGCGGCCGCGGCATGGACCAGTTTCATCGAGCGAGCCCGCGCCCCCGGGGCGACGGCATCGGCATCCGTGCGTACCCGACCTATCCCCAGCCCCAGGCCGCCCGCGGCACCCGCCGCCAGCGTACGTCGAAGCGCCACAGCCCCGCCGCCCGTGCGTAGGCCAGGGCCTGCTCCAGCTCGGCGCGCGTGATCCGCCGGTTGATCTCTTTGAACTTCTCTTCGGTCTTGGCCCGCCAGGCGGGGTAGTACTGGTCCATGATGTTCACATAGGTGTCGCGCGAGAGCCCGGCCAGGTAGTTCATGATCTCGCGGGTGTCGTCCAGCGCCCCCGGCATCACCAGGTGGCGCACCAGCAGCCCGCGCACCGCCAGGCCGTCCTCGGTGACCTTCAGCTCGCCCACCTGCTCGTGCATCATGCGGATCACCCGCCGGGCGGCCTCGGGATAGTCGGGGGCCAGCAGGTAGCGGCGGCTGCGCTCGCGGTCCCACAGCTTGAAGTCGGGCATGTAGATGTCCACGACGCCGTCCATCAGCCGGATGCTGTGCTCGCTGTCGTACGCGCCGGTGTTGTAGACCAGCGGCAGCCGCAGGCCGCCCTCGACGGCGAGGAGCACGCCTTCCAGGATCTGCGGCACGACGTGCTCGGGGGTGACGAAGTTGATGTTGTGGCAGCCCTCGGCCTGCAGCTGCAGCATCATGCGGGCCAGGTCGCGGGGGGTGACCTCGACGCCCTCGCCGATCTGGCTGGTTTCATAGTTCTGACAGTTCCCGATCGCCACGCCGTGGACGAGGAAGGAATGCGCATCATCTGCGACTTCAAGATTGTAGACGGGGCCGTCGTAAGGAATGCGGGAGATGCGTCGGATGGGGACCCAAAACCCGTGTTCAGTCCGGAAGTGGCGCACGCGCTCGTCCGGCCCGATGCCTTCCCATGCCGCGCGACGGCACTTGACGTAGTAGAGGGTCTCGCGCTGCCGCACGCGACGACCTTGAAGGGTTTGGAAGCGAGACCGCGGTGTGGCGTAGAAGTATGGGAACACGCCAACGCGCAGAAACAACGTCATCAGACCCAGCGCGAGGTCCTCGGACACGGTGCTCGCCGCGATGTAGTGGGTATGCCAGCACCCGTCGCCCGCGAGGTACGCTTCGAGGAACGCACGCACGATGGCTTTCGGTGCAGTCGCCAGCGGAGGTGGCACGCGCTTCTGCGCGGCCCTGTGACCGCAAAGGCTCGCAAACAGTAACGCCAGCGCACTGTTGCCAACCTCCACGGTGATCGTCGTCGAACGCGTCCGCACGGACGGCGTCACGCCGAAGACCGTCTGCAATAGTGTTCGGACGTGGTGTACCTTGTCCGGTTCATGGAGGCCAAAAGAGAAGATCAACCGATGCGAGTTGGGCCGGCTCCGCGCCGAGGTCACGTGGCCCTCCGCACAGTAGTAGCCCAACAGCCGGGCTACTCCTTCGTCCAGTTGCAGACGACACGGCACGCCCGGGCCCTTCTCGGTCTTGAAGCGTACGCGGCCCCCGCGCTCGACGAGCACATTGGGTAGATGCTCGCTGTCGTGCAATGCCAGACCGCGACGAAGTCGTCCTCGCAGGGTCCGGACGTAGGCCGGATGGTAGCCCAACGTGAGGCCCACAGCGCGGGACGTAAGGCGTGGGGAAGCGGTGGATCCCAGCAGTGCGCGCAGGAGGGCGACCGGCACCCGACGCGTCGCAGGGACGCGAACACTGGTCCGATGGTGCTCAAGCAGTGTCCTGGTGTCAATCTCGGGCACAGCGCCGTCCGCCGGCAGGCTCGGGATGAACAGGAGATGCCGCTCGGTCAGGTCTGCGGCCAGTACCTTGCGCGGCGCCGCGCCTGGAGCAGGCGCGGCGAAGATCGCGTGGTTCGCCGTCACAGTGATCGCGGGCAGGCCGTAGGGCTTGACGACGACCATCTCTCCGCGGTGCGCGTGCCGGAAGACCTTTGCGACGGGCGCCAGACGCCCTTCGTGCGTGTACACACGCAGTGAGTCGACGAAACGCACCGACCCGTCAGGAAGCGTGACCTCACGACCCGTTGCCGAGTCGAAGATCTCTCCGATCGGCAGGGCGCCTCGATCGGTGAGGACGCGCACGTCGGGACTCAAGCAGAAGACGCAGCGCAGGTTGCACCACGCGAAGAAGATCGTCCCCGACCCGTTCCAGCCCCGCAGGACGTCCTCCTCGCCAAAGTGGTGGAAGAACGACGACACCCGCGCGTAGCGCCCGGTCTTGCACACGGCGAAGCGGTTGGCGAGACGGTCGACCCCGCAGTCGCGCGGGCACAGCCGGCAGTCGCGCAGCGCCTCCAGCGCCTCCTCGACCTTGGCGCGCAGCCGGCCCTCCTCGTAGGTGCGGACGTACGCCGGGACGAAGTCGGCCGCGCGGATGACGAACCGCCCGTGGCCGTGGACCTCGGGCGGCATCCCGCGGCTCACCAGGACCATCGCGCGCTTCCCCCCAGGGCCATGTCCCTTCAATTATAGCCGTCCGGGTGTGACCACCCGAGCGCGCGCAGTACCCGCGCGAGCGCCCGCGGACCCGGGGCGGCCGCGGGAACCCGGGTCAGCTGATCCCTGCGCCCGGCGCCTCGCCAGCGGTGGCCCCGGGCACCGCGGCCGGCACCGCCGTGGGCGCCCCCGCCGTCGGTGCCCACCCCAGGTAGTCCTCCAGCGCCCGCAGCACCTTGCCCAGGGCATCGCGCCAGGTGGCCCGGTGGGTGAACAGGTGCGTCTCGCCGGGGTAGTAGTGGCTCTCGACGGTCTTCCCGTGGGCAACGCAGTCGGCGACGATGAGGTCGAGCTGCTCGAAGGGGACGGCCTCGTCCCGGGTACCGTGGAAGTTGACCAGGGGGGCGCGGAGCTGTGCGACCCAGTGGCGCGGGGAGGCTTGGTGCCAGACATCGGGGCGCTGCTCGCGCGTGCCGCGGGCGCGGCCCAGGAAGTAGTCGTAGGCCGGACGGAACGCGCCCTTCGCCCATGCCATCCACCGGTCGAAGTCCCAGATGCCAGCGACGTTGATCCCCAGCGCGAACGTCTCGGGAAAGCGTGTCAGCGCCGCGAGGGTGAGCCACCCGCCGTACGACAGCCCCCAGATGCCGACCCGCTGGGGGTCGACGAAGGGCAGGGTCTTGAGCCACTCACCGGCGCGCACACAGTCCTCACACTCGACCGTGGCCAGGCCGCCCGCGTTGCCCTGCTCGAACGCCTTGCCGTAGCCGATGCCGCCCCGGTAGTTCACCAGGTACGAGACGACGCCGAGCTCGGCCAGCCACAGCGACACCGCGTAGAAGAACGCGTAGGCCTCCAGCGGCGGGAAGCCTTCGCGCATCTGCCGCATGCCGCCACCGTGCACGTAGACCAGCGCCGGATAGCGCCGGCCCGGCTCGAGCGTGCGCGGCGTCAGCAGGTAACCCGGGATCTGCCAGCCGCCCGGCCCCGGGGTGTGCACCAGACGCGGCCGCGCGAAGCGCGCGGGGTCACACCCCTCGGGCATCGCACGCACGAGGCGGCGCAGCCCGGTGCCGTCGCGGGCGACCACCCACAGCTCGGGCGCGTGCTCCACGGTGCTGTGCTTGAAGACCAGGCGGTCGCCCGCGGGGGACCACGCGGGCTCGACGCTGGTGCCATGCGCGGTCACCAGTTGACGCAGCCGGCCCGTGGCGAGGTCGACGGCGTACAGATGCCGCAGCCCCAGGTCGGCGCGATTCGACGAGAACGCGACCTCGCGGCCGTCGGGGCTGACACGCGGGTGGTCGTAGGCGTGCCCGACGTCTTCGCCGATTCCGCCGGTGAGGGCCCGCAGCGCGCCGGTGTCGGTGTCGAGCAGGTAGAGATGCCACCACCCCTCGTGCCGGAGCACGAGCACGGCTCCCCGCCCATCGGGCAGGGCCTGCGCCGCAAACGCCGCCCCCAGTCCCTCGGGCTCGTCCTCGCGATGCACGACCCGGAGCTCGCTGCGCGCGGGCAGGTCCAGCACGCACCACTCCCGCACCGTGTAGGCCACCGACGGTCGGGCGAAGAGCAACCGGTCCGGCCGCAGCCACGTGACCGGCCCTTCCAGGGTCTCGGCGCGCGACCGCCACAGCAGCTGGCCGGTCGGTGTGACGACCGCGAGATCCCACCACCCTGCGTCCTCGACGGTGACGGCCAGGGCCGAGCCGTCGGGCGCCCACACGACGGCCGGCTGGTGGTCGAGCGCCCGCACGCGCCCGGGGGTCGGCAGCTCGCGCAGGGCGGGGATCGCCTCGTCCCACACCCACAGCCGCTGGCCGGCGACGAACGCCAGCAGCCCCGTCGGCGCCCAGGCGACCTCACTGACGGGCTGGGACGGGCTGACGTAGCGCTCGCGCGGCTGCCAGCGCCGGTCGGGGTCGCGCACCGCGACGACGACGCGCCCGCCCTGCACGTAGGCCACGCGGCCGTCGCGGCCCCACGCGAACGCCACCACGGGGTCCTGGCCCTGGGAGATCTGGGTGACCTCGCCCGTGGCCACGTCCACCACCCGCAGCGTGTAGTGGCCCCCGTCGTCGTTGATGTAGCCCACGCAGGTACCGTCGGGTGCCCACGCGTGGGCCGCGGTGAACTGGATCGCCAGGACGTCGTCGAGCGTGATGGCCGGTCTGGACATGGTCGGCAGTCTCCTCACGTATGGCGGGCGGCGTACCTCGTCGAGGCCGCGCGCGACGTCGACCGGCAGTCTTCCCACGTACAGTCGGACGTGCCGGGCGAGGTGCAGGGTGGACGTGCGCCGCCGGGATCGCACGGGAAAGTTCCCCTCCCGGGGTGGGCTTCCTGCCGCCTCCGGCGGTGGACACCGATCCCTGACCAATGTCAGTGGTCGGCGCCGCGCCCTCGCCCCTAGAATGCTGCCCGATATGCCGCTCACCGACCGCTGGCTGGCCCTGGGCCTGTGGGTGGTGCTGTCGGCGGCCGGGATCGCGGCCGCCCGCATCGACTTCTTCCCACCCGCCGGCGCCCGCGAGGCGCAGGTGGCCGATGCGGCGTTCCGCCTGCTGATGCGTCTGGCCGCGCCCGTCTTCGCCCTGGTCGTGACCGTGCTGGTCGTGGCGCTCGCGCGCCGGCGCGGGCACGGCGATCCGCCGCCCGACGCCGTCGTCGGCCCCGAGCACCCTGCCGTGCCACGGGCATGGTTCGGGCTGACCGCGGCCCTGGCGGCCTACGTCATCTACAACCCGGGCCTGGTCGGCATCCACGAGATGCGCGGCGACCCGCAGGCCGACGTGGTGGTCCGGGTGGACGCCACGAGCTGGTACTGGGAGGTGACCTACCCCGAATCGGGCGTCCGCAGCCGCGAGGTGGTGCTGCCCGCAGGCCGCCGGGTGCGCGTCGAGATCACCTCGCGTGACGTGCTCCACAGCTTCTGGATCCCGGCGTTTCGCACCAAGGTGGACGCGGTCCCGGGCCTCCGAACGGTGTTGCTGGTCACACCCACCACCGTTGCGACCTCTGAGACGCACCACGCGTACCGCCTGCAGTGCGCCGAACTGTGCGGCACCGGCCACGATACGATGCGCGCGACGGTCCGCGTCGTCGACGAGGCGACCTTCCGGCGCTGGCTGCAGGAGCAGCGGCGCACGGCGCGCCCCGGGAGGCCGTAGCGATGCGGTTCGTGCTGCGGGGTCTGACATGGGGTGCGCTCGGCTACCTGGGTGGCGGGCCGGGGCTGGCGGCGCTGGTCCGGTGGCTGGGCGGGCCGGCCTGGCGCCTGGAGACCGTCCTCACCGTCGGCTACCCGTTCGCCCTGGCGGGCTGGCTGGCGGGGATCGGGCTGTGGGACGCGTGGGCCCGGGGGTGGTTTGGCCTGGCCGTGCGTCCGGTGCACGCGCCGGGGTGGCGCCGCTACTTCACCTTCTGCACCGACCACAAGGTGATCGGGCTCCAGTACCTGGTGACCTTCGTAGGCCTGTTCCTCCTGGCCGGAGCCATGGCCCTGCTGATGCGGGTGGAACTCGCCTGGCCGGGCCGCAGCGTCGTCGGCCCGGCGGCCTTCAACCAGATCATGAGCCTCCACGGGATCGTGATGATCGCCGTGGCGGTGGCGGTGGTGCTGGGCGGGCTGGGCAACTACCTGGTGCCGCTCATGATCGGGGCGCCCGACATGGCCTTCCCCCGGGTGAACGCCCTGAGCTACTGGCTGGTCCCGCCGGTGGCGCTGCTGCTGCTGGGGGCGCAGCTGGTGGGCGGGTTCAACACCGGATGGACCGCCTACCCCCCGCTGTCGGAGATCAACCCGGCGGGCCAGGCGCTGTTCATCCTGGCGGTGGTCACCTTCGGGCTGTCGTCGATTCTGGGCGGCATCAACTTCGTCGTGACCATCGCGCGCCTGCGCGCGCCGGGCATGACGTGGGGGCGCCTGCCCATCTTCGTCTGGTCGGTCTTCGCGGCGTCCCTGCTCTCGTTCACGTTCACCCAGTACCTGGCGGCCGCGCTGCTCATGGTGCTGCTCGACCGCCAGGTCGGCATGGCCTTCTTCCACTTCGCACGGCAGGGCACGCCGCTGCTCTATCAGCATGTGTTCTGGTTCTACTCGCACCCGGCGGTCTACATCATGATCCTGCCGGCGTTCGGCGTGGCGCTGGAGGTGATCGCGCACTCCGCGCGCACGCCGCTGTACGCGTACCGGTGGGCCGTGGGCGGGTTCCTGGGCATCGTGGGCCTGAGCCCGCTGGTGTGGGCGCACCACATGTTCACCAGCGGCATGCGCGAGGGGCTCCACGCGCCGTTCCTGGTCACCACCGAGGCGATCTCGGTACCCACGGGCCTGGTCTTCCTCTCGGCGCTGGGCACCCTGTGGCGCGGCCGGCTGTGGCTGCGCACGCCCATGCTGTTCGCCGGCGTGGGGTTCCTGTGGAACTTCCTCATCGGCGGGCTCACGGGCATCTTCAACGCCGACGTGGCCACCGACCTCCACCTGCACGACACCTACTTCGTCGTCAGCCACTTCCACTACACCATCGTCGGCGGCGAGATCTTCGCGCTGTTCGCCGCGTTGTACTACTGGTTCCCGAAGCTGACCGGCCGCATGTACCACGAACGCCTGGGGCGGCTGCACTTCTGGTGGATCTTCCTGGCGTACAACGCGACGTTCCTGCCCATGTTCTGGCTGGGGTTGCACGGCATGAACCGCCGCATCGGTGACTACCCGCCCGCGCTGGCCGGGGTGAACCTGTTCGTGAGCGTGGCGGCCTTCCTGCTGGGCGCCGGGGTGCTGGCGGCCGTGGCCAGTCTGGGCCAGGCATGGGTACGCGGGCAACGTGCGGCGGCCAACCCCTGGCAGGCGACGACCCTGGAGTGGCAGGTGCCCTCGCCGCCGCCCGAGCACAACTTCCCGGCGCCGCCCCAGGTGGTCGGGCCACCCTATCCTTACGGGCAGCCTGGCCTGCGCCACGCCGTCATGCCGGCGGCCGGAGGGGATCGATGACGGGCCCGCCGCAGGAGGCAGCCCTGGCCCGCGCGCTGCGCCGGGGGTGGGGCGTGTTCGTGGCCCTGGGCGTCTTGGCGGTCGTCGAGTGGTACGCGGCCGTCGCCCGCGTGCCGGGGCTGCTGTGGTACCTGATCGTGGTCCAGGTGGTGGAGGCAGGCTTGATCGCGCACTACTTCATGCACGTGGCCCAGTTGTGGCGCCGCCCGGAGGAGCCCGGCGGCCCCTGACGGGACATCCCGGAGGAGACGATGGCGAGCCTCGCGCCGCACGCACCCCCGCACACAGACCTGGCCAGCGGGCGGCTGGGTCTGTGGCTGTTCATCGCCTCGGAGGCCCTGCTGTTCTCCGCCTTCATCGCCGCGCGCTTCGCCATGGTGGGGCTGACCCGTCCGGCGGAGCTCAACCAGGCGTTGGGGCTCGCCATCACCACCGTGCTGCTGGCCTCCAGCCTGACGGCATACCGCGCCGAGAGCGCCATCGCCCACGGCGACCGGGCCCGGTTCCTGCGCAACGTGCTGGCCACGCTGGGGCTGGCGGGCGCGTTCCTCGCGGGCGTGGTCGTCGAGTGGCGTGAGGGGTTCCACGCCTTCCCGCCGTCGACACGGTTTGGCACCGCGTTCTTCTCGCTCACCGGCCTCCACGCGCTGCACGTGCTGAGCGGCGCGGTGCTGCTGGCGTTCGTCTACGCCCACGGTCGGCGCGGCCGCTACGGTCCGCAGGACTACTGGCCGGTGGAGGGCGTGGTGAAGTACTGGCACTTCGTGGACGTGGCCTGGGTCTTCATCTACCCGACGCTCTACCTGGTGAGTCCCTGAGGGGTGCTGGGCAGCCGCGGGTGTGGGCGACGCGGCTCTGAGCGTCCCGACGCGCCCCGCGCTCCCGGGGCGTTCGTCTTCACCATGTCGTGACCACGCTGGTGGTGCGCCGCGCCGTGCGCTCCCAGGGCGTGCCGCGGGACCGCTGAGGGCCGCGCGCGGTGCCGGGCGCCGCCAGGAGGAGCGCGCCTGCCCGGGGCGAATGCCGCCCGCTGTGGACCCGTCCACTCAGCGGCCCCATGCATGGCGCCTGCTGCGCTTCCTGCTCGAGGAGGTCAGCGCGCTCGTCGGCCGTCCGGTGCTGGTGGTCGACCGCACCGGCCGGTTCGCGTGCACGTCTGGCGGGCACCCGTGCACCTGCCCGCTGGACGGGGCTGCCACGTGTCCGGTGGCGCGGAGGGTGAGCGCCCGCAGGTTGCAGGATGGGCCCTGCATCGTGCGCTACCGCGGGGTGCCCCACGTCGTGGTCGCCACAGGCACCGGCGACGTCCCGGGGCCCCTGGTCGTGGTCGACGGCTGGGCACCGTGCGGCCGGGCCGGCGTGCCGCGCGCGGTGCCGCTGCGCCGGATGCGGCGCGGGGCACGCCTGGCCGCCGCGTTGGTCGGCTGGGCGCACGGGAAGGGAACGTGGCGCGACGCGGTGGGGTGTGAGCCGCCGCCATCTCAGGGACCGCCCTCTCGCCCGTGGACGGGAGACGGACCGCCGTCGGCGGTGCGCCGGTACGGCCGGCGCGGCGACGGCGGCAGCGCCCTTGTCCACCAGTGGCTCACCCCGCAGGGGATCGCGCGGTTGCGCGACGCCTATCGGCTGACCTGGCGCGAGATCGACATCCTGCTGCGTTACTACCTGGTGCCTCCGTCCCCCGGCGAGGAGGCGTCCACGCGCCGCGCGCTGGCCCGGCAACTCGGTCTGACCGACGGGACCCTGCGCGCCTACGTCAACGGGATCCGCGCGAAGCTCGGGCTGCGCGCCCGCCGCGGGGCGCTCGCGTACTGGGCGTGGGCGCGGGCCGAGGGGATGCTCCGGGAACGGGATCTGTAGGCGAGAACGCCCCATCGCACGTGGTGTGGCCGCTGGCCGTCGAAGCGCCCCCCCGCGAGCGCCGTTACCGCTCCGGCGTTACAGCCGTGGATCGAGGGCGTCGCGCAGCCCGTCGCCCAGGAAGTTGAAGCCCAGCACCGTGAGCATGATGGCCAAGCCGGGGAAGGTCGAGATGTGCGGGGCGGTCCGCAGGAACCCGCGGCCCTCGTTGAGCATCGTGCCCCACGACGGCGTCGGCGGCTGCACGCCCAGCCCCAGGAACGACAGGGCCGCCTCGGCGATGATGGCCGTGGCCATCCCGACGGTGGCCAGCACGATGATCGGCGCCAGCGTGTTGGGCAGGATGTGCCGGATCAGGATGCGCCCGTCGCCCACGCCGACCGCCCGGGCGGCGTGCACGAAGTCCAGCTCGCGCAGCACCAGCACCTGCCCGCGCACCACCCGCGCGTAGGTCGTCCACGCCACCAGGCCCAGCGCGATCATCACGTTCACCAGGCTGGGTCCCAGCACGGCGATGATGCCGATGGCCAGGACGATCACCGGGAACGCCAGGAACACGTCGACCGTACGCATGAGCACGCTGTCGACCCACCCGCCGTAGTAGCCCGCCGCCAGGCCCACGAGGGTGCCCAGCGTGGCCGCGATGCCCACGGCCACCAGCCCCACCTGGAGCGAGATGCGCGTCCCGTAGATCAGGCGCGCCAGGATGTCACGGCCGACCGCGTCGGTGCCCAGCAGATGCCCGCCGACGCCCGGGGGCGCCGCCGGGTGGGCGTAGTCGATCGCCAGCGGGTCGGTCGGCGCGAGCAGGGGCGCGAAGATCGCCAGCAGGACGATGCCGGCGATGATGCCCATCCCCAGCATCGCCAGCCGGTGACGGCGCAGCCGACGCCAGGCCGCCGCCCAGGAACTCTCGTGGCGGGCGGCACCGGCGGTGGCCCGTCCGGCCGCTTCGGCGCGCAACGGGGATGCGCTGTCACCCATGCCGCGACGTCGCGGCCGGCTCGCAGCGGCCGGCGCCCTCACTGATAACGGATCCGCGGGTCGATGACCGCATAGAGCACGTCGACCGCCAGGTTGGCGCAGATGCGCACCACGGCGATCATGAGCACCACGCCCTGCACGACGGGAAAGTCCCGCTGGAAGATCGAGCGGATCGCCAGCCGCCCGATGCCCGGCCAGGCGAAGATCGTCTCGGTGATCACCGCCCCGCCGAGCAACGCGCCGAACTCGAGGCCGACGACCGTCACCACGGGGATCAGCGCGTTGCGCAGGGCGTGGCGCAGCACCACCCGCGGGCCGGGGAGGCCCTTGGCCCGCGCCGTCCGGATGTAGTCCTGGCCGATCACCTCGAGCATGGCGCTGCGGGTGAGCCGCGTGATCACCGCCGCCAGCGCCGAGCCCAGCGTGACTGCCGGTAGGACCAGGTGCGCGGCGGCCGTGGCCAGCGCCGACGGGTCGCCCGTGGTCACCAGGGTGACCAGGCCACCGACGAGCGACTCCGGGCGCCCCGACGCCGGCAACCACCCCAGCCGCAGCGCGAACAGGAAGATCAGCATGACGCCCAACCAGAAGTTGGGCATGGAGATGCCCAGCAGCGCCGCGACGGTGCCGGCCGTGTCGACCACGGTGTACTTGCGGATCGCCGAGACCACCCCGGCGGGGATCGCAATGGCCAGGGCGACCGCGATGGCCGCCAGCGTCAGCTCGATGGTGGCCGGGAGACGCTCGCGGATCAGGCGGCTCACCGGCTCGTCGGATGCGAGGGAGAGCCCCAGGTCGCCGGTGACCACGCGCCGCAGGAACTTCAGGTACTGCACCGGGATGGGCTGATCGAGCCCCAGCACCTGCCGCAGGCGGACGATCTCGTCGGGGGTGGCCTGCTCGACCCCGATCATGATGACGATCGGATCGCCGGGGACCAGCCGGATGATCGTGAAGATCACGACCGAGATCCCAAACAGCAGCGGGACCATGGCCAAAAGGCGCCGCGCGATGTAGCGACCCACTAGCGTGTCCTTGCGGTCGCCGGCCGGAGCACGGCCCGCGTGGACGATCCAGACGACGTCACCGCGGTGGGTGGCGGACGGGCGGGCGCGGACGCTGTCGCAGTGCCCGCGCCCGCCCGGTCACGGATCCTACGGCCGCGCCGTCTTGACGTCGATCCCGTAGGGCGTCTTCAACACGATCCAGCCGCTCACGTGCGGCTTGAACCCCACGACCGCCTTCCGGGTGGCGTAGGTGCGCTTCTCGTGGAAGAGGAAGACCATGGGCGCGTCCTGGACGATCAGCCGCTGCGCCTCGCGGTAGATGCGCACCCGCTCGGCCTGGTTGGTGATCGTGCGGCCCCGGTCCAGCAGCTCGTCGACGCGGGGGTTGCGGTACTTGGTGAAGTTGAAACCGCCGATCGCCGACGTGTGGAAGGGGCTGTAGAGCAGCGAGTCGGGCTCGGGGTTGGTGGTCCAGCCCACGCGCAGCGTGTCGTACTCGGCGCGCAGCAGGCGCTGGAGCAGCGTCGGGAAGTCGACCACGGTGACCTTCACGGTGATGTTGAGCGGCCGCAACATGTCGATCAGCAGCGGCGCCTCCCGGCGCAGCTCCTCGCTCTCGGAGATCAGGTAGTTCATCTCGAAGCCGCCGGCCAGGCCCGCCTCGGCCAGGAGCTGCCGGGCGCGGGTCGGGTTGTACGGGTGGCCGCGGAAGCGCTCGTCGTAGGCCCACGACGTCGGCGGGAGCGGGCCCTCGGCCAGGACCGCGCGCTCCTGCCAGACGACGTCGACGAGCTTCTTCTTGTCGATGGCCATGGCGATGGCCTGCCGGACGCGCACGTCGTCGTAGGGCTTGACCGACGTGTTGAAGGCGATCAGCCGGTAGTTGGTGCCGATCACCTCGTGCAGGTCGACCAGCAGGCTCACCCGCAGGCGCCGGAGGTCGGGCGCGGGGACGCCGGCGATCAGGTCGACCCCGCCCGCCTCCAGCTCGGCCAGGCGCACGCTGCCCTCGGGGATGAAGCGGAACTGCACCCGGTCCATCGCAGGCCGTCCGCCGTAGTAGTCGGGGTTGGCCTCCAGCACGATCCGCTCCTCGGGCACCCATTCCACCCACTTGAACGGCCCCGTGCCCACCGGCCGCCGGGCGAAGTCGCGGCCCAACCGCGTGTGCGCTGCCTTCGGCACGATGTAGGCCGACGTGGCGAGGTTGGTGAGGATTGGGACGAACGGCGCCCGGGTGGTGATGCGCACCGTGTGGCGGTCGACCACGTCGACGGCGGCGATCTGCGACAGGGCACCCCGCTGCGGCGACCGCGTGGCGGGATCAAGGATGCGATCGATGGCGTACTTCACGTCGTCGGCGGTGAACTCGCTCCCGTCGTGGAACTTCACCCCCTGGCGGAGCGCGAAGGTCCACGTGCGGCCGTCGGGCGAGGTGGTCCACGACACGGCCAGCGCAGGGCGCGGGACGCCCTGGGTGTCCAGCATCACCAGGCCCTCCAGCACGTGGGAGTACACCTGGTGGGAGTAGAGGTCGGTCGACAGGCCCGGGTCCATCGTCGTGGGCTGCGCTTCCATGCCCACCCGCAGCAGGCCCGCGGGCGCGGGCGCAGGGGTGGCCGGGGCCAGCAGCGCCAGGACCATGCCGGTCGCGACGAACAGGGCGGGCCATCGGTTCATCGGTGCTCACCTCCGGGTTCGCAGGCCGTCCACTTGGCGACCATGCGGAGGTTCGCGTCGCAATCCGCCGGGTCCTGTCGGCGGGAGCGTGGCGCGGTGCGTCCCCGCGCAGCGGACGCTGTCGGGCGCGCGTCGTATGGGCATGGCGCCCCGCCGGCGCTATACTGTCCGCCAGGAGTCGCCGCATCGTGCCCAGCGAGCCTGCGTCTGCTCGGCAGCCGTCCGTCCGTATCCGGCCCCTGCGCGCCGGTGACGTGGAGACGTGCGCGCGCATCGTCGCCGGCGACCCGCTGTGGCAGCGCTACGGCCTGACGCTGCGCCGCGCGCGCCGCGCCCTCCGTCGGGTGCTGACCGCGCGTCGTCGCGGGGGCGCCGCCACCCTGGCAGCAGGCGAGGTGGCGGTGGCCACCCTCGGCGGGGCGCCGGTGGGGTTCGTCTGGTTCCGGCGCGAGGGCACGTTCCACCACAGCGGCTACGTGCGCTGGCTGGCCGTGGCGTCTGCAGCCCGCGGGCGGGGCGTGGGGAGGGCGCTGCTGCGCCATGCCGAGGAGCGCATCTTCCGCCACGGGCCCAACGTCTTCCTCACGGTCTCGGCCTTCAACCGGCGCGCGCGGGCGTTCTACCGGCGGCTGGGCTACGTCCGGGTGGGCGCGCTGGTCGACTACGTGATGCCTGGCGTCACCGAGGTGCTGCTGCGCAAGACCCGCGGGCCGCTCCAGCCGTCGCGGCTGCACTCCCAGGCGCGCGCCATGCCGCGCCCGCGCCGCGGCCGGCGGTCGCGCGCGCGCAGTCCCGGTCCGGGCGCCGTGCCGGCCCGGGGCGGATGAAGGGCCGGGCAGGGGACGATCAGTCCGTGGTGGGTACTGCCGCCGTGCTGTGCCTGTACTGGAATAGCGGGGTACCCGGGACCGGGCGGGGTCGACCAGTCCGTGGCGGTTCCCCTCGGCCGGCATCCCGCGGATGCGGGCGCGGGGGCAGGCTCGACGACCGCGTACCAGATGACAGTGCACCCAAAGGAGGGACACGCTGTGCGCATGCGCTGGTGGGTGGGGCTCGTGGTGGTGGCGCTGGTCGCGCCGGCTCTGCCGGTGCGGGCAGCGCCGGGCGGGACGACGCTGACCATTGGCGTCGACCAGGAGGTGGTGGGGCTCGACCCCAACCTGGTGACGGCGTTCTCGTCGTTCCGGCGCCTGGACTTCCTGTACAACAAGCTGGTGCGGTACAACGACCGGCTGGAGATCGAGCCCGACCTGGCCGAGTCGTGGGAGTTCCCCGACTCCCGGACGGCCGTCTTCCGGCTGCGGCGCGGAGTGCGGTTCCACAGCGGCGCCGAGATGACCGCCGAGGACGTGAAGTTCACCCTGGAGCGGGTGCTGGATCCGGCCACGCGCTCGCCGGGCCGCTCGTTCATCGACGTGATCACCGACGTGGAGGCCGTCGACCGCTACACGGTGCGCATCAAGATGCGCTTCCCGCTGGCCTCGCTGCTCTCGGGCCTGGCCTCGGGCAACCTGGCGATCGTCGAGAAGGCGGCGGTTCAGCGGGCCGGCAACCTCCAGCGCACGGTGGCCGGCACCGGCCCGTACATGCTGGCCGAGTGGGTGCCCGACAACTTCATGCGGCTGGTGCGCAACCCCCACTACTTCCGCCGCGGTCTGCCCCGGATCGACACCATCGTGATCCGCGTCATCCCCGACCAGGCCTCGCTGCTGGCCGGGGTGCGCACCCGGGCCCTGGACATGGCCACCATCAACCAGGGACCGGTGATCGTCCAGGCCCGACGGGAGCCCGGGCTGGTGGTGCTGCAGAAGCCCGGGATCAACCTGCGCATCTTCTCGTTCAACACCACCCGGCCGCCGTTCACCGACGCCCGGGTGCGCTACGCGCTGTCGTGGGCGATCGACCGCCAGGCCATCGTGAACACCGCCGAGTTCGGGTTCGCGCAGATCTCGGGCCCCATCCCGGCCTCAACGCCGTGGGCGACGCCCGCCAGCCGGTTGCCCTCCTACCAGCGCGACGTGGAGCGCGCCCGGCGCCTGCTGGCCGAAGCCGGCGTGGGCGGGGGCTTCGCCACGCGCATCGTGACCTCGCCGACCTACGAAGGCGGCATCGCCGTGGCCCAGGTGATCCAGGAGCAGCTGCGCGCCGTGGGCGTCACCGCCACGCTGGAGACCGTCGAGTGGGGCACCTACATCAACCGCTGGGTGCAGCGCGACTTCGACACCATGGTCGAGCTGCGCGGGGGCGATCCCGACCCCGACCGGTTCCTCTACCGCACGTTCCACAGCACCGGCGCCGTCAACAACTTCCTGTTCAAGGACGCGGCCATCGACCGGCTCCTGGAGCGCGGCCGCGTGAACCTCGACCCCGACGCCCGCCGGCCGATCTACGCGCAGCTGGAGCGGGCGCTGGTGGAAGCGGCACCGGCGCTGTTCCTGTACACGCCCATGGAGACCCAGGTGCTGCAGGGCTACGTGAAGGGGTTCCGGATCGTCGGGAACGGGTCGCTCTACTACCTGGAGGGCGCGACGCTCGAGCGCTAGCCCGCGCGGAGGGTGCACCGCCATGAGCCGACGTACATCTCCGCCACGGCCGTGAATGCGCGCAGCGCGTCCCCACCCGGAGGGTGCACCGCCATGAGCCGGTCTCCATCGCACCACCACGACGGCCCCCGAGGCTCGTAGCGCTGCGGAGACGGGCGGGGGCGGCCTGCAGGCCGCCCCCGCCCCGGACCGCCGCGTCCCCGGCCCGTGCAGCGGTACCTGGCCACCAGGCTGCTCGCCCTGATCCCCGTGCTGCTGGGGATCCTCGTCGTCGTCTTCCTGCTGATCCGCCTGATCCCCGGCGATGCCGTGCAGCTCTTCCTGGGCACCCAGGTCGAGATGACCCCCGAGCAGATGGCGGAGCTGCGGCGCTTCTTCGGCGTGGACAAGCCCCTGTGGGCGCAGTTCGTCGACTACCTGGGCCGGGTGCTGCGGGGCGACTTCGGGGTGTCGCTGCGCACCGCGCGGCCGGTGCTGCCCGATGTCCTGGCGCGGCTGCCGCTGTCGTTCCAGCTGGCGACGCTGGCCCTGGTGGTGGCCGTGGCGCTGGCCGTGCCGCTGGGGATCGCCTCGGCGGTGATGCGCAACTCGGCCCTCGACGTCATGGTGCGCGTCGGCGGGCTGCTGGGGCTCTCGATGCCCAACTTCTGGCTGGGCGCCATGCTGATCCTCCTGTTCTCCCGCTACCTGCACGTCTCGCTGGGGCAGTACACGCCGATCACCGTCAACCCCCTGGCCACGCTGCAGAGCCTCTACCTGCCCGCGCTGGCGCTGGGGGCGGCGATCGCGGCGATCCTCATGCGCTACGTGCGCTCGTCGCTGCTGGAGGTGCTGGGGCAGGATTACGTGCGCACCGCGCGCGGCAAGGGCCTGCGCGAGCAGGTGGTGCTCCTGCGCCACGCGCTGCCCAACGCCCTGATCCCGGTGATCACCGTGGCGGGCTTCCAGATGGGCTACCTGCTGGGCGGCACGGTGGTCATTGAGGAGATCTTCGCCCTGCCCGGCATGGGGCGGCTCGTGCTGCAGGCCATCTTCCAGCGCGACTACCCGGTGGTGCAGGGTGTGGTGCTGGTGATCGCGTTCCTGTTCGTGCTCACCAACCTGGTCGTGGATCTCCTCTACGCGTGGATCGACCCGCGCATCCGCTACCAGTGAAGCGTCCCGGCCCGGCAGCGGTACGGCACGCCGGCCCCGGGCAGCCGGGCAGCGCCCCGGCGCCGGGGGCCAGGCGCGTGCGGCCGCAGGCGCCGGCCGAAGAGCCGCGCCTGCAGGTCGGCTGGCGCTGGTGGGCGCGGCGCTTCTGGCGCACACGCGTGGCGCCGCTGGGCCTGGCCATCGTGCTGGCGGCCGTGGGCGTGGCGGTGGCAGCGCCCTGGCTTGCGCCCCACGACGTGCGCGCCATGCACCCCGAAGACAGCCTCCAGCCGCCCGGGCCGCGCTACTGGTTTGGCACCGACGAGTTCGGCCGCGACGTCTTCAGCCGGGTGCTGGTGGGTTCGCGGATCTCGCTGGTGGTGGCGTTCCTCTCGGTGCTGACGGCGCTGGCCCTGGGCACGACGCTCGGCCTGGCCGCGGGCTACTACGGCGGGCGGTGGGACGTGATCGCCATGCGCGCCATGGACGTCCTGTTCGCGTTCCCGGCGATCCTGCTGGCCATCGCCATCATGGCCGTGCTGGGGGTGAGCGTGGTCAACCTGGTGCTGGCCATCGGCATCGTCTACACGCCCCAGTTCGCGCGGGTGGCCCGGGCGGCGGCGCTCACCGTGCGCGGCCTGGAGTTCGTGGATGCCGCGCGCGCGCTGGGCCTGCACCACCTGCGCATCCTCTGGCGCCACGTGCTGCCCAACGTGCTGCCGCCGGTGATCGTGCAGGTCTCGCTGAGCCTGTCGCTGGCGATCCTCTCGGAGTCGGCCCTGTCGTTCCTCGGCCTGGGCACGCAACCGCCGACGCCCTCGTGGGGGAACATGCTGAGCGAGGGCCGGCAGTTCCTGGAGCTCGCGCCGTGGAATGCGGTCTTCCCCGGGCTGGCGATCATGCTGGTCGTGCTGGGGTTCAACCTGCTCGGCGACGGGCTGCGCGACCTGCTCGACCCGAGGCTGCGATGACGGTGCCGTCTGGGGGACGGGCCGACCGCGGTGAGGCCGCCGGTGGCGGTGCGTCTGCTGCCGGACGCGGAGCCCCGATGACGCGCCCCCCGGCGCTGCGCGCCGCACGGGCCCGCCGGACGGAGGTCGCGGCGAGGGTGCGCGCGGCGGTGCGCGCGGCGATCACGGAGGGGCTGGCGCGCGGCGTCTTCCCGGGCGCGGTGGTGGCGGTACGGCAGGAGGGGCGCTGGCTCGTGCACGCGGCGTTCGGGTGGGCGCAGGTCGTCCCGCGGCCGCGGCCGATGACCGTCGACGCGGTCTTCGACCTGGCGAGCCTCACCAAACCCCTGGCCACGACGGCCGTGGCCCTGCACCTGTGGAGCCGCGGGCTGCTGGACCTCGACGCGCCGGTGGGCGCCTACCTGCCGGCATTCGGGCACGGGCAGCACGCGGCGGTGCGGGTCCGCCACCTGCTCGCGCACACCGGTGGCCTGCCGGCCTGGGAGCCGCTGTACCTGCCCGCTGCCCGGCCGCCCGATGGGTCCCGTGCCCCAGGGGCCCGCGCGCGCGGGTGCCGGACCGTCGCGCAGGCGGTGCGCCGTATCGCCGCCACGCCGCGCATCGCGCCCCCGGGTACCCGCGTCGAGTACAGCGACCTCGGGTTCATCGTCCTCGGTTACCTGCTGGAGCAGCTGGCCGGCGCGCCGCTGCACGTGCTGGTCCGCCGCATCGTCGGCCGGCCCCTGGGGATGCGCACGCTCCGCTATCGTCCCCCAGTGTCGTGGCCGTGCGTGGCCACCGAGGCGGGCAACGCCTACGAGCGTCAGCGCGCCGCAGCGCAGGGGCTGGGCGCGCGGTTCTCCTGGCGAACCCACGTGCTGCGCGGGGAGGTCCACGACGGCAACGCCTGGTACGTCGGCCGCGGGATCGCGGGCCACGCCGGCCTGTTCGGCACCGCCGCCGACGTGGCCGCGCTGGGCCAAGCCTGGCTCGACGGTGGCGCTGCCAGGGGCGCACGGCTGCTGCCCACTGATGTCGTGCGCGAGGCCCTCTGCGATCAGACCGGGGGCCTGCAGCCCGGGCGGCGCGGGCTCGGGTGGGCCCTGGCCGGATGGCCGTTCGTGGGGCGGCGCGCCTCCCCCAGCGCGTTCGGGCATACGGGATTCACGGGCACCTCAGTGCTGGTCGATCCCGCGCGGGCGCTCGTCGTGGTCTTGCTGACCAACCGCGTGCACCCGTCGGCGGCACACGACGCGATCGTCGGGTTCCGCCCGGCGTTCCACGACGCGGTGCTCGAGGCGTGCGATGGCTGAGACCGTCGTTGGCATCGACGGGGGTGCCACCAAGACCCGCGCCGTGGTCCTGGTGGACGGCGCCATACGGGGCGCAGCGACCGTGCGGTCGGCCAGCGCCTACCACCGCGAGCCCGACGAGGCGGCGGCGGTGGTGGCCGAGGCGGCGCGCGCTGCGCTGGCTGCGGCCGGGCTGTCGGCGCCCGCGGACGCGCTGGGCGCGGGCCTGGCTGGCGCCGACGATGCGGAGGTGGCGCGGCGGCTGCAGGGTGCGCTGGCAGCTGCCGGCCTGGCACGCGTCGTCGCCATCGACCACGACGCGGCGGCGGCGCTGGCCGGCGGTCTGGCCCTCCAGCCGGGGATCGTCATCGTGGCCGGCACCGGCTCGATCGCGTTCGGGATCGACGCCACAGGCCGCCGGGTCCGTGCCGGGGGCTGGGGACCGCTGCTCGACGACGAGGGCAGCGGGTACGCGGTGGGCCGTGCGACGCTGCGGGCGGCCATGCGCGCATTCGACGGCCGCGGCCCGGCCACCGCGCTGGCCGAGGCGGTGCGTGCGCGCTTCCGCCTGACATCGCTCGCGTCGTTGAAGATCCCCGCCCGCACCCTGAGCGTGGACGAGGTCGCGGCCCTGGCACCGCTGGCCGTCGAGGCCGCGCGTGGGGGCGACGCGGTGGCGACCGCGATCCTGGCCGCCGCCGGGGAGGCGCTGGCGGCGATGGTGGCCGCTGTGGCCAGACAGCTGGGATGGGAGCGGACGCCGTTCGCGCTGGTGGCGGTCGGCGGCATGTTCGAGGCCGGGGACCTGCTGCGCGCGCCGCTGCTGCGGGCGCTGGCGGGCGCAGGCTGTACACCGCGCCTGCAGCCGGCGCGGTTCCCGCCCGAGGTGGGCGCCGCGCTGCTGGCCGCGCGGACCGCGGGCCTGGAGGTCCAGCGCCTGCTGGCGGCGCTGGCCACGCACGTGCCGGAATGAACGGCCGCTCACGCTTGCGACACCACCCGGGCGCGCGCCGCGCTGCAGCCGGGGCATCTGCCCATCGCCCGCCGACCGAGCAACGCCTGCCCGCCTCGCGGCACCTCGACCGCCTGACCGTGACCGAGATCCTGCGGCTGATCAACCGCGAGGATCGGCGCGTGCCCGTCGCGGTCGGGGCAGAGATCCCGCGCATCGCGCGCGCGGTGCGCGCGGTGGTGCGGGCGCTCGCTGCGGGGGGCCGGGTGGTCTATGTGGGCGCGGGCACCAGCGGCCGCATCGGCCTGCTCGACGCGCTGGAGTGGCCGCCGACGTTCGGTGTGGCGCCAGACCGCATCCGTGCGGTGGTCGCGGGTGGGGCGCGGGCGACCATCGGTTCGGCGGCGCCCGCGGAGGACGACCGCGCCGGTGGTGCCGCGGCGATCCGGAGGCTCCGCGTGGGCCGTCGCGACGTGGTGGTGGGGCTCGCCGCCAGCGGCACCACGCCGTTCGTCCTGGGCGCGGTGGCGGAGGCCCGCCGCCGGGGGGCCGTGGTGGTGGGCGTTACCAGCGTGCCCGGCTCCCCGCTCGCCCGCGCGGCGCACATCGCCATTACCCCGCGCACCGGCCCCGAAGTGCTCACGGGCTCGACGCGCATGAAGGCGGGTACCGCGCAGAAACTCGTCCTGAACATGCTCAGCACCGCGGCCATGGTCCGCCTGGGCAAGGTCTACTCGAACCTCATGGTGGACCTGGTCCCGGCGAACCGGAAGCTGTGGGCGCGGGCCGTGCGCATCGTCGCCGAGGCCACCGGGCGCGACGCGCGCGCCGCCGCGCGGCTGCTGCGCGCGGCGGGCGGGCGGCCCAAGGTGGCGATCGTGATGGCGCTGGCGCAGTGCAGCCGGGCCGAGGCGCAGCGGCGGCTGGCGCGGGCCGGCGGGCACGTGCGGCGGGCGATCGCCCCCGCGCGGCGCGCGACGGTGCGCTGAGGACACCGGATGCGCGCGATCGCCGACCTGGCTGCGAAGGACCCCCGGGTGGTGGTCGGGCTGATCTCAGGGACCTCTGCCGATGGGATCGATGCGGCCCTGGTAGAGATCCACGGCAGCGGCCTGGAGGCGCGGCTGCGGCTGCTGGCGGGCCTGACGCACCCGCTACCTCCGGCCGACCGCGAGGAGCTGTTCCGCCTGTTCGAGCCGGCCACCGGCACCGTCGATCGGCTCTGCCGGTTCAACTTCCGGCTGGGCGAGCTGTTCGCCGAGGCGGCGCTGGCCGTGATCGCCGCCGCGGGGCGCCGCCCCGACCAGGTGGACCTGATCGGCTCCCACGGGCAGACCGTCTGGCACGTGCCCGCCCCAGACGGCGCCACGCTGCAGATCGGCGAGCCGGCCGTGATCGCCGAGCGGACCGGGCTCCCGGTGGTCGCCGACTTCCGCGTGGCGGACGTGGCCGCCGGCGGCCACGGCGCGCCGCTCGTCCCGTACTTCGACCTGGTCGTCTTCCGCCACCCCACGCGGACCCGGGCCGTGCAGAACATCGGCGGCATCGGCAACGTCACCTACCTGCCCGCCGGCGCCGATCCGACGGCCGGAGGAGTGCGCGGGGTGCTAGCGTTCGACACCGGCCCGGGCAACATGGTCATCGACGAGGTCGTGCGCGTGCTCACCGGTGGTGCGCAGACGTTCGACCGTGACGGCGCCATGGCCGCCGCGGGCCGCGTCGACGAGGCGTGGCTGGCGGCCCTGCTCGACGATCCGTACCTGCGCCAGCCGCCGCCGAAGTCGACGGGGCGCGAGGTCTACGGCCGGCCGTTTGCGGCGCGCCTGCTCGCCGAGGCCCGGCGGCGGGGCCTGGAGCCCGCCGACGTCGTGGCCACGGTCTCGGCCTTCACCGCCGACAGCATCGTGCGTGCCTACCGCGACTTCCTGGTCCCGCGGGCGGGCCTGGACGAGGTGGTGCTCTGCGGTGGCGGCGCGTACAATGCGTTCCTGCGGCAGCGCATCGCGGCCGGCCTGGGCGTGCCGGTGCGGACCTGCGACGAGTTCGGGGTCGACGCCAAGCTCAAAGAAGCGATGGCCTTCGCCCTGCTCGCTGCCGAGGCGGTGGCGGGGCGACCGACGAACGTGCCCGCCGCGACCGGCGCCGCCGGCCCGCGCGTGCTGGGCAAGTTCGTGCCAGGACCGGCAGCAGGCCGGCCCGGGGTAGTATCGTGGGCAGAGGCAACCGATGTTTCGCGACGCGTTGAGACGTGAACTGCGCGAGGCCGTGGCCCGCGCTGCGGCCACGGGCGCGCTGCCGGCCGTCGAGCCGCTTCCCGAGCTCGAGGTGGAGGTGCCGCGCGACCGCCGCCACGGCGACTACGCGACCAATGCCGCGCTGGTCCTGGCCAGGCACACCGGCCGGCCGCCCCGCGAGGTGGCCGAGCGCCTGCTGACGGCCTGGGCCCCACCGCCGGAGCGGATCGCGAAGGCGGAGGTGGCCGGGCCGGGCTTCATCAACCTCACCCTGGCCTGGCCATGGCGGCGCCAGCTCGTGGCCGCCATCCTGGCAGACGGCGAGGCGTACGGCGCGCAGCCCCTCGGGGTGCGTCCCGACGGGTCGCGGGTGCGCGTGAACGTCGAGTTCGTCAGCGCCAACCCCACGGGGCCGCTGCACGTCGGCACGGGCCGCAACGCGGTGGTGGGCGACGTCGTGGCCAACCTGTTGACGGCGCTGGGCTTCGAGGTCACGCGCGAGTACTACATCAACGACGCGGGTCAGCAGGTCGTCAACCTGGCGCGTTCGGTCGAGGCGCACTACTTCGCGCAGTTTGGCCGCGCCAGACCGTTCCCCGAGGACGGCTACCGGGGCGCGTACGTGGTCGACCTCGCCCGGCAGATCGCCGAGGCCGACGGGCCGGTCTGGCTGGAGCGGCCCGAGTCCGAGCGCCTGGAGCACTTCCGGCAGGTGGCGGTGGAGGCGATCGTGGCCGAGATCCGCGACGTCCTGGCGCGGTTTGGGGTGCGCGTGGACGTGTGGTTCAGCGAGCGGACCCTGGTCGCGTCGGGCGCCGTCGACCGCGTGCTCGAACGGCTGCGCGCGGGCGGGTGGGTGTACGAGGCCGACGACAAGGTGTGGTTCCGCGCCACCAGTTTCGGCGACGAGAAGGACCGCGTGCTGTGGCGGCCCGACGGGGGCTGGACGTACTTCGCCACGGACCTGGCCTACCACCTGGACAAGCTCGCCCGGGGCTTCGACCTGCTCATCGACGTGTGGGGGATCGACCACATCGGCGACGTGGCGCGGGTGCGGGGCGGGTTGCAGGCGCTGGGCGTGCCCCCCGAGCGGCTGGAGGTGCTCATCCACCAGCACGTCCGGCTGAAGAACGAGGGCGAGGTGCTGCGCATGTCCAAGCGCAGCGGCGAGTTCGTCACGCTGCGCGACCTGATCGACGCCGTGGGCGCCGATGCGGCCCGCTACTTCTACGCCATGACGTCGTACACGGTACCCATGGACTTCGACGTGGCGCTGGCCGTGCGCCACTCGCAGGACAACCCGGTCTACTACGTGCAGTACGCCCACGCGCGGATCGCCGGCATCCTCCGTGAGGCGGCCGCCCAGGCCCGGCAGCCGGCCGCGCTGGCCAACCCGCACGCCGCGCTGGCCCCCCTGGAGCACGAGCGCGAGGCCGCCCTGATCCATACCCTCGCCGAGTTCCCCGAGGTGGTGCGCGTCGCGGGCCTGCGGCGGGAACCGCACCGGCTGTGCGCGTACGCCCGCGAGGTGGCCGAGGCGTTCCACCTGTTCTACACCCACTGCCGCGTGCTCGGCGAGCACGCGGAACTGACCGCAGCCCGCCTGGCTCTGGTGGAGGCCACACGCACGGTGCTGCGGCGGGTGCTGGGGTTACTGGGCGTGACGGCCCCCGACCGGATGTAGGGCCAGGGGGCGCCCCAGGCCACCACCGGATGAAGGGCCGCGGCATGCCAGTCCCCGGCCGCATGGAAGGCCGAGGGACGTGCCAGCCCCAACCGCAGGGAGGGCTGCGGGGTTGCGCCGGGGTTCACGTCCATGTTACAAATAGCGTGTACGAGTACGTACGACACGGCTGGCGCATCCCGCCCGCTGGCGATCCTCCCGGCCCTGCGTGTCCGGGCCGTGTCCCAGGCGATGTGAGACCCATAGTGACTGCGAGGCCAGCGCATAACCGAGCCACAGGCTGCCAGCGCAGATCGAGGAGGCGTGCGTTCCCATGACCACGACAACGCGGGTGCTCGCGGCGCTGGCAGTGCTGGCGCTGCTGGCCGCGCCGGCCGGCGCCCAGATCTTCACCGACATGCGCGACCACCCGGCCCGCCGGGCAGCAGAGCGGCTGGCCGCCAAGGGCATCGTGACGCGCCTGCCCGACGGTCGGCTGGCGCCCGACGAGCCGCTGACGCGGCTGGACGTGGCGGTACTGTTGGCCCGGACGATCGGCCTGCCCGCCAGCGGGGTACGGGTACCCGACTTCCGCGACCTCGACCAGATTCCGCCCGCCGATCGGCAGGCGGTGGCCGCGGCCGTCAGCCTGGGGACGGTGTCGGCCCGGCGCGTGGAGCTGCGCAAGGGCAGCGTCACCTACACGTTCACCGTGAACAAGGTCTCCTACGCGCCCGATGAACCGGTCGAGATGACCTTCACCATCGCCAACGACGGTCCCGGCCGCGAGACCGTGATCACCGCGCTCGACCGCGGCCGCCTGCGCGTCCGGCTGAGCGAGGGCCTGCGGGCGGGCTACGAGGGCCAGCTGTACGTCGAGACGCGGACCCCGCAGGGGACCGCGCGCGAGGTGGTGGGCCGCGTGCGCGTGGTCGAGGTGCGGGGCGACGGTGCGGTGCTCGAGGTGGTGGAACCCGGGAAGGTCGAGCCCAAAGCCGGCCTGCGGGTCTTCTTCGTGCAGGACGTGTGGTTCGAGTACGCCACGTCGCAGTTCCACGACTTCATCGTGCGGGACGTCGAGGGCAACGAGATCGCCCGCTGGTCCCTCAACCGGCCCTTCCAGCCCGTCGACCGGCCGTGGCCGCTGGCGGCCGGGGCCCGGTACGTGGAGGTCACCCGCTGGCGCCAGCTCGACCAGAACGACCAGCCGGTGCGGCCCGGGCGCTACGAGCTGGTGGCGGTGCACACCACCAAGGAGAACCCAACGCAGCTGGTCATCGGCTTCCAGCGCGGGGTGATCACGGCGTTCCCCGACGACACCTTCCGCCCGCGCCAGCCCGTCACCCGCGCCGAGCTCGCCACCTACGTGGTGCGGGCCATGGGCCTGGCAGGCGAGGCGGTGCGGCGGGCCAGCGATCCCTTGCGTGTACCCGACGCGGGCGACGTGCCGGCCGAACACCGTGGCAGCGTCGTGGTGGCCCTGGAGCGCCGGCTGCTGGCCCCGGCCAGCGACGGCGCGTTCCGGCCCGGGCGTCCCGCGACCCGCGGCGATGCCGTGCTGGCCCTGAACGCCCTCATGGAGGCGCTGGGGCGCTACGACTACACCACCGCCACCCTGCGCGAGATCCGCGGCGGCCCGCCGCCCATCGTGGTGGTCGAGGACGCCAACAAGCAGATCCGCTCGCACCGCGTGGCGGTACTGAGCGCCATCTACCGCAACGACCAGCCCGTGGTGCTGCTCCAGTTGCGGCCTGGCGACCAGGTGAAGATGCTCAAGCCGACCGACGCCGGCGAGGTGATGTACATCGAGGCCACGGGACGGTGAGGGCGATGCTCTTCTTCCTCGACACGGCCAACCTGGACGAGATCCGCACCGCCGCCGGGTGGGGCATCCTCGACGGCGTGACCACCAACCCGACCCTGGTGGCCCGGGAGGGGCGCGAGCATCGGGCGCAGATCGAGGAGATCTGTCGGATTGTGAGCGGGCCCGTGAGCGTCGAGACCACGGTCGCCGACGCCGAGGGGATGATCCGCGAGGGCGAGGAGTTCGCCACGTGGGCGCCCAACGTGGTCGTCAAGGTGCCGGTCACGCCGGCCGGCCTGGTGGCGCTGCGTGCGCTGCGCGCCCGCGGCATCCCGGTCAACGTGACGCTGGTCTTCTCCGTGAACCAGGCGCTGCTGGCGGCCAAGGCCGGCGCCACCTACGTGAGCCCCTTCGTGGGCCGCCTGGACGACATCGGGCACGACGGCATGCAGGTCGTGCGCGACGCCGTGGCGATCTTCCGCACGTACCGGTTCGAGACCAAGGTGCTGGCTGCCAGCCTGCGCCATCCCATGCACGTGGTGGAGGCCGCCCGCGCGGGTGCCGATGTGGCCACCATGCCCTTCAAGGTCATGGAGCAGCTGTTCCGGCACGCCCTGACCGACGCGGGGCTGGAGCGGTTCCTGGCGGACGCCCGCCGCCTGCGCGCGGAGCTGGAGGCCCGCCGCACCCCAGTCTGACGGGCGGGGAGGGGGCCGGTGTCGGGGCCGTGCCGGCAGATGTGGCCGCCGGCCGGGGAGGGAAACGTGGAATACCCGCCCCGGTCGTCGGGTATAGAACAAACGACGGGAGCGTGACATCCCCGTGGCCATTGCAGAGCTTGAGGCCAAGACCCTGGCGGAACTCCAGGACCTGGCCAAGGAACTGAACATCCCCAACTACCGGCGTTTCCGGAAGCAGGAGCTGATCATGCGCGTGCTGCAGGCACAGACCGCCGCCCAGGGCCTGGAGATTCGGGCCGGCATCCTGGAGATCATGCCCGAAGGGTACGGGTTCCTGCGCACGAGCGGCTACCTGCCGGGCAGCGAGGACATCTACGTCTCGCCGTCGCAGATCAAGCGCTTCGGGCTCCGGGTGGGCGACGAGGTGCTGGGGCAGGTCCGGCCGCCCAAGGACAACGAGAAGTACTACGCGCTGCTGCGGGTGGAGGCGGTCAACGGCCTCGACCCCGAGCAGGCCCGCACGCGTCCGTCCTTCGAGCAGCTGACCCCGGTCTTCCCCCACGAGCGCATCCGGCTGGAGACCCCCGATGGCGACCTGACGGTGCGCGTGGTCGACCTCTTCGCGCCCATCGGGAAGGGGCAGCGCGGCATGATCGTCTCGCCCCCGAAGGCCGGCAAGACCACGCTCCTCAAGAAGATCGGGCAGGCCATCGTCCAGAACCACCCCGAGATCTACCTGATCGTGCTGCTGCTCGACGAGCGGCCCGAGGAGGTCACCGACATGCGGCGCTCGGTCGAGGCCGAGGTGATCGCCTCGACGTTCGACAAGGCGCCCGAGGAGCACATCCAGGTGGCCGACCTGGTGCTGGACCGGGCCAAGCGCCTGGTGGAGGGCGGCCGCGACGTCGTGATCCTGCTCGACAGCCTGACCCGGTTCTCGCGAGCCAACAACCTGGTCATCCCGCCGTCGGGACGCACCCTGTCGGGCGGACTGGACCCTGCGGCCCTGCACCGGCCCAAGCGCTTCTTCGGCGCCGCCCGCAAGATCGAGGAGGGTGGCTCGCTCACCATCATCGCCACGGCGCTGGTCGACACGGGCAGCCGCATGGACGACGTGATCTACGAGGAGTTCAAGGGCACGGGGAACATGGAGCTCCACCTGAACCGCAAGCTGCAGGAGCGGCGCACCTTCCCGGCCATCGACATCAAGATGTCGGGCACCCGGCGAGAGGAGTTGCTCCTGACCGAGGAGGAGCTGCGGAAGGTGTGGGTGCTGCGCAAGAGCCTCGAGCAGCTCGACACCGTGGCGATGACCGAGCTGATCCTCGACCGCCTGCGCAAGACGCCCAACAACGCGGCGTTCCTGCGGTCGATCGTCAAGAGCAGTGAGGAGAACACCAATTGACCATATCCCCTCCCCCTGGGGGAGGAGTAGGGCTGCTCCGGTCCCCAGCAGGAGATCTGGCCGCTGCGGCGAATACGTCCGCGTCGCCTGCAGCCACTGACGATGCGCCGACGTAATCGCGATCGCGCACTTCCGGAGTAACGTGCGGACAGGCGCGCAGCCCGCGCGCGCCACGTAGGCAGCACAGCAACTCAGGCACGTTTCGGCCGGCGCCGGACCGGCACTTCTCGGCGTAGGGGAGCGGTGGTGCGACACGCACTGGCACCGTTCGTGGCAGCTTCCATACTGCTCCTGGTGGCGCCGGCCATCGGGCCGGGCGCATCGGCATCGCGCGAGACACCCACGGCCAGGACGCGCTCGACTCCGGGCGCGGACCGTGGGGGAGTGCCCCAGGCCGAGCGCGCGCTCGTACAGGTCCTGCGCGCGGCACCGGGCGTAGACGCGGTCCGCCGCCTGCGCGCACAGGCCGCGCAGCCGACTGCCCCGATGAGGACAGCGGCCGCGGGGGGCGTGCCCGCGGGCGGGGCTGCGCCCGGCGCAGCACCGGTCCGCCGGCCTGTGCGCACCGTGGCCGCGCGCGGCGACGTCCCCGTGCGCGCGCATCGGCTGCGCAGCGGCGAGAGCCTGTGGACGGTTGCCAGACGGTATGGCGTGACGGTTGAGGCGCTGGCCGCTGCCAACGGCCTGCGGGTGGATGCCGTGCTCCAGGTGGGGCAGACGCTGGTCGTCCCCGGCGGTGCCGGGGCGACCGCTGCGCCGGCGCGCGCCCGGGGGGGCGCGCGATCTCCTGCGGCGCGGGGACAGGGCTTCACCTACGTGGTCCAGCCCGGTGACACGCTCTGGAACATCGCCTTCCGCTACGGGACCACTGTGGAAACCCTCCTGAACCTGAACGGGCTGGACGACCCTGACCGCCTGCAGCCGGGACAGCGGCTGACGATCAGCGGTCGGCCGCCCCAGGGTGCGCGGGGCGGGTCCGCCTCGCGCGTGGCAGACGTGCCCGCGGTACGCATTGGGCTACGGCTGCTCTGGCCGGCCCGGGGGGTCATCACCTCGCGCTTTGGCTGGCGCCGGTACCGCTACCACCACAACGGCATCGACCTGGCTGCGCCCGCCGGCACGCCGATCTACGCGGCCAGCGACGGCGTGGTGGAGTTTGCCGGCTGGAAGGGCGGCTACGGGCGCGTGGTCTATCTGCGGCATCCCAACGGGGTCACCACGGTGTACGCCCACGCCAGCGCCCTGCTGGTGCGGACGGGTCAGCGGGTGGCGCGGGGGCAGGTCATCGCCCGCGTGGGGTGCACCGGCGCCTGCACCGGTCCCCACCTCCACTTCGAAGTGCACGTGGGCGGCCAGCCCGTGAACCCGGTGCGCTACCTCCAGTAGGCGGGCCGGGACAGTCGCCCGGGAGGCGGGGCTCGGCCAGCAGTCGCCCGCGTAACCGACGTTACGTGTTGCGGCCGCACCGGGGCGACTGCAGGCCGTCCCAGGTACGCGTCACGTAGCGGAGTCGGCGCACGCCTGCCGGTCGAGGCATGACCCGCCTGCGGGCGATCCGCGGCCGGCTCGTTGGGAGCGTCCGCAGCGGGCGGCCCGCAGCTGCCGAGGACGGCCACGGGTCGAGCACGTGGCAGCACGCTGGGCGTCGGGCGGCGGGATCTGGTATACTCCCAGCGTTGCACCTGTCCGGTCGGACGACGAGGAGACCTTACCATGAAGCAAGGGATCCACCCCGAGTACTACCAGGCCCAGGTCGTCTGCGCGTGCGGCGAGACGTTCGTCACCGGCTCGACCCGCAAGCAGATCCGCGTCGACATCTGCTCGAAGTGCCATCCCTACTACACGGGGCAGCGGCGGCTCGTCGACACCGAAGGCCGCGTCCAGAAGTTTGCCCGCAAGTACGGCCTGAAGGTCTGATCGCCCGGCGCGCGCGCCTGGTATTCCCGAGCCCTGCCGCCGCTGTCCGGACGCGGCGACGCCCGGTGCTATAATCGGGGCGGTGACAGCCGTGGATGCCAGGATGCGCGAGCGACTGGAGGCGATGGCGGCGCGCCATCAGGCGCTGGAGGCCGCCCTGGCGGATCCATTGCTGCTCGCCGACCAGCCACGCTACCAGCAGGCGGTGCGGGAGCACGCCGAGCTGGCCGAGCCCGTCGCCCGCTTCCGCGCCTACCTGGACCTGGAACGTCAGGTCGCCGAGGCCGAGGCGATGGCCCGCGACGACGCCGACCCCGAGCTGCGGGCGCTGGCGCGGGCCGAAGTCCAGCGGCTGCGCGAGCGGCTCGAGGCGCTGGAGGCGCAGCTGCGGGAACAGCTGCTGCCCCGCGACCCCTATGCCGACCGCAACATCATCGTCGAGATCCGCGCGGGCGCGGGCGGGGAGGAAGCCGCGCTGTTCGCCGGCGACCTGTTCCGCATGTACACCCGGTACGCGGAGCGCCGGCGGTGGAAGACGGAGGTGCTGGAGGCCCACCCCACGGGCATCGGCGGCTTCAAGGAGATCGTGTTCAGCATCTCGGGTCAGGGGGCCTACAGCCGGCTGAAGTACGAGAGCGGCGTGCACCGCGTGCAGCGGGTGCCGGTCACCGAGTCCGCAGGGCGCATCCACACCTCGACGGCCACGGTGGCGGTGCTGCCCGAGGCCGAAGAGGTCGACGTGGTGCTCAAGCCCGACGAGCTGGAGATCGAGACGTACCGCGCGGGTGGCGCCGGCGGGCAGAACGTCAACAAGGTCGAGACCGCCGTGCGCGTCCGGCACCTGCCCACGGGCATCGTGGTCGCCTGCCAGGACGAACGCTCGCAGTTCCAGAACCGCGAGAAGGCCCTGCGCATCCTGCGCGCGCACCTGCTGGAGCGCCGGCAGCGCGAGCAGCAGGAGGCGATCGCGCGCCAGCGCCGTCAGCAGGTGGGCACGGCCGAGCGCAGCGAGAAGATCCGCACCTACAACTTCCCGCAAAACCGCGTGACCGACCACCGCATCGGCCTCAGCGTGCACCAGCTGGACCGCGTGCTCGACGGCGACCTGGACGAGATCATCGACGCGCTGGCCGCCGCCGACCAGGCCGCGCAGCTGGCCGCCGTCGACTGAGGGGTGCAGGCCGGGGCGTGACGGTGGGCGAGGCCTGGCAGGCGGGGCGTGAGCACCTGACCGCGCTGGGGGTGCCCGAGGCGGCCATCACCGCCGAGGTGTTGCTGCGCCACGCCCTGCGCTGGTCACGCACCGAGCTGTACCTCTCCTGGCACCGCCCCCTGGATCCCGACGCCTGGGCGCGCTACGAGGCGCTGCTCGCCGAGCGGGCCCGCGGCCGCCCGGTCGCCTACATCGTGGGGCGCCGCGAGTTCATGGGGTTGGAGTTCCTGGTGGACGAGCGCGTGCTGATCCCGAGGCCGGAGACCGAGCTGCTGGTGGAGGTAACGCTGGCGGCCCTGGCCGGGCAGCCCAGGCCCGTGATCGCCGACGTCGGTACCGGCAGCGGCGCTGTGGCCGTGAGCCTGGCCGTGACCCGTCCCGACGCGCTGGTGTTCGCCACCGACATCTCCCCGCCGGCCCTGGAGGTCGCGCGCGCCAACGCCCGGCGCCACGGCGTGGACGGACGCGTGCGCGTGCTGTGCGGCGACCTGGTGGCGCCGCTCGTTGCGGCCGGCGCGCGGCTGGACGCGCTGGTGTGCAATCCGCCGTACGTCGACCCCTTGACTGCCGCGGCGCTGCCCCGGGAGATCCGCGACTTCGAGCCGCGGGAGGCCGTGGTCGCGCCCGAAGGGATCGGCCTGCACCGCCGGCTGGTGGCCGAGGCCCCGCGCGTGCTGGCCCCGGGCGGGCTGCTGGCCGTGGAGGTGGCAGCAGGCCAGGCCCCGGCGGTGGTCGAACTCTTCCGGCGCGAGGCCCGCTACGAGGAGATCGCGACGCACCGCGACCTGGGGGGGTGGGAGCGGGTCGTCAGCGCCCGCCTGCAGCGCACGGCATCGGATGCTGCGGGACCAGCGTTGGGGTGAGTGCGCCGATGAGCTACTACCAGCTGACGTTCCAGCCGGCAGTGACCCGCCAGCCGCGCCACGTACCGATCCTGCGCGTCGATCCCGACGAGGAGGCGGCGCCACGCCGCGCCGTGGAGGTGCTGCGCGCAGGTGGCGTGATCGTGTTCCCCGCAGACGACGGCTACTACGTCGGGTGCCTCGCGGCCGATGCGGCCGCAGTGGAGCGGCTCTGCCAGGTGACTGGTGCCACCCCCGACCAGCTGGTGCGCTACGCGGTCTCCGGGGAGGAGGGTACGCGCACCCCGGCGCACCCGGTGGCCCGGGCCCTGCTGCGCGAGGTCGGCGGCCCGCTCGTCGCCGCCACCGCGCCCGCGGGCCGGCGACCGGCGCCCACGGCGCAGCAGGTGGTTTTCGTGGTGGGCGATGGCGTGGACCTCGTGCTGGATGCCGGGCGGATCCTGGCGTTGCCGGCGGCGGCCTGACGACAGGAGGCAGCCATGCGCATCGCAATCGGCGGCGACCACGCAGGGGTCCTCCTCAAGGCCGAGATCGCGCGCCTGCTGCTGGAGCTGGGACACGAGGTGCGCGACCTCGGCACGCACAGCGCCGAGCCGGTCGACTACCCGGACTTCTGCATTCCCGTGGCCGAGGCCGTGGCCCGGGGCGAGGCCGACCGCGGCATCATCTTCGGCGGCACGGGCAACGGCGAGGCCATGGCGGCCAACAAGGTGCCGGGCATCCGCTGCGCCGTCGTGCACGACGTGACCACGGCGCGCCTGGCACGGTACCACAACGACGCCAACATGATCGCGCTGGGCGCGCGCATCGTCGGCTCCGAGGTGGCCAAGGAGATCGTGCGGACGTTCCTGACGACGCCCTTCGAGGGCGGCCGTCACGTCCCGCGGCTGGAGAAGATCCACCGCTACGAGCGGACCCGCGGCTGCACCCGCTGACGCAGGGCCGGTGGGCCTCGCGCGGGGCGCGCCGCGGCGCTCCCTCCGCGGCACGCCGCTGTACCCGCCGAGGTCTCAGCCCAGACCCGGCACGGGGAACTGGCGGCAGAACGCGCGCACGTCCTCGCGGATCGCTCGCAGCGCCGGATGGGCGGCGACCATGGCCCGGAACTCCCGCACCGCCCCGGCCCGCGCCTTGGGGTCGGCCGGCAGCTGCGCCCCCTCGATGAGCGTGTGGACCCGCGCGATCCACTCCGCCAGCCGGACCATCTCCGGCTCCCGCATCCCGCGGGTCGTGGCCGCCGGCGTGCCCAGGCGGATGCCTGAGGGGTAGAAGGGCGACGACGGCTCGCCGGGGATGGTGTTCTTGTTGACGGTGATCCCTACGGCGTCCAGCGCCTCCTGCAGGAAGACGCCGCGCCCGATCCCGCCCGGCGTGAGGTCGACCAGCAGCATGTGGTTGTCGGTGCCGCCGGTCACCAGCCGGAACCCCCGCTCGAGCAGGGCAGCGGCCAGCGCCTTGGCGTTGGCCACGACCTGCGCGGCGTAGGCCCGGAACTCGGGCCGCAGCGCTTCCCCAAGCGCCACGGCGATCGCCGCGGTGATGTGGTCGTGGGGCCCGCCCTGCAGGCCGGGGAAGACCGCCCGGTCGATCTTCTCGGCCAGCTCCGGGTCCCGGGCCAGGCCGCGCTCGGTCACCATGATCATGGCGCCGCGCGGGCCCCGCAGGGTCTTGTGGGTGGTGGTCGTCACGATGTGGGCGTGGGGCACCGGGCTCGGATGCACCCCGCCGGCGACCAGGCCGGCGACGTGGGCGATGTCGGCGGCGAAGTAGGCGTCCACCTCGTCGGCCACGTCGGCCAGGGCGGCGAAGGGGAACTCCCGCACGTAGGCCGTGGCCCCGCACCAGATCAGCCGCGGCCGGTGCTCCCGCGCCAGCCGGCGCACCTCGTCCAGGTCGATGTAGCCGTCGGGCCGCACGTGGTAGGGCACGCTGCGGTAGAAGATCCCCGTGGCGCTCACCTTCCAGCCGTGGGTCAGGTGGCCGCCGTCGGGCAGGTTCTGGCCCATGATGACGTCGCCCGGCTGGCAGGTGGCCAGGTAGACCGCCAGGTTGGCCGGGCTGCCGGAGTAGGGCTGGACGTTGACGTGGGGCACGCCGAAGAGCTGCTGGGCCCGGCGCTGCGCCAGCCGCTCGATCTCGTCGACGACCTCGTTGCCGCCGTAGTAGCGCCGTCCGGGGTAGCCTTCCGAGTACTTGTTGGTGAGGATCGAGCCCATCGCCTCCAGCACCGCGGGCGACGCGTAGTTCTCCGACGGGATGAGCTCGATGCCGTCGCGCTGGCGCTGGCGCTCGCGCTCCAGCAGGGCGTGGAGCTCGGGGTCCTGGACGGCGACCACCATGGCGGCCCTCCCGGGAGGCCGTGCGGGTATGTTATCGTGAATGTTCGGTGAGCCGTAGCGGCCCGCCTGCCGGGCCGGCCGCTCGACGAGAGGAGGAGGACCGTGCGCGACCTGCACGTCTTCGACCACCCGCTCATCCGCCACAAGCTGACCATCCTGCGCGATCGCCGCACCGGGCACAAGGAGTTCCGCGAGCTCACCGAGGAGCTGGCCATGCTCATGGCCTACGAGGCCACGCGGTCGCATCCGGTCCGCGAGGTCGAGGTGGAGACGCCGCTGGCGAAGACCACGGGGTGGTCGATCGCGGGCCGGGAGATCGCCGTGGTGCCGATCCTGCGGGCGGGGCTCGTCATGGAGGCCGGCATCATGCGGCTGATCCCCACGGCCCGGGTGGGGCACATCGGCATCTACCGCGAGCACGACACCCTGCAGCCGGTGAGCTACTTCGTGAAGCTGCCCTCCGACATCGCCGAGCGGCAGGCGATGATCCTCGATCCCATGCTGGCGACCGGCGGGTCGACCGTGACCGCCATCGACACCCTCAAGCGCGCCGGCTGCCGCAGCATGACCGTCATGGCCATCATCGCCGCGCCCGAAGGCATCGCGCGGGTGCACGGCGCGCACCCGGACGTCGCCATCTACACGGCCGCAGTGGACAGCCACCTCAACGAGCACGGGTACATCGTGCCCGGCCTGGGCGACGCCGGCGACCGCCTGTTCGGGACGAAGTAAGGGGCACGGTGCGAGACGGCACGGCATGAGGGGGCGCGCGTGATGGCGTCCGGGATCGGCGCGACGCTGCTGGCGCTTGTGGTCGCCGCCGTCCTGGGCGCCGTGCCCACCGGGTACCTGGCGGCCCGGTGGTTGCGGACCGAGGACGTGCGGCGCTACTCGCCGCACAACCTGGGCCTCGCGGCGGTGGTGGCGGCCGCGGGATGGCGCACGGTCGCCCTGGCCGTGGGTCTGGATCTCGCCAAGGGCGCCCTGGCCGTGGGCGTGGCCGCGCGCCTGGGGGTCGAGGGATGGGGACTCGTGCTCGCCACCGCGGTCCTGCTGGTCAGCCACGCGTGGTCGCCGCAGGTCCTCCTGGCGCCCGTCGCAGGAGTGCGGGTCAAGGGCGTGGTGGTCGCAGCGGGAGCCGCCGGCGCGCTGGCCGCCGTCGGCGAGGTGAGCTGGGCGGCAGTCGTCGTGCCGGCGGTGGTGGCAGCGGCCACACTCCTCCTGCCACGGCTCGTGCGGGGCCGGTGGGGGTTCCTCTCGCTGGCGACGGTGCTGGCGGCCGTGGCCGCGCCGGTGGTCCTGACGCTCACCGGGGCGCCGGCGCCCTACGCTGTGGGCGCCACACTCTACGCGCTCGTGATCCTGTGGAACTACAAGGAGCACCTGGCGCGGATCGCCGACGGGACCGAGCCGCGGGTGGACGAGCGGCTGCCGCTCCCGGGCCGTCCGGGCGAGGACGCGGTGTGTGCCTTCCTGATCCACCCGATGACGGTCGAGGACTTCTGGCAGGCACGGCGCTTCCGGTGGCTCGAGCCGCTCTACCGGCGCGGCGTGGTGACCGCCCGGGTGCTGCGGCGGCTCGCGCGGTACGCGCGGCCGATGAAGGTCGACGACGTGCACCCGATCGTCACCGCCGACGGCCGGCGGGTGCGTGTCTATCTCATCGGCGTCCCGCTGTTCCCCGACCAGATCCAGGCGGACCCCCGGCTGGCCGTGCGGCGCGCGGTGGAGGCAGCGCAGCTCGCGGCCAACCTCGGCGCCACGGTGCTGGGGCTGGGCGCCTACTGGTCGGTGGTCGGCAACAAGGGCGCCGACGTGCAGGCCCGCGCGCCCATCGCGATCACCAACGGGGGAGCCTACACGGCCGGGACGGTGAAGATGGTGGTGCCGTTCGTGCTGGAGCGGCTGCGCCGGCGTGGCGTGGACCCCGCCGAGGTGACCGCGGCCGTGGTCGGCGCCAACGGCGTGGTCGGCTTCGGCATCTGCCGCGCCGTGGCCGGCCACGTGCGACGCCTGATCATGCTGGGCCGGCACCAGGAGCGACTGGAGCGGTCGCGCGACCTGTTGGCGCGGCGGCACCCGCGGCTGGCGATCGTCGCGACCACCGACTACGCCGTGCTGCGCGAGGCCGACGTGATCTTCTCGGCGACCTCCGAGCCGGCGCCTGTCGTCTACCCCGAGCACGTGAAGCCCGGCGCGCTGCTCGTGGACCTCGGGCGCCCCCCCGACGTCCACCCCGCCGTGGCCCGCGTGGACGGGGTGGAGCTCGTGGCCGGCGGGGTCGTGCGCCTGCCCGGCGCGCCCCGGGGGCAGCTCGACTTCGGCTACGGTCCGGGCAACGTGCCGGCGTGCCTCGCCGAGACGGTGATCATCGGGCTCGAGGGGGCCTACGACCGCGTGAGCCTGGGGGATCGCACACGCAGCGAGGACATCGAGTACTTCGTCGCTCGCGGTGCGGCGCTGGGGTTCGAGGTGCTGGCTGGCCCGCCGGTGCCGGAGACCGCGGACCTGCGCCAGGCCACGGCCGGGCGCGCGTGAGCACCCCCTGGAGGAACAGGCCCCACGTCATGACCCGCCCGTCCTGGGACGAGTACTTCATGCGGATCGCTCATCTCGCGTCGAGCCGCTCGACGTGCCGCCGCCGGCGGGTTGGGGCCGTCATCGTCAAGGATCGCATGGTGTTGTCCACCGGGTACAACGATACGCCGCGGGGAGTTCCCAACTGCGGCGAGGGCGGTTGCGCCCGCTGTGCCAGCGCCGTCCCCTCGGGCACCGGGCACGACACGTGCCTGTGCATCCACGCCGAGATGAACTGTGTGATCCAGGCGGCCTACCATGGCGTGAGCATCAACGGCGCCGACATCTACGTGACGCACCAGCCGTGCCTGACGTGCGCCAAGATGCTGCTCAACGCGGGGATCCGCCGCGTGGTGTTCGCCGGTGACTACCCCGATCCGCTGGCGCGGGCGCTGCTGGAGGCGGCGGGGGTGGCGCTGGAGCGGGTGGAGGTGCCCAGGGCGGGCGATCCCGCGCCCGATGGCCCTGATGCGCCCGATGCCTCTGAACGCGCCCGATGGCCCTGATGCGCCAGATGCGCCCGACACGTCGGATGCGATTGGCGTGCCGGACGCACCTGCCGTGGAGCGGCGTTCATAGGACCGCTCGTACAGACGTGCATCGTTGCGGCCGCGCTGCAGCGGTCGGGTCGCAACGGCCGCATCGCAGGGGTCGCGTCGCAGCGGCAGAGCATCAGCGCCCGTCATGCGCCGGAAGCCTGTACCGTTCTGTGGTGGCCCACAGGAGCTCGTCGCGGATCTCCTGCACCATCGTGCGGGCCCGGTCGATCAGCGTGCGCGCTGCCGCATCCGACAGGCGGGAATCGATGGCCAGCTCGGCCTGGATGCACGCGTCGTGTGCGTCGAGGAGCCATTGGAGCCACCGTTGCCGACGTGCGTCGCCACCGGTGCGCCGGCCCGCGCTGCCGCTGGCCAGCCAGCGCGCAAACTGCTCGCGGACGTCGTCGGAGGAGCTCCAGGAGATCTGGTGCTGGACCAGCAGCGCTCTGGCCGCCGTCTCCATGGCCAGGAAGGCCAGCACCGCAACCAGGTCTGCGTTGCCCGGGCGAGCCACCATGCGCGCCCCCAGGAACGCGCGCCAGGCCCGCTCCAGGAGGCGCCGGGCGTCGCGCTTCACGGGCAGTCACCGGTCGTGTGGTGGTCGTTTGCTGGCGCTCCGGTGCGCGCTGGCGCGGCGCTCCCCTTGAGGGAACCGCAGGTGTCGAGAGTGCCCAGGGTGTCACGGACGCCGGGCGCCTCAGGAGGCTCAGGCGTCTCGAGCGTGTCGGACGTGCCGAGGGCCTCGGGGACCTGGCCCTGCGAACCCCTCGTCTGGGGGCGCTCGAACCACCGCTTCCAGCGGTGCCACTCCCGGAGCGGCACGAAGACGCGGCCCACCGTCAGGCCGTACATGACGGACCACGTCGTCACCAGTTCACCCGTGCGCTCCAGCTCGGCGGCGTAGTCGTCCACCCGGTCAAGCACGATCCATAGCCGCACAGCCCGCCCGCTGACATGCTCGTGGTGAATCGATCGCAGCCGCGGACCGTACAGTGCCGCCAGCGACGTGCGGGCTTCCCTGGCAAGTGCTGCGGCGCTACGTGCGCCACCACGGGCGGCGCTGGTGATCGCCGGCAGGGCCCAGAGGCCGACCGGTCGGACGAGCAGGCCACCAGGTGTTTCACGAATCTCCACCAGCGCCCCGCGGTCCAGCCCCAAAAGTGCCAGGTGCTGCGGGGGGAGCGTGACAGCGGTGCTGTGGCCGATTCGCATGAGCTGGCGAACCGTGCGTTCCATACCACCCTTGTCATCGGCCGAAACGTAGTAGCGTACAGGGGGTGTACGTACGGTACGTACAATGCCGGAAATTTCCTAGGGACTGTGCCACCCATCTTCCTGCCCCTGCTGGGTGCCCGGGGTGGGCCACAGGCGTGCCGCAGGTGCTATGGTATGCTCCAAAATTTGGGTTGCTTTTACGGCCGTGCCCTGCTACACTATGTTTAGTCGTCATCGTTGCGTCTTTGGAGCGGGCGGTGCGCATGGCGGCACCGCCCGTTTCGTGTGTCCGCGGTCGAACCTCCCACCAGGGCCGGGAAGAACCGGAGGGCACGCGCAGCTGCCGGCTCAATCCCGGCCCGGTGTCCCCGGGCCAGCAACAGGAGGCACGACCATTTCTACCGCGACACGCGAGGCCGCGTTCGGCGGACTCGTATCCCGTCCGGAGATGCTCCGGACGCTCGCTCACCTGGGGTGGACCGAACCCACCCCGATTCAGGCCCGGGTGATTCCGCACCTGCGCGCGGGCCACGACGTCGCCGGCCAGGCGCAGACCGGCTCGGGCAAGACGGGCGCCTTCGGCATCCCGCTCGTGGAACACCTCATGCGCGGCCAGCGTACGCTGCGGGCGCTCGTCCTGGCGCCGACGCGGGAGCTCGCGCTGCAGACCACCGACGTCCTCCGCGCGCTCGGCGGGCCGCAGAGGCGCATCGTCGCCCTGTACGGCGGCCAGCCCATCGCCCGGCAGATCGAGGCGTTGCGCGGTGGCGCACACGCGGTGGTGGCCACGCCGGGTCGCCTGCTCGACCATCTTGCCCGGCGCACCGTCTGCCTCGCCGACGTCGGCTTCCTGGTCCTGGACGAGGCCGACCGCATGCTGGACATGGGCTTCCTGCCCGACGTGGAGCGGATCATCCGGCACACCCCCGCCGCCCGGCAGACGGCGCTCTTCTCGGCCACGCTGCCGCCCACCGTGACGGAGATCGCGGTGCGGCACATGCGCGACCCGGTGTGGGTCCGGGTGGAGGCGCCCCAGCCGACCGTGGACACCGTCACCCAGTACTATCTGGAGGTGGCGGAGCAGGACAAAGTCCGCGCGCTGCGGCTGCTCCTCACGAGCGGCGAGGTTCCGTCGGCCCTGGTGTTCCGCCGCACCCGGCGCGGCGTGGAGCGCCTAGCCCGGGCACTGCGCGACCGCGGGCAGCGCGTCGAGGTGCTCCACGGCGACATGACCCAGGGCGCGCGCCTGCGCGCGCTGCAGGCCTTCGCCCGCGGCCAGGTCCGGGTGCTGATCGCCACCAACGTGGCGGCCCGCGGCCTCGACCTCCCCGAGATCTCCCACGTCGTCAACTTCGATCTCCCCGAGGACGTCGAGACGTACGTGCACCGTATCGGCCGCACCGCCCGCGCCGGGCGCCGCGGCGAGGCGATCACGTTCGTGGGACAGTACGACGTCGCGGCGTTCGACCTGCTGCAGCGGCGGTTGCCCGGCCTGCTGCGGCCTCATCCGCTGCCGTTGTACCGCTAGGTTCCGCCGCCAGGCGCCCGGCGGCGCCGTGCAGCGGTGATACACGGGTCACCCTGACAGCGGCGCGGGCTGCCGCGCCGCCCTCGCGGGGCCGCGGGGGGCCCACGGGCATGCGCCTACCCGGCGCTCAGAGCAGCGCCCGCAGCACCCACGTGATCGCGGCGGCCACCAGCGCGCACACGGGGAACGTGAGGATCCAGGCCGTGACGATCTCCAGCCCCACCCCCCAGCGCACGGCCGACAGACGCCGGATCGCCCCGACGCCCATGATGGCGGTGTTGATGGTGTGCGTGGTGCTCAACGGAATGCCCAACCGGCTGGCCACTTCGATGGCGGTGGCCGCGGCGGTCTCGGCGGCAAACCCCTGGTAGGGCTCCAGCTTCGTCAAGCGCATGCCCATCGTGTGCACGATCCGCCAGCCGCCTAAGGCCGTGCCCACCCCCATGGTCAGGGCACAGAGGACGATCACCCACAGGGGGATGTGGAACTCCGGCAACACCCCGCCGAGCACCAGGGTCAGGGTGAAGACGCCCATGAACTTCTGCCCGTCGTTGCTGCCGTGGCTGAAGGCCATGAACGCCGCCGACAGCACCTGCAACCTCCCGAACAGCCGGCGCACCGTCCCCAGGGGCGTGCGATGGCACAGCCACCCGATGGCCAGCATCAGCAGGAAGCCACCAGCGAACCCCAACACGGTGGAGAAGCCCAGACCGATCAGGACTTTCCGCCAGCCCTCCCACAACAGCGCCTGTGGCCCGGCCGTGGCCAGGCCGGCGCCTGCCAGCGAGGCGACCAGCGCGTGGCTCTCGCTGGTAGGGAGCCCGTGCAGCCACGCCAGCGTGCTCCAGACGACGATGGCGACCATGGCGGCTGCGATGGTGACCGGATCGATCACCTGCGCCCGCACGATGCCCGTGCCGATGGTGGCGGCCACGGCCGTGCCCGACATCACGCCGAGCACGTTGAGGACGGTGGCGAGGACGATGGCCGCCGACGGCGTCAGCACCCGTGTGGACACCACGGTGGCGATGGCGTTGGGCGCGTCGGTCCAGCCGTTCACGAACTCGGCGGCCAGGACCAGCGCCAGGACGGGAAGCAGCCCCAGAGGGAGGACGACCGGCATCAGCGGATGGCGCTGGGGCGGTCGGGCGGATCGACCACGCCGTGGGGCAATGGCCCGAGGCGACGGCGCATCCTACAGGTGCTTGGCCTGCATGCCCTCGAGCACGTGCGCCACGTGCTCGGCCTGATCGGTGGCTTCCTCCAGCGTCTCGTACAGTTCTTTCCACTTGATGATCTCGATGGGGTCGCCGCCGCTGGCGAACAGCTTGGCGATGGCCTCCCGCTGGACGTGGTCGGCCAGGTTCTCCAGCCGGTTGATCTCGCGCAGCGTGGCGGTCACCCGCTCCAGCCTGCGCAGGTCGCGGATCGCCTCGACGATCGCCTGACAGGCGCTGGCGATGATGTGGCCCAGCTCACGCGCCTCGGGCGTCGAGCGGTCGATGCGGTAGGTGGCCATCCGGGCCGACGAGGCCTCGATCCAGTCCAGCACGTCGTCCAGCTGCTTGGCCAGGGCGAAGATGTCCTCGCGGTCCAGGGGCACCACGAAGGTCCGGTTGAGCCGGTCGATGATGGCATGGGTGAGCTCGTCGCCGCGGTCCTCCAGGGCCTTGATCGCGGTCGCCCGGGCTTCCACGTCCCGGTAGTCGTCGAGCAACTCCTGCAGCGTGCGCGCGGCCTTCAACACGTTGTCTGCCGCCTGGTTGAAGAGGTCGAAGAAGATCTCCTCCCGCGGGAGCAGGCGCAGTACCATGTCCGAACCCTCCTCTGTCTCGTCGACCGGCGAGCGCCAACCCCAGGCGCCGGCTACGAGGGCATTCCCCCACCGCGGGCGGGTCCCTGCTCGTGGTCCGGTGGCTGCTCGTGGTCCGGTCCCTGCTCAGGGCGGGGCGCCCGCTCACGGCCGGGTCCCTGCTCCTGGCCGGAGCGGCCGCGCCCCAGCATGGCCCGCACGCGGTCCAGCAGGAGCCAGGCCGCCTCGAACTTGGGCAGCGTGGGCAGCTCTTCGACGGTGCCATCGCGGCCAACGAGCACCAGGCGATTGGTGTCGGCGCCGAACCCGCTGCCGCGCTCCGCGACGTCGTTGGCGGCGATCAGGTCGAGGCCCTTGCGGAGGAGCTTGGCGCGGGCGGCGGCCACCACGTCGGTGGTCTCGGCCGCGAAGCCGACCCTGACCAGCGCTGGCGCGGCTGCGCCGACCTCGGTGAGGATGTCGGGGGTCTGGACCAGGTCGACGGTCCAGGTCGGCGCGCCCTTCTTCACCTTGTGCGGCGCCGGCGCCGCGGGACGGTAGTCGGCCACCGCAGCGGCCATCACCAGGGCGTCCGCCTCCCGGCACGCTGCCAGCACGGCCTCCCGCATCTCCAGGGCGGTCTCCACCCGCTGCACCTCCACACCCGGGGGGTCGGGCAGCGCTGTCGGCGCGGTGATCAGGATCGTGCGCGCGCCGCGGTCCCTGGCCGCTTCGGCCACCGCGTAGCCCATCTTGCCCGACGACCGGTTGGTCAGCACGCGCACGGGATCCAGCGGCTCCCGGGTGCCGCCTGCCGTCACCACGATCGTCACGCCCCGCAGATCGCCGGTGGCCGCGCCCAGGGCCGCGCGCACGTGGCCCACCACCTCGGCCACGTCGACCATGCGGCCACGGCCCACCAGCCCGGAGGCCAGCCGGCCCTCCGTCGGGCCGACGATGCGGGCGCCCCGCGCGCGCAGGCGCGCCACGTGCTCCTGCACCGCGGGGTGCTCGAACATCTGCGCGTCCATGGCCGGCACCAGCACGAGCGGCGCGCGCGAGGCCAGCACCGTGGCCGCCAGCGCGTCGTCGGCCAGGCCGAGCGCCAGCCGGGCCAGCGTGTGCGCCGTGGCCGGGCAGACGACGATGACGTCGGCCCGCGCCGCGAGGGCCACGTGGTCCATGGCGATCTCGGCCCGGGGGTCGAAGAGGTCCGTGGTGACCGGGCGGTGGGTGAGGGCCTGGAAGGTCAGCGGCGTGACGAACCGGGCGGCCTCCGGGGTGAGCACCACGTCCACCACCGCCCCGTGCTGCACGAGCTTGCTGGCCAGGTCCGCGGCCTTGAAGGCCGCAATGCTGCCCGTGACCCCCAGGACCACGCGCGCGCCGTGGAGCACCGTGGGCATGCCATCACCTCCCTACGCCGTGCACCGCACAAGCCTCTCATCCAGTCCCGGAGAGCAGCCGCAGACCGTGCAGGATCAGATCCTCGTCCACGGACGCGAACACCGCCGTCTCCGCGGCGATCAGGCGCGCCAGCCCGCCCGTCGCGACCGCAGGGGCGCCCTCGCCCATCTCGCGGCGGAAGCGCGCGATCATCCCCTCGACCATCCCCACGTGCCCCAGCACCACCCCTGACTGGATCGCGCCGATCGTCGTGCGGCCGATAGCTGCTGCGGGACGGCGCAGCTCGATGCGCCGCAGCTGGGAGGTACCCGTGAACAGCGCCTCGGCGGCGAGCTGGAGGCCGGGGTGGATGGCCCCGCCGAGGTACTCGCCGGCGGCAGAGACGGCGTCGAACACCGTGGCCGTCCCGAACTCCACGACGATCACCGGGCCGCCCAGGCGCCGGTAGGCCGCGGCCGAGGCCACCAGCCGGTCGGCCCCGACGTCGGCGGGCGGCTCGTAGAGCACCCGGAGGCCCGTCTCGAGGTTCTCGCCCACGACCAGCGGGCTCGTGCCGAACACGTCGCGGGCGACCTCGCGGAACACCGCGGTCAGCGGGGGCACGACGCTGCACAGCGCCACACGCTCGACCTGCGTCGGGGCGATCCCGCGCATGGCCAGCAGCGCCACCACCAGGGCCGCGTACTCGTCGGGTGTCCGTCGCGGGTCGGTTGCGATGCGCCAGGTGGCCAGCAGGTCCGGGCCCTGGAACGCGCCCAGCTTGACGTTGGTGTTGCCGATGTCCACCGCCAGCAGCATCGTCCGCCTCCGCGTCGATCCGCCCCTCACGGCCGGGACCTGGGCGCCCCGGCGACGGCCACGGGTCGGCTGTCGACCACGCGGCACTCCGGCTCCGCGTTGGCGGGCGCCGCGGCAACCACGGGTCGACCCCCTTCCACTCGATGCTAGGCGCTCCAGGTGCCCCTGTCACCTCTGCGGGGGCGCAGGGCGGCAGACGGCTGCCGGCCTGTGGTATCCTGAGGCCATGCCACGCGTGCTGTTCGTCTGACACCACAACACCGCCCGCTCGCCGATGGCGGCCGCGCTCTTCAACGCGGTGGCCCCGGCGGGCTGGGAGGCGGGCTCCGCGGGCACGGAGCCCGGCGAGCGTGTGCGTCCCGAGGCGGTCGTGGCCATGCGCGAGGTCGGCCTGGACATCAGCGGGCACCGTCCCACCGCGCTGGCGGCGGCCCTGGGGCCCGAGGTGGCGCTGATCGTGGGCCTGTGCGCGGAGGAGGCCTGTCCGACGGTGCCCGGGGTCCCCAGCGAGCACTGGCCGCTGCCCAACCCCGCCGGCGGAGGGCTGGACCGCTACCGCGCGGTGCGCGACGACCTCACCAGCCGGGTGCGCGCGCTGGCCAGCCGGCTGGCGACGGAGGGACCCTGAGTGGCCGGAGCCACGGTGTGGGCGTGCGTGGAGATCGCGCGCGGCAGCCGCAACAAGTACGAGTGGGACCCCGCCACGGGCCGCCTGCGCCTGGACCGCGTCCTGTACTCGCCGCTGCACTACCCCGCCGACTACGGCTTCATTCTGGACACCGTGGCCGAGGACGGCGACCACCTGGACGTCCTGATCTTCACCTACGAGCCGACGTTCCCGGGCTGCCTCGTCGAAGTGCGCCCCATCGGGGTGCTCAACATGCGCGACGAGAAGGGCATAGACCAGAAGATCCTGGCAGTCCCCGTCGGCGATCCACGCTTTGCCGGCGTGGAGGACCTGGGCGGCGTGCCGCCCCACTTCCTGAAAGAGGTCGAGCACTTCTTCACGGTCTACAAGACCCTGGAAGAGAAGGCCGTGGAGATCTACGGGTGGGAGCCGGCGGCCGCGGCGTGGCGGCTGGTGGAGGAGGGGCGGGCGCGGTTCGGGCGATAGGGGTGCGACAGGCGGGGCTGAAGACCGCCGCAGAGGACGTCCCGGCGTGCTGGCCACGGCGCCGAGCGGCGAAAGCGCAACGCCAGGCGGGGCCACCACAACGCCGGGCGGCGCGGCCAAGACACCGGGCGGGGCGACCGCAACGCCGGGCGGCGCGGACGCAACGCCGCCCGGCGTGCGCGCCGGAGCCCCATCTCAGCGCCTACTGGTCCTTCCACGCCCGGAGCCGCCGGAAGTTGCCGTAGACCTGGTCGCCGATCACCGACCGGGGATCCCAGGTGAAGGTGGTGCCCTGATCGAAGTCCACCGCTTTCGCGAGGATCGCGCCGTTGGTGATCTGCGCCTGGTCGAGATGGAAGCCGCCGTTGGGCACGATGAACGTGCCGGCGATCAGGCCCGACTGGTTGAAGTCTACCGCGGTCCCGCTCGTGGAGACCACCTTGACCGTGAACCGGTGTCCTTCCACGGGCTCCTCAGCCGTCAACACCTGCGACTTCGTGCCAAGCACAGAGCGCTGGACCGTTCGCAGAGCGGTGCCGGAAGGCTCCAGGAGCCGGAGCTCGACCTTGCCCTGGCCTCGAATCTCCACCCGCGCGCACTTGCCCACCTGGAGCGTCCTCATCTGGAACGTCACGGTCGCGTTGGGATCGCTGCCGGCGTCCAGCACCAGCGTGGCGCGCTGCGCCGGATCCGACGGGCACGAGGAAGGGTTGCCCGGTGTGTCCTCCAGCGTCACCGCGCCGTAGTTCATGGCCGGGTTGGCGATGACCGTGCTCCCGCGGGGCACGGACAGCGGCGTGGCGCCGGGTTCGCCCCAACTTGGGAGCGCGACCGTGGGGCACACCGACCCGGCCGGCTGATTCGGTTTCGCGTGGCCCTCCACCTGGTTGGGGCACCCGCCGCCGTTGCACGTAATGGCGCCAACGGCCGTAGCGTCGCTGGTGAACTCGTTCACGGGAGTCGGGTTGGGGGTGCCACATCTGCCCCCGAGCCCGGGCCCGTCCGGGGCGGAGTCACAGATCGCCGCGCGATTGCTGGTGCTGGGACCGCTGAGCGTGATGGTACCGTTGCTGCCCACCGCGCCGTAGATCGTCACCTGCTGGTCGAGCGTCAGGCCATCGTACGCGCAGACGGCGTAGGTCCGCGTCACCGACGTCGTGCCCTCGACGACCACCGTGACCACGCGCCGGGGCTCCGGGACCGTCAGGGTGCCGGTGGAGATGATCCGACGGTAGGCCGGTTCGACCGCGGCGCATGCGTTGGCACCCGGACGGCTCCCGTCCAGGCAGCGGACCTCCACGGTGGCGGTGCCGATCGTGATGTTGCCGTCAGTAATGGGGACCGTCTCGCCCTCGTACCGGTCGGCCCCTTCGGTCTGCAGCCGCGCGATGGCGTAGTGCACGCCTGCTTCGGCCACGTTGAACACCTGGACGGCCTGCTGCTGGCGGATGCCAGCGGCCAGGTCGCTGCGGACGACGGCCATGACGCCCACGGTGACCATCAGGATCAGCAGCAGGAACACCACCACCGAGAGGAGGGCCGCGCCGGGGGCGCCGCCGCGCATCGCGCGGCGGCGCCCCGCCACAATCGCCCCACGGACCACACGCACCTGCGTCATGGGTTCGACTCCGTGTCCGATGGTGGCAACCACTCCGTGCCCGATGGTGGCAACCACCCGCTGCGGTCCGGGCGCGGGTTGCGCAGCATCACCTGCCGGGTGAATCGCTGGATCTGCGCGCCCGAGCGCCCCTGCTCGGCCCGCACCGTCAGGCTGATCTGCACCATGCGGATGCTCCGGATCGCCTCCTCGTCCGCGGTGGGCACGGCGATCTCTCCGCCGCTGGGGCCGAAGTACCGGAAGAGCAGGCTCGTCACGACGACGGCGGGATTCGACACGTCCGCCGTCGTGGGTGCCCAGGCGGCGCACGCGCTGCGATCCTCGACGATGCGCCCGCCGTCGAGGCGGTAGCCCAGCACGATCACCTCGTCGCCCGCCGTGGTGTTGGTGTTGAAGATCTCGCCGGCCACGTAGAGCTGCGTCGCCGTCGGCCGCAGGGCCGGGTCCTTGGCCACCACCATGTCGTCGCAGCGGTCGGGCTGGGCGGCGGGATCGATGTACAGTCCCGCGTTGCGCAGCCGCTCGGACATCATCTCCAGCGCCTGGCGCGCGGTTTCGGTGTCCGACGATCGGCTGGCCACGATCATCTTGCTGCGGACCGCCGCACCCACCAGGGTGGCAATCGTGCCGATCACGACGGTCATGATGACCATGGCCACCACGACCTCGACCAGCGAGATTCCCGCCTGTGCGCGGCACCTCGGTTGCGTCGGGTTCATCCTCGTGCTCCTCATGGGTAGTCGAAGCTCGCCACGTACGTGACGAGGATCGTGTAGGGTGGCGAGGTGGGTGTCTGGTAGAGGCGCACCGTCATGGACTTCAGGGGGATGCCGCGGGTCGCGGTCAGGTCCTCGACGACGACCTCGGCCCGGTCGAACCCGTCGGGGATCCGTGGCTCCTGCAGGTCGCCGTTGGTCAGGTAGCCGTCGGTGGGCACGGTGCGGGTGCCGGGTACCAAGCCGTACCCCATGGTCCGCAGGAAGTCGAGCTCGGCCTGGACCCAGGCGGCGGCCTGCGCGCGGTCGAAGCCCCGGCGGGTCTGGGTCATGGTGAACAGCAAGCCGCCCAGCGCGGTCGTGGCCACCAGGGACAGCACCGCCATGGCCACGACGACCTCGATGAGCGTGAACCCGCCCGGTCGCCGCTCGTACCGGCCGGGCCGTCGCGCGCGCCAGCGCTCACTCATTGACGGTCACCCGGCCCGTGCTGGCCTGGATCCTGATCGTGTAGGTCTTGCCCGCCCGTGCACTCGTCAGCGTCACCGTGGCGGCGCCGTCGGGCACGCCCCGTCGGTCGAACCTCACCGCCTGCAGCGTCGAGCCGAAGCTGATGTGGGCCGGCAGGTCCTGGGTTCGCAGGGTGCCGGCGCGGACGGCAACCACGGTCAACGTCTGGTTTTGGAAGGAGACCGTCACGGTGGTGCGCCGTGTCATCGCCTGCTGCTGGGCAGCAGTCAGCTCAGCAGCCACCGCCTTGGCCCACCCGTCCAGCTCCTCGCGGGCCATGGCCCGGCTGATGCCGCCCACGCTAAGTGACAGCACCAGCAGGCCGATCGCCGCGACGATCATCAGTTCCAGGACAGTGTAGCCTGGCTCGCCGGACCTGCCGGGGAGCCAACTCCGGCCTGACCACTGTTGGATGCCGTGCGGGAAGGACGTACTCGCCCCCGCGCCTGGCTGCGCGGGGTCACAGGAGGTACCACGCACTGTTTTCCCCTCTTCGGCAGCTCAGCCGACCCGGGATGCCGGGTCCTGGTGCTTTGCGCCCGCCGGATCGCTCCGGGGTGGCCTTTGTCGGAGGAGCCCTGAGAACGTTGTGCCCGTTCGGCCGCGGTTCTAGACCTCAGAACACCTCGCGCCAGCGCGCGATCACGATCCCGAAGCCGGGCTCGACCAGCGCAGCGACGCCCGGCGGGAGGTTGGCCTTCAGGCTGGCGACGGGATAAATGGACGGGTTGTTGTCCCAGTCCAGCAGGCCCGCAATGAACATGCCGTACCAGGCCTGCGGGTTGTCGTTCTTGATCGTACCGTGGGCCAGCACCACCAGGTTGAGCTCGATGCCCGACCCCTTGATGTAGGCACCCCCGCCGGTCGGCGTGCAGATCAAGGATCCCGAAGGCGGGGCGCTGGTGCACTTGGGCCCGACCGCAAAGGCGTAGGTGTCGCCGCTGGGCCGGCCGAAGGTCTGGGTGCATGTGCTATCGCTCGCCCGACACAGCGGCGTGACCGACCCCCGGATCTCCAGGGCGGGGGTCGGCGCGGTGGCGTCGTCGGCGTTCTCGATGAGGAAGGTCGTGCGGCCAGCATAGCGCACGTCGCCGTCGATCCGCACGTGCGACTGGATGTGGATGTACGCGTCGTCGCCCGACTGTGTCCACAGGTTGACCTGGGTCGCGGGCGCAAACCCGTTGTAGACGAGCGAGAAGTCGTCGGTGTCCTTGACGTCGTCGGTGCCCGCAGCGGCGTCGCAGATCGCGGGCGTCGCCGTGCAGTTGATCACGGGCGACCCGTCTGGGTTACGGTCGGGAATCACCACACGGGTACGCGTCGGGGTGCTGGCCGACAGCCGCAGCAGCGACGCCGCACCGGGCCCCCAGATACGCACCGCCGTCCAGTCGCTGGCGGAGGTACAGGTGGCCTTGGTACACACGTAGGCCGTGTGGGCGTTGATGGGCGTGATGCGGCCGCTGCCAGACCAGTCGAGCCGGTTCAGCAGACACCGCGGCGGGTCGCCGGGCGCTCCCGGCTCGCACAGTTTCGAGGGGTCGGGGAACGGGACGAAGGGCACCGTGGCGCCCTTGTCGAGCGCGTCGATCTGGGCGTCGTAAGCGCTGGCCCAGCCCCGCGTAGCGTAAACGCCCTGCATCGGTTGGGCGTCGAGGCCGATCTGCCACGAGTTGCCCTCTCCCTTGACCTGCCCGACCACGTAGACCCGGTTGTTGTAGGGTGGCGTGGTATCCGGATCGCCCGGCGTGGGGTAGGGCACGTCGTTGAGGATGGCGCCGTTGCCCTGCATCTTCAGGCCGACGCACGGGTCGCCGCCGTCCGCACTGCACGACGCGATGTACAGCGGGCCGTGTAACTGGAACGTGCCGTTGCCGCCACCGCCGGCACCGACGTTGATGGGACTGGCCGAGTAGTTCGCCAGGTCGTAGCCCGGCGAGATCTGCCCCAGCAGGAACTCGATCTGCCGTGAAGCGAGGCCGGCGATGCGGCCCGTGGCCCGGACCCAGATGCACACGCTGGGCGTGCACCCGGGGACGGCGGGCGAGGGCACGCCGGGGCATCCGGTACCGTCGCTGAAGTTGTCGTCCCGACACAGCTCCACGGTGACCGTGCCGATCGAGGTCCCTGGAGGAAACGGGACGGCGACCAGGTCGGCACTCCCGTCCCACAGCGCCGCCCACTGCCGGGCCGCGGCCAGGTTCTTCGTCGCGCCCGCCGTCGCGCCGGCGTCGGTCCAGTCGAGGTCGCGCTTGAGCTCGTAGATGGCCTTCTCCAGGCCGGCTTCGGCCAGCTGGAACGCCTGACGGGACCGCTCGCCGCCGGCCGCCGCCTGGTACTCGTTGAGCGCGATCGCCACCAGCGTCGCGGTCACGATCAGGATGACGTTGATGGTCAGGAGCACGACGGCCAGCGCCAGCCCGGCCTCGCCCCGACGCCCCTGCCTTGCCCGCATGCTCTCTGCGTGTGCCTGGCTCATGGCGACCTGCCCTCCGACGGCAGCACGGGGATGTGCGCTACTGGACCCGGTTCCGGAGCACGGCGTCCATGGTGAACGTGACGTCCGCAGCGGCCTCGAAGGCGCCCGAGCGGTTGGAGTCCAGCCCCAGCACGATCCGGACCCGCCGGATCTGCGAGAGGGCGCTGGTCGAGGCCTCCTGCCCGTTGAAGTACGCGAACTGGAGGTAGGAGACGCGCAGCGCGTGCAGGCCCTGCGAGGTGATGGGAGCGCCGGTACAGGCACCGCCGGCGGACAGCGGCAACGCCGCGGGCTCCTGCAGGTCCTCGCGCACCACGCCCGCGGCGCTGTCGTGGCAGTAGCGGCGCCACTCGACGACGCCGTCGCCATTGGTGTCGCCGAGGAACGCCAGCGCCGAGGAACCGGCCTCGGTGAAGAACGCGGTGGTGCCGGCGGGCACACCGATGCCGGCGAGGCGGATGCGCCGTGTCATCCACTCGAGCACCAGGCGGGCGTTCTGGTGTTCGTCGGCCATCTCCTTGCCGGCCACCAGGCCGCGGTAGCTGGCGTTGAACGCCGCGAAGCCCGTGAGCAGGACCACGCCGAAGAGGCTCAGCGCGACCAGCAGCTCCAGCAGGGTGAACGCCCGCTCTCCCTGGCGCCGCGGCGGTCTCAGACGTCGCTCCATGTCGGGTCCCTCCGCGCCCTGCGCCCCGCTATCGCCACGACCGGGCGGTCGCGCTGCGGACGAAGGGTATCCCGCCGGCCCCGCCGGGCGTGGCGGGCATGTCGCCTGCGGCCAGGTAGACGGTCACGGTGACGATGCGGGGACGGCAGTCCAGCGGGGCCGCAGCCGGCGCCGTGATCGTCGGGTCGGTCGTGATCACGATGTCCGCCCCCGCGAACGACGCCGGCAGGCGGGGTTCGTTGGCGTCCAGGTAGCTGCCCGGCACGCGGCGGGCTGCGGCGATCGGCGTGGGCGCGCCGGGCGGGTTGCAGGCCGCGGGGTCGCGCAGGACGTAGTAGTCGCGGTTCTGGAGGTACTCCATCTCGGCCTGGACGTACTCCATCGCCAGGGTGCGCAGCCGCGCCGGCCGCTCGTGCCGGCCGGTGGAGACCTGCGAGCGGCCCAGCAGGCCCAGCGACCGCACGACACCGCCGCTGCCCAGCGCGACGATGCCAAGCAGCAGCATGGCGATGATCACCTCGATGAGGGTGAACCCACGGGCGCCGCGCGTCGTCATCGCGTGATCTCCACCCTGCCGGTGCGCTCGTGCACCGACACCGTGCGCGTACGACCGCCCGCGACGATGCCGACCGCGGTCGCACTGCCGGGTGCCGGCGAGCCTGCGTTCGAGAAGGCGAACGTCTCTGCGGCCACCGTGACCCCGCGGGGATAGGGCTCGCCAACACGGACCGTGACCGGGTCGGCGCAGCCGCCGTTTGCCTCGCGCGGGACCCGCCGGACTTCGGCCCGGGTGCCGCCGGTGACCACCTCGACGCGACAGACGTCCACGGACTCGGCCACCGCCCGCTGCTGGGCGAAGCGCAGCAACCCGGCGAGGTCCTCGGCGACCCGGGCGGCCCGGCGCTCGTTGACGAAGCCGAAGTACAGCGGCATGGCCAGGGCCAGCAGCAGCGCGCCCAGGCCCAGGGCGACGCCCAGTTCCAGGACCGTGACGCCGCCAGGTACCCTTGGGTGCCTTCGACCGGGTGTCGATCCACCAGGACGATCGCCCACCATCGTGCCTCCCCCCGGACCGGCACTCGGCGGTCAGCCGGCGAGGTCGGTGTCGGGACGACCCGGGCGGGTTATGCCCAGAACGACGGCGATTCAGTCGCGCTGACCTTCCCGGGGAGCGGGGAACGGGTTACGCGAGGGGTCCTGTGTACTCCATGGGGTAAGGGCGCAGGGTTGAGATCGTACGGGCACCACCTTTCGCCTACTCGAACACGCCGGGTTCCCACCACCGGTACACCGCGACTCCGGACGATCCCTGGAAGAACGATTGGAAGCCCGGTGGCATGCGGCCGGGATACCGCAACTCGGGAACAGGGAAGATCTCAGGGTTGTTGTCCCAGTCGAGGAGGTGTGCGATGAACAGCCCGTACCATCGTTGCCCGGCGGCGTCGTTCTTGACCGTGCCGTGGGCGACGACGACCAGGTTGACCTCGTTGCCGGCGCCGGGAATGTAGACGCTCCCTTCGTTGATGGTACCGGCACAGTTCGGCGTGAACACTGCTTGCGGGCATCCGGGTCCTACGGCAAAGGCGAGGGTGTTGCCGCCTTGGGTGGGATCCGCACCGAAGGCCGTGTTGGGACACCGGGTGGGATCGGCGAGCGACTGGCTGGCCGGACACAGGGGCGTGAACGACCCCCGAATCTCGATGGCCGGATTTGGAAGATTGCCGGCGTGCTCCACGAGCACGGTCGCAAACCCGGCGTAACGCACGTTCCCGTCGAACACAAGCCGCGTCTTCGTGTGAATGAAGGCGTTGCGCTGGACGGACAGGTTTGTCCCGGTGCTTGCGAACCCGTTGAAGACGACGCTGAAGTCAGTGGTCGCTGCCGAGGCGTTGTTGCAGGCATCAGCACCAGCAGCGCTCCTGCAGTTGACCACCGGACTCCCGTTGGTGTTGCGAGCAGGAATGACGATCCGGGTCCGCGTGTTCTGATTGGGAGTGCGCCGCCATGCCCAACCCGGCGTCGCGCACCCCGAGGAGCAGAAGTAGAGGGTTTCGTTGGAACGGTCCAGGTCTATCTCCTGCCACTCGCTGCTGGAGCACCCTGACGCGTCCAGACACACGTAGGCCTTGAGGGCATTGGCCGGCACGAGGCGGCCCGGGTCTCCGGTTGGCAGGTAGAGCCGGTTGATCAGACAGCGTTGCTGGTCGGCTGGGGTGTTTTCCTGGCAGGCACGCGACGGATCGGGGTACTCGAGCAAAGGTACGCTCGTGCCCGTGCTGAAGCCGTGGACCTGATTGCTGTACTGCGGCGACCACCCGCCCGTGGCGTGGACCGCCATCATCGGCTGGTTGGCGAGCCCGATCGTCCAAGAGTTGCCCTGACCGGTGATGGCGCCGTTGACGTACACCCGGTTGTTGTAGGGAGGGACGTCGCAGGGCACGCTTGGAGGACTGCAGGCCTCGTCGACCGTCGGGTGCGGACGGTCGTTCAGGATCTGCCCGTCGCCCTGCATCTGCAGCCCCACGCATACCCCGTCCTCCACGGTGCAGCTGGCCACGTAGAGGGAGCCGTGGAGACGGAACGTGCCGTTGCCACCGCCGCCCGCCCCCAGGTTGATGGCGGTGTTGGAGAAGTTGATCAGGTCGGTGCCGGGGTTGAACTGCCCCAGCAGCGCCTCGATCCGGCGGGATGCTCCCGGCACCCTGCCCGTGGCGCGAATCCAGATGCAGGACCTGTCGTCGCAGCCGGCGGCGGTCGGGTTGGGCACGCCGCAGGCCTGTCCGTCGGAGTACCGGCAGAGCTCCACCGTGATCGTCGACGACGTGCTGCCGGGAGGAAACCCGCGACCCTCGACGTCTCCGTTGTCCTGGAGGAAGAACCAGGGAGCCGTCGATGGGCTGCCGCCCGTGGCGCCACTGGCGTCGCTCCAGTCGGCGTCCTGGCGCAGCCTGGCGATCCCGATCTCGATCCCGCTCTCGGCCAGCCGGAACGCCTGCGCCGACGCCTCGGAGGCTCCGGCCACCTGGTACTCGTTCATGGCGATGGCGACCAGCGTGCCCGAGATGATGAGGACCAGGACGATCGTCACCAGCACCATCGCCAGGGCCACCCCGCGCTGGCCGGATCGCCGTGGGTCGGCACCGCGTGGAACAGGCATGGGAGGACCTCCTTGCGCGTCTACCGTCAGAATCTGTACTTGCGGACGACCGCGTCCATGGTGAACCGGAGCGGTGTACCGGGTGCGTCGGGCCCGCGGGCCACGTCGAGCACGATGCGCACGCGACGGATCTTGGCGCGGTCCGTCGGCGAGGCACTCAACGCCTCGTACGGGAGCTCGGTGTTGCCGGCGTCGAAGTACCTGAAGGTCAAGCCGGTGACGGTGATCGCCCGCAGCCCGCGGGACGAGAGCGGATCGCCCGCGCAGGCGCCGGTGGGCTGGACGCTGGCCCCGTCCACGACGAGCACCGTCCCATCTGCGCGGCAAAACCGGTTGTACTCCGGCATGTCGTCGTCGCTGGTCCGGTCCGTGCGGAACGTCACGGCGTCGGGGGCGGCTTCGACGAACAGCTCGGTCTCGTTGGCGCTCAGGCCAAATCCCGCCATCCGAATGCGCCGGACCATCCACTCCAGGACCAGCCGGGCGTTCTGATTCGTGTCCTGGATGTCCTTGCCCGCGAGCATACCCTGGAACGCGGTGTTGAACAGCGAGAACGACGCCAGGAGCAACACGCCCAGCAACGAGAGGGCGATCAGCACCTCGAGGATGGTGTAGCCGGCGCAGCGCCGCGACGCTGGTGGCACGTGGGCCCGTGGGACGGTCACTCTGGACTCCTCGCGACGTCGGCCCGGAGGAAGAACGCTCCGGGCGGTTCGCCCGGGGTTGCGGGCGCGTCGGCGGGCCTTCGGTACACGTAGATGGTGATCCTCCGCACGCCGCAGCCCGATGCGGCCTCGTAGTCCCGGATGACGATGTCCGCCGCCGCGAACAGGCCCGGCAAAGGCGGTTCGTCCGGTTCGCCCCCGCCCGCGGGGGTAATGCGCCGGGTGGCGGGCAGCGGCGGGGGCGCTCCCGGCACCGTGCAGGTCGCTGCGTCGCGCAGCCGATGGTAGGGAAGACCGCGGAGGTACTCCATCTCGGCCTGCGCGTACTCGATGGCGAGGGTGCGCGCCCGGGCAGGGCGCTCGTATCGCCCTGGGGCGAACTGGGTGATGCCCAGGACACCCAGCGCCTTCGTCAGGCCGCCGATGATCAGTGCCACGACCGTGACCAGCAACATCGCGACCAGCAGCTCCACGAGGCTGAGTCCGCGCTCCGTGTGGGTCGTCATGGCGACACGATCTGCACCCGTCCGGTGACCGGGTGGACCTCCACCCTGCGCGTCCGGTCCGCCGACGTCACGAGAATGCTGGTAGGGCTGCCTTGTTGCAGCCTGCCGGCGCCGGTGAACACCACCGTCTGTTGCTCCACGGCAACGTCCGGCGGGAACGGATCGCTGACTCGCACGAGCGTCTCCCCCACGCCGGTGCACTGGGGGATGAGACGCACTTCTGCCCGGGAGGGCGTGGTGATGAGCTGGACACAGCTGCCGCTGCCCGACTCGGCCACCGCCTTCTGTTGCGCGAAGCGGAGCAGGCCCGCCAGGTCCTCTGCCACGCGCACCACCCTGCGGTCACGCACCGCCCTGGTGTAGAGTGGGAACGCCAGGGCCAGCACCAGCCCCACGATGGCCAGGGCGATCGTCGCCTCGAGCACGGTCATGCCCGCGACGCCCCGTGGGATCGCACGGGGGGCGCGCAGGGTGGATTCGGTACCGCCACTGCCACATCGTCTCATCGGCCACACGCTGCGGGTACGGCAACGCCAGGAGTACTGCCGACACGCCCGGAAACCCTCTTCGGCGATCCAGCCGGCCCGGGTGCGGGCCCTGAGACTTTGCGCCCCCGAATTGCTTCGGGTTAGCCGTTGTCGGAGGGACGACTATGATGCCACCGTATGGAATAATGCCCGCCGCGTCCGCCCGTCAGTCGGCTTTCATGCCTGCCTCCTCTCCCGGCATTCCTGTCTGTACCTTCCGGGTCCCGCGGAAGAGGTCCGCGTACGGCCAGTCTGCTCTCGGGTGCCACACCTGGTAGACTGGATGGCGTGCTGCCACGCAGCGCGCCGTGACGCCCCGACGGTTGTGGCGAGGGTTTGGAGAAGTTTTCGGGAGGTGATGGTCATGGCGAACAGAGCCGCCGGCGGTGCCAAGCGCCAGCGCCGTGAGGCTGCCCGCGAGGCGCGACGCCGGGCCCACTCATAGGCGCCTACCGAAACAAGGGGCCCGAGAAGGTGCCCGACTGACCTCCGTCCGGAGACCAAGCGCCCCTCGGCCTACCCTCCCCGCCGTGTGCGCGCATACCGCAGCAGCCCCTGGGCGCTCTGCTGCGAGGCCATGATGAGCTCCAGGCGGTCGGCGTCGCTGTCCGCCCGCGTCAGCGCGCCGGTGGCCGACAGCGTCCGCGCGCCGCCAGCCCCTGCCGCCGCCCCATCGGCACCCTCCGCGGGCGGTGCCTCGCGGCCGCCGGCCGCCACGGCCTGCGCGAGCCGGGCCAGGATGGTCGCATCGTCCAGCCCGGCGTCCACGGCGTCGAGGGCCAGGCGCTCGAGCGTCTGCAGTTGCGCGGCCAGCGCGGCCAGCAGGTCGTCGGCCCAGTCGTGGGGGCCGAAGTGGGTGAGCAGCAGGCGCCCGGGCCGCAGGCCGCGGAGCCGGGCGATGGTCGTAAGCCACGCGGGGATGTCGAGTTCCGGGGGCGGGGTGGGCGCGCGCACGCTGCGTGCCCCGGGCAGGGCCACGCCTGCCGCATCGCCGGTGAACATCTCGCCCCGAGCCCGGTCGTGGTAGACGAGGTGGTGGCGCGCGTGTCCGGGCGACTCGATCGCGACCAGCTGGCGCGTGCCCAGCATCACCGTCGCGCCGTCGCGCAAAGGACGGATGCGGTCGGCGGGCACGGGCACGACCTCGCCGAAGAGGGGGCCGAGCAGCGCGCCGTACAGCCTGCCGGCGCTCGCCAGCAGCCGCGAGGGCTCGGCGAGGTGCGGGGCGCCCACGGGATGAACGTAGACCTCGAGGTGCGGGTAGCGCTGCACCAGTGCCCCGACCGCGCCCGCGTGGTCGAGGTGGATGTGCGTGACGGCCACCGCCTGCAGGGCTGCCGGGTCGAGGCCGGCCGCCCGCACGCCGGCCAGCAACGTCTCGAGACGCGAGGCGGGCCCGGTTTCGATGAGCGCGGGGCGCGGGCCCAGCAGCAGGTAGGACCCGACGGCCTGGGCCGTGTCCTGGTACAGCGTGTCGATGAGGACGAGGTCGTCGGCGAGCCACTGCACCGGTGTCATGATTTCACCATAGCACATCAGCACGTCGCGTTGGCAGGAACGTCGCGTCGCATGCGCGACCCGGGCCATGGGTGCACCACCGCCCGTCAGCACCTCCCGTGAGCCAGCTCACATGCGTCGGCGTCCCCGGGGATCGCCGCACGGTCCATGTGCACCAGCGCACGGCGGCAGCTCCCGTGAGCCCGGGGCCGCAGCGGCGCCGCGCTATTTCCGTTGCGGGCAGAATTCCCCATGCTATAATGGCCTGGAGTGTGGGCCCCGGTGGTCGGGGCCCGTTGCGTGTTGGAGGGAGCCGGGCATGGAACGGGTTGCGCTGAAGGCGCAGGTGCGGGACGGCGTGGGCAAAGGGGCCGCCCGCGCGCTCCGTCGCCAGGGCATGGTGCCGGGTGTGCTCTACGGGCAGGGCCGCGCCCCCCGGCCCGTGGCGGTCGACGCCAGGGCGCTGGAGGCTGTGTTGCACACCCACGCGGGGCGGAACGTGCTGATCGACCTGGAGCTGGTCGGCAACGGCGGCGAGCCCACCACCGTCATGGTGAAGGAAGTGCAGCGCGGCCTGTTCCGGCACGAGCCGATCCACGTCGACTTCCACGCGGTGTCGCTCACCGAGACCCTCCAGACACACGTGCCGGTGGTGCTGAAGGGCACGCCGAAGGGCGTGGCCGAGGGAGGGACCATCGAGCACCACCTGCGCGAGGTGCTCGTTGAGTGCCTCCCGACCCAGATCCCGGACAGCATCGAGGTGGACGTCAGCGCGCTGGGCGTCGGACGGTCCCTGCACGTGCGCGATCTCACCCCGCCCGAGGGCGTCAGGCTGCTGACCCCGGCCGACGAAGTGGTGATCACCGTCGTCGCGCCGCGCGTGCACGAAGAGGCGCCGGCGGCTGCCGAGGCAGCTGCGGCGCCCGGAGGGCCGGCGCCGACCCCAGCGGAGGCCCCTGCGGAGAAGGGACCCGAGGCGGGGCGGTAGCCGTTCTCACGCGGCCTGCAGCGGCCCGGGCCGGGCGCGCACCCGGTGCCCGGACCAACGGGGCCCACGGCGGGCCGCGGTGGCGCGACGCCATCTTGCGGTGCCTCGCCAGCGTCGCCGTCGCGGTGCGGTCCTGAACGCATGCGGCTCATCGTTGGGCTGGGGAACCCTGGACGCCGCTACCGCGGCACGCGGCACAACATGGGCCGCGAGGTCGTCGAGCGTCTGGCCGCGACGTGCGCGATCCGCGTGGACATGGAGGAGGGCTGGGCGACGACCGGTCGGGGGACGATCGACGGCCAGCGCGTACTCCTGGCGTGGCCGGAGACGTACATGAACGTCAGCGGGCAGGCCGTCGCCGACCTGCGCCGCCGCCACCGGATCCCCGTGGACCACCTGCTGATCGTCTGCGACGACCTCGACCTGCCGCCTGGCACCATCCGCTTACGCGAGCGGGGGAGTGCAGGTGGGCACAACGGGCTGCAATCGGTGATCGACGCGCTGGGGACTGCGGCCTTCCCGCGCTTGCGCGTGGGTATCGGCCGGCCGCCGGCGGAGGTGGATCCTGCCGACTACGTCCTCCAGCGGCCGACGCCGCAGGAGCGCGCGCTGCTCGACGATGCGGTGGCGCGCGCCGTGCAGGGCATCGTGCTGTGGGTGCGCGACGGCCCACAGGCCGCCATGCGGTTTTGCAACGTGCGCCGCAGCGCGGTGCCGTCGCCGGGTGCGGGCGGACGAGCGGGATAGTGGCGCGAACGTTGTGGCGGCGAACTGCGACCGTCCCCGGTGCGCGGGGATCAGCGGGGCACGGCCTCGGGGCTGGAACCTGGCGGCGTCCCCGTCCCGGGTACCCGGGGTAAGCGGCGGGTGCGTGCGCGGCCGGGATCGTGGCGCGCACGGTAACGAGGAGGTCTGCTGATGCGCCAGCACGCCGGGCGTCTCCCGCCCGGACAGTACGTGACCGAGAAGTGGCCGGTGCTGCACTACGGCAGCGTGCCGCGTGTCGATCTGGCCCGGTGGGACTTCCGGATCTTCGGCCTCGTGGAGCGGCCGGTCACCCTGTCCTACGAGGAGTTCCGGGCGTTGCCGACCACCGCGGTGACGTGCGACATCCACTGCGTGACCGCGTGGAGCCGGCTGGGCGTGACCTTCGAGGGCGTGGCCGCCAGGACGGTGCTCGGGCTGGCCACGGTGCGGCCCGAGGCCCGCTTCGTGATGGTGCACGCCGAACAGGGCTACGAGACCAACCTGCCCCTGGAGTACCTGCTGGCCGACGACGCCCTGTTCGCGTGGCGGGCCGATGGGCAGGATCTGACCCCCGAGCACGGGTGGCCGCTGCGCCTGGTGGTGCCGCGGCTGTACTTCTGGAAGAGCGCCAAGTGGGTGCGCGGGCTGGAACTGCTGGCCACCGACCGCGCGGGCTTCTGGGAGCGCAACGGGTACCACATGCGGGGTGATCCGTGGCAGGAAGAGCGCTACGGGTCGCCCTGGTAGACGCGCGCCCCGGCAGCTCCCCGCGCCGATCGCGCACCGGTCCGTAGGACAGCCCGGCCGCGCCACGTGGGCCTCGTGCCCGTGGGCGCGGTCGGCGCCGCAGGCGGGTGCGCGTATCGAGGCTGGGTTCCAGCCTGTGGATACCACGGATGTGGGCACCGCCGTGCGATGACTGACAGCGACCTGGCACCCGCCGTCGCGTCTGCCCCGCCGGGTGCGGCTGCACCGGCAGACGCCCCGCCCAGGGGTCGGCGCGACCCTCGCGCGGCGTTTGCGGTGCTGCGGCTGCGCGACTTCCGGCTGCTGTGGAGCGGCCTGTTCATCTCCCACGTGGGCTCGTGGATGCAGTTCACGGCCCTGGGGTACCTGATCGACGACCTCACGCGTGCGCCGGTCTACCTGGGGCTGCTGGGGCTCGTGCAGGCCGTGCCCCGGCTCCTGTTCGCCTTCCTGGGCGGGGTGGTCGCCGACCGCCTCGACCGGCGCGCGGTGCTCCTGGTCACCAACGCCGCCCTGATGCTCTCGGCCGCGTTGCTGGGCGTGCTGGCCGTGACGGACCGCATCCAGGTCTGGCACGTGCTGGTGATCGGCGCGTTCAACTCCTTCGCCAACTCGTTCGACATGCCCGCGCGACAGTCGATGGTGCCCAGCCTGGTCGGCGAGCGCGACCTCATGGCCGCGGTGAGCCTCAACTCCATGGCGTTCAACGGCTCGGGCATCGTCGGGCCGTCCATCGCGGGGGTGGTCATCGCCGCCGTGGGCGTGGCCGGGTGCTTCTTCGCCAACGCGCTCTCGTACGTTGCGGTGCTGGTGGCGTTGCTGCGCATGCGGGTGCCCCCACAGCGCAGCCAGGCGCGTGCGTCGGTCGGCCGCGACATCCGCGAAGGCCTGGCCCTGCTGGTGCGTCACCGCCACGTGCTGACGGTGCTGGGCCTGGTGGCGGCGGTGAGTTTCTTCGGCCGGCCCTACATTCGGCTGATGCCCGCGCTGGCCCGCGAGGTGCTGGGCGTGGGCCCCCAGGGGCTCGGGGTGCTGCAGGCTGCGCCGGGCCTGGGGACCGTGCTGGCGGTGCTCGTGATCGGCGCGCTGGGCGATGCGCCGCGGGGCCGGCTGCTCCTGCGCGCCGGCGCGGCCATGGGCGCGCTCGTGGTGCTGTTTGGCCTCTCGCGATGGTTCCTGCTGTCGGTCGTCCTGCTGGTGGCCGTGGGCACCGCCCAGGCGGTGGCCCTGGCCGCCGCCAACACCGTGCTGCAGACCACGGTACGGCCCGAACAGCGGGGCCGCATCATGGGCCTCTACGGCATGGTCACCTTCGGGATGTTCGCGCTGGGCACGCTGCCGGTGGGCGCGCTGGCAGGCGCGGTCGGGGTCGGCGCGGCGCTGGCGCTGGGCGGGCTCGTGGTCGTGGGGGTGGTGGGGCTCGTGGCCCTCCTCACGCCGCAGGTGGCGCGGCTGTAGCCGTCGGGGGCGTGGATCGCGGAGGTCATTGTGAGGCGGTCCTCCTCACGCCTCACGTGGTGCAGCTGTAGCGGTCGGGGGCGCCGCGCGGTCGTCGGCGGCGTGCTCGTCGCTGGCCTGCGCGGGCGTCCACACCCGGTTTGGCTCGATGATGTGCACCACCCGCCATCCGCGCGCCTCCAGGGCCCGGGCGATGAAGCGCCGGTGGCACCGCCAGGGCAGCCGCTCGCTGCAGACGACCGCGGTGGGCGCCGCGCGGGCCAGGCGTTCGAGGTCGGCCAGGCCTGCGGCAAATGCCGGGGTGGCCGCGTAGGCCTCGTACCCGCCGGGCCGGTAGCCGCCGAGCGCGGGGCCCAGGTGGACGTAGGCGATGCCCGCCTCCCGCAGGAAGGCGGCAAACGCCTCGCGCACGAACTGCGGGAACCTCCGGCTGGTGGGGAACCGCCGCACGTCGGCGATGCAGCGCACACCGAACGCGCGGCAGCATGCGACGAACTCCTCGGGCGTGCGGGTGCTGGTGCCGAGGGTGAAGATCACGGGGGCGCGGCCGGGGCCCGCGCACCGGTCAGCGCGCTGCCGAGGCGCCTGCAACTGTGATGCCATGCGTGTCACCTCACCGTGCCTGACGGCACCGGCAGACGCCGCGGTGTCACCGCCTTGATCCCACGGATCGATGAGTTATACTAAGTTATACCATGGCACAGCGGGTCACGAAAATCCTCGGGGTGTCCCTCTCGCCCAGGCTGTACGCGGAAGTTGTGCGGACAGCGCGCAGGCTCCAGAAGACGAGGAGTGAGTTGTTCCGGGAGGCGTGGGAGGCGTACAAGCGTTCCCTGCTGGAGCAAGAGTTCCGCAGGCTCCAACGGGTGGCCCGGCGTCGGGCTCGGGCACTCGGCTACGAGATCCGCACCGAGGACGACGTCGACCGCATCCTGCATGGCGGGTAGACCGAGCCGGGCGGTCCTCGACACCAACGTCTACATCTCCGCGCTCTTTGGCGGCAATCCCGAGGATGTCTACCTGGCGGCCCTCCGGGGGCAGTTTCGCTTGGTCACGTCGCCGGCGATCCTCGTCGAACTCGCGCGGAAGCTGCGGGAAAAGTTCAGGCTCCCCGAGTCGGACATCCGCAGCTACATTACGCAGATCGGGCGCCACGCGGACGTGGTGCGACCCAGGGAACGTCTGCGGATCCTCGACGATGGACCGGACAACCGTGTCCTGGAATGCGCCCTCGAAGGGAAGGCGGACGTGATCGTCTCCGGTGATCGACATCTCCTGTCCTTGGGAACCTATCGCGGCATCCGCATCCTCCGCCCGGCAGAGTTCCTCCGCCGCCTGGAGAGCCACGCCGCAGACGTTTCACCTGGGGACACCCCGGAGCAGGGGACGCGTTAGGCCTCCACCCGTCCGCATACCAGCACCGCGTTGATGCCGCCGAAGCCGAAGGAGGTGCTCATGACGTAGCGCACGCGCTGCCAGCGGCCGTGGTGGGGGACGTAGTCGAGGTCGCACGCGGGGTCGGGGTCGTCCAGGTTGATCGTGGGCGGCAGGTAGTCGCGGGCGAGGGTCAGCATGCAGATGGCCGCCTCGATGGCGCCGGCAGCGCCCAGGGCGTGGCCGTGCATGGACTTGGTGCCGCTGATGGGCAGGCGGGTGGCGTGCGGGCCGAAGACCGCCTTGATGGCCCGGGTCTCGGTGGGGTCGTTGAGCGGCGTCGAGGACGCGTGGGCGTTGATGTGCTCGATCTGCGCGGGGGCCAGCCCGGCGTCCTGCAGCGCCAGGCGCATGGCGCGGATCGCCTGGACGCCGTCGGGCAGCGGCGCGGTCATGTGGTAGGCGTCGTTGGTCGAGGCGTAGCCCAGCACCTCGCCGTAGATGCGGGCGCCCCGGGCCAGGGCGTGCTCCAGACGCTCGAGCACCAGCACGGCGGCGCCCTCGCCCATCACGAAGCCGTCGCGGCCTCGGTCGAACGGCCGGCAGGCCGCCGCCGGCGCATCGTTGCGGGTGGACATGGCGCGGATCAGGTCGAAGGCGCCGAAGATCATCGGGGTGAGGGGGACTTCCACGCCGCCGGCCAGCATCACGTCCACCTCGCCGCTGCGCACGAGCCGCGCCGCCTCGCCGATGGCGATGGTCCCCGAGGCGCACGAGTCGCTGTTGGCGCTGCTGGGGCCACACAGGCCGAGGTCGATGGCGATGTTGCACGACGCTGCCCCGCCAAACACCGACAGCGCCAGGGTGGGCCGCACCCGCCGGATGCCTTCCCGCAGGTAGACGTGGTGCTGCTCCTCGGCGAAGGCCGCCCCGCCCAGCGCCGTGCCGATGAAGACGCCGGCGCGGTCGCGGTCCAGGCACGCTAGGTCCAGGCCGGCGTCGGCGACGGCCTGCCGGCCGCAGACCACCGCGAACTGCGCGAAGCGATCCAGGCGGCGCGCCTGGCGGGCATCCAGGTGCTGGAGCGGGTCGAAGTCGACGACCTCGGCGGCCACGCGGCAGTGGAAGGGCGAGGCGTCGAAGCGCTCGATCAGGCGCACGCCCGACCGGCCTGCCACGATGCCGTCGAACAGCCCGTCGGCCCCGTGTCCGATCGGGGTGATGGCGCCGATGCCGGTGACGGCCACGCGGTGGGGCATGGCCCTACTCCCCCGTCGAGCCCACCACCCCGGGCGGTGGCGAGGGCGGCCCGTCGGCTGCCGCGGACGGGTTGTGGCCTGCGTGAGCAGCCATGGCTTCCGCCCGTGCCTTGACGGCAGCCAGCGTCTTGCGCGCGATGTGGTCGATGAAGATGGGGCCGACGATCAGGTCGCTGACCCAGCGGCCGATCACCGGCCACCGCAGCACGAGGTCGTGGACGATCTCGACCTCGACCGTGCTGCCGACGCGCGCCAGCCGCCAGACGACGTGCATGCCGGTGGTGAGCCCGCCGATGTGGCGGAAGGTGATGCGTCCGTGCGCGGGGTCGGCGTCCTGCACGGCCACCCAGCGTGCCGGCCAGCCACGGATCCGTCCGCCCATGGCGAAGACCAGCCGTCCCGGCGTGCGCTCCAGCACACGGCACCACCGGTAGTCGGACAGCAGGCGGGGCCACCCCTCCACGTCGCGGGCCAGCGCGAAGACGGTCTCGACCGGGGCGGCGATCACGGCGCGGTGCACGGTGTGCATCAGGGCCGCACCGCCTCCAGCAGCCAGCGCGGGGACAGCAGATCGGCGGGCGGCCGCAGTTCGCTCACGACCGCCAGCACCCGGGCGGCCAGCGGCGGGCGCGCGGCCAGCCGGCGGACGAGCCCGGGGAGCAGGCGCGGGCGGCGCACCACCCACTGGAGCAGGCGGCTCGTGCGCCAGACGTCGCCGAAGGCGCGCAGGCGCGCCTGGTCGTAGGGCGCCAGCGCCTGACGTGTCGCGGGACCGACGCTCAGGGCCTGTACCGCCGCGGCAGCCGCCAGCTCCGCGCCCCGCAGGGCCAGCGCGATGCCTTCTCCGGTCATCGGATCGATGGTGCCGGCGGCGTCGCCCACCAGCAGCAGCCCGTCGGCGACCGCATCCCGATGTGCAAAGCCCAGAGGACCGACGGCCACGAACGGCGAGACCCTGCGGGCACCCACCACCAGGGGCGCCAGCGCGGGCAGCCTGGCCACGGCGGCGGCGAAGGCCGCCTCGGCTGTGCGGTGCGCGCGTAACCAGCCGGCCGGCACTGCGGCGACGACGTTGGCCGTTCCGCCGCCGTAGATCGCAGCGCCAGCGTACCAGGTGGCCCCGAGGTGGAGGTCACCCCGCGGCCCGTCGACGCCCACCCTCTCGAAGTATGCGCCCACCGTGTACCGCGCGCCCGCAGGCGGCGTGAGCGGGCCTGCCCACCGGGCGGCAACCGACCGGAGGCCGTCGGCGCCGACCACCAGGCGGGCCGCAAGCCGCACGCGACGGCCGCGGTAGCGGCCGCATGCCGTTGGTGTCGGACCCGGGTGCACCGCGTCGATCCGGCATCCCTCCATTACGTGGGCGCCCGCCCGCGCGGCCGCTGCCAGCAGCAGCGCATCGAGCCGCGCCCGTGGCACCAGCAACCCGCGCCCTGCAGCGAACGGTGCCCAAAACGCCGTCCCGTCCGGGCCGGCGACGAACATCCCCGAGAGCGTCACGCCAGCAGCCGCGACGTCTGCGGCCAGGCCCAGCCGGTCGAGCGCGGCCACGGCCGCCGGGTTGAGGTATTCGCCGCAGGGCTTGAACCGCGGGAAGACCGCGCGGTCCACGAGGGTGACGCGCAGCCCCGCCCGCGCGAGCTGCAGCGCGGTGGCGCTGCCCGCAGGCCCGGCGCCGACGACGACCACGTCGGTGTCCACGGCTCAGCCCCCGTCCTGTCCGCCCGCGGCGGCATGCGCCGCAGCAGGCCACCGCACCAGCACCGCCCGCTGCAGGCGGTGCCGGCGGATCTCGACGCCGCGCACCCCGGCGGCCGCCACCAGCGCGTGGAGTTCCGGCCAGGTGAACGCCCGCAGCACCGACAGCGGGCCGTCGTGCCGGGCCAGCCGGTTGCGCGACAGCAGCCAGACGTCGGCCAGGGCGCCCAGGTACGCGGGCCACGAGCGCAGCACGTCGTTGACCACGAAGCCGCCCCGCGCGACGCGCGCGATCTCGCGCAGCACGCGTACCGCCTCCTCGAACGTGAAGTGGTGGAGGGCCAGGGCACACGTCACGATGTCGACGCTGCGGTCGGCGCACGGCAGGGCCAGGGCATCGCCGCGCACCAGCGCGACCTCGGGCCAGGCGCGCACGAGCTGGCGCGCGACGGCCAGGACCGCCGGGCTGCGGTCGAGGGCGACCACACGCAGCGCCACCTGTCGCCGGCGGGCCCACGCGGCCATCACGGCCGGCACGTCGGCGGAGCAGGTGGCCACGTCGAGGACTGTCAGGGGGCGCCGGGGCAGCAGCGCCACGAACCGGTCCAGGTAGCGGGCGATCAGGGCGTAGCCACCGTACCAGCGGTTGGTGCGCCGCACGGCCGCCAGCAGCCCCGCGAACTCGTGCGGGTCCTGTCCGGGGGTATCCAGGAACTCTGGGGTCTCGCGCTTGGGCGGATAACGCACGCGCTCGGTGGCCCTCCGGCACGACGACCGTGCAGCCGTCAGTGCGCCGCGCGGGCCCGCGGGGGCACGGTGCGCGAACCCGCGCGCTGGCTCCTACACTAGCAGGCGTGTTGCAACGGTTGCGTAACGTGCTCGTCTTCGGCGACGGGCAGCCACGCAGGGTGCCTCCACTAGCAGCCGTTGCGTAACGGGGCCTCGGTGCGCGCGGGCGACGCGGGAGGCGGTCAGGGTTCGTCCGGCCGCAGCGCCACCAGCACCGACGAGACCGTGCGCTCGCCGCCGCGGGGCAGCGCGCTCACCACGCGCCCGCCCACGACCAGCGTCGCAGAGCCGCCGCCGTCCAGGTTCATGGCGTCGCGCGCTCCCAGGCGCACCAGGAGCGTCGCCAGTCCCGGCAGGTCCATGCCGGCGCTGTCGCGTCCGGGGCGGTCGACCGTCACGAACAGGACCTTGCCGGTGCCCGTGATCGCCACCGCCGAGCGCGCGGTGCGGACGCGGACGAAGGCCGCCGAGAAGCGCTCCCAGGCGTAGGGGATGTGCACGCGGCCGTCGCGCACCAAGCGCGGCCCGCCCTGCAGCCCGTGCACGATCCCTTCGGGACTGAGGCGGAGGTCGAGGGTGAGGGGTTGTCCGATGCGGATGTCCTGGAGCACCGTCTGCTGTGATTCCGCGGCGGCCAGGGCGTAGCCGTCCGGTGGGATGACCGGGCGCCCGCGTGTGAACGTGACGACCCGTCCCTCCCGGACGATGGCCAGCAGGGCCTGCGGGGGGGTCAGCGGCCCGAACTCCGGTGTGTAGAGCGCCGGACCCCACCAGCGGGGCGGTCGGTTGATGGCGGAGATGGGCACGGCCAGCCCGGTGTCGGTCACCACGCGGCCGCTGAACGCCACCTCGCCGATCCAGGGCCGGCCCGCGCGGTCAACGGCGAAGACCGACCGGCGGTCCAGCGGCGCCGACAGGATGCGACCATCGATGACGATCAGCCCCAGGGGCAGGCCCGCAGACGAGTAGAACGACCCGTTGATCGCGGCCACGGCGGCCAGGCGCGTGGCCGCGAGGCTGGTCGGCTCGGTGGCCTTGATGGCCGCCCCGCCCAGCGCCGGGCGGATCTCCAGGGCCTGCGGGTCCAACGTCACGACATGCACGGTGGCGTGGCGCCGGCCCGCGGGGACGCGGAGGCGCGCGTACGCCGCGCTCTGGGGCACCGGCACGCTGCTCCAGGCTGGCGGAAAGACCGCGACGGTCAGCCGGTCGGTGCCGGTGTAGACCCTGTAGCGGGCAGGCTGGCGCAGCCCGATCTCGAGTCGGACGACCTCGGGCGTGAGGCGGCGTACCAGCACCCGGTCCACGGCGCCGTGGCCGACGGTCACGAGGCGTTCGGCGTCGCCCTCCACGGCCCAGAGGTCGACTGCCACCATGTCGGCGGTGGCCGCCGTGCGGTAGCGTACGGCACCAGAAAGCCGGGTGACGACGTAGACCGCCTGCCCGTTCGACGACCACGCCACGTCGAGCAGGCGCGCGAGGCTTGCGGCGTGGACGGGGCGCGGGCAGAGGAGGACCGCCAGACCGACCAGCGGCCCCAGGACAGCCAGAGCGCGTCGCGCGGTGCGACGAATCGCCACGGTCAGGTATGCGGCGCTGTCGGGCCCACGGCCATGACGGCCCGTGTGCGCCGTGATACGCGGTGCGGCGTCCAGACTCCTGCCGGCAGCCTGCACGTCCTCGCGCCGGCGTGGCGTGCGGCGGCCCGCGCCCCGGATCGGGGCTTGCGGCGGCAGCAGGCCAGCGCAGCAGGCCAAAAGAAAAGCGCCCCGGCCCACCGAGCCAGGACGCTTCCCGCGCATCGCGCGGTGTGTTACCGGGACATCCTCCACGGGTGGGCCGGGGACATCGGTTGCATCGTCGGCCTCACCTCCTTTCTGGTCAGCCACCTGGACACGGTGGATGATGGGTGGAGCATAGCACGGGCGCTCCAGCATGGCAACACCGGCGGTAGCCCGGCAGCCGCGAGTGCCGTCGTCTGGCAGGCGGGGTCACAGGGTGCACCCGTGGCACCCGCCCGGGAGCGTTCGAAGGGTGTCGCCCACCGTCGCCCTACCGGTGTGTAGCGGATCGCGCGGCACGCGTCGCTGAAGACGTAGGGCCCCACCATCGCGCGGGCCGTGTCGGAGGACGTGGTGGGTCTCCCCGAGAGGGCGTGAGCCCCAGACGCTCACGGTCGGTGCTCACCGCGCCCCCGCCGCAACACGATCGCCACGTCGCCCGTCCGCTGGCGCTCCTCCACGACCACGACGTAGAACCGCTGGCGCCGGCCGTCGACGAGGTAGCGCGTGTAGAGTCGACCGTCGCTCTTGCGCGACTCGCTCTCGAACGCGCTGGTCCACCCCGCGATCTGCAGCGTCTGGTAGAACGCGCGCACCTGTTCGTAGCGCGCCTGGGAGCGCAGCTCGACCTGCTCCCACAGCGCGCGGGGAAAGCCGTGGGCTTCCCCGACGAACGCCGCCGTGCCGACGACCGTGGCGCCCGGGAAGAACCGCAGGTCGCCCAGCGCCTGTCCCCGTCCGCGGCCGCACGCCGCCAGGACGACCGCCAGGAGGAGGATGCCAGCGGTCGACGGCGCACGCGACACACGCAGGACGTGGGCGGGACATCCTGTCCGCTGCGTCACGGCACGGTTGCTGGCGACACCGGCCCCGGGCGGCTGCGCACGCAGGACGTGGGAGGGACGTCCTGTCCGCGCCGCCTTTCCCGTGTGCCGCACCGAGGGACGGGCGTCCGACGTGCCTCGGTCACGGACCGAACCGGAACTCGATCTGGTCGCCGTCTTTGGGCACGTACGCGTGGGCGTCGTCGATGGGGTTTCCGTTGACCAGCACCGCCACGCGGCCCGTCCGGCCGTCAGGGCAGCGGTCGCCGGTCGTGTAGGTCTTCCCGCGCACGGTGAGGGAGGTGTTGGTCACCTCCATCCCGACGCTGCGCAGGAAGGCGCCTAGGGTGGCGTTGCGGCCGGCTTCCTCCGGGGTGGCCGGGTGAATGTGGATCACGTCGTCGCCGTGGGTGTGGACGTTGCCCGGTGACGGGGGCAGCGGAGGCGTGCGCTCGCCGCACAGCACGATCCGGAACGGCGCGTGCCAGTGGTCGCCGACGCGCGGCAGGCGCGCACCCGGCCGACTGCCCAGCGCGATGAGGACGCCGACGACGGCGACCAGCGCCACGGCGGCTGCGGCCCACGGCGCCGGGCTGCGGCGCGGGGCCACCAGGGGCTTCTTCGCCTGCCTGGGCCGGCCCCTGCCCGGCCGCGGATGGTCAGGCACCGCCGTCTCCTGCCGCGCGGGTAGGGGCCGCGGCGACCGTGCGCGTGCAGATGGGGACGTTGGTGGAGACCAAGTGTGCCACGACCACGCTACAGCGTCCCTTGGCTACACGGGAATGCCCATCATCTGCAGCTGCAGCCGGCCGTCCTCGGTGACCCGATCGGGCGTCCACGGCGGCGTCCACACGAACTCCACGGACACTGACTCCGCCCCGATCGCCTGTAACTTGTTCTCGATCTCGGCGGCGATCATGGGACCCACCGGGCAGCCCGGTGCGGTCAGGGTCATGGTGATGCGGACCTGTTCGCCCTCGACCTGGAGGTCGTAGACGAGCCCCAGGTCCCAGACGTTGACCGGGATCTCAGGATCGAAGACCGTCTTCAAGACGTCGATGACGCGTTCGCGGGTGATCGCGTCGTCCATCGCGCATTCCTCCGCACGGGCCCGGCAGGCCGCGGAACTTGGTTCATTGTACCGGCCTGGCGCGGGCGGGGTCAAACGGCGAGGGGGATAAGAGCCTAACCCTGCCGGGAGTTCCCCCTACAGTTCGCTCGTCGGGGGTTTGTGCAAGGGGTGGCTTCATGCCTCCCCTGGTGGGAGTGTGGGGTGACGTGGGTGTGGTGGGGCGTGTGGTCTGGTGGCGCGGGTGGCCTCTGCCGTGGGGGTGTGACGTGGTGACGTGGCAAGGCGCACGTGGGGTGGTCTCTGCCCTCTCCCCCTGGTGGGTCACTGTGCGGTCGCGCCAAGCGTGCCCCGTGGAGGTCGCGGTCTATTGGGCCTCCCCCCTGGGCCGGCGCGGGGGGGCTTGGCGGGACGCGGCGTCCTCGGGGCGCCACCCCCTCGGGAGGCCGACCGTGGGTCGGGCTGCCCGCGACCCGCACTAGCCGGCTGGGCTTGGCCGGAACGAACAAAATTGCGTGTCTCGTCGCTTCAAATGTCGACATCGACTGTGTAATTGATCCGTCCTCCGTTGGGAATCACGTAGGAAAACACTCGCTCTTGCCGCACGAAGTTCTCCAGGGTTCCAAACATCCGGCGGATATTGGTCAAGGTATACTGAGTAGGATTGCGACGCCCCTCGATGAGTTTGTAGGGGGGCGTAGGTATCGTCATTCGCGGCCAGCAGAAAGCATCAGCGATCAAGTCGGCAAGCGCTTGAAGATTATCACGGCATTGATTAGGGTCCGGAAACTGGCACTGATACCCACCTAGCCCCAAGTGGCGCGAGGTGACTTGCCCCCTTCCACGTGTAAACCCTACCCGTTCGATAGCGGGGAAGACTCGATCGCGCATGGTTTCCTCAAAGGATTCTGTATCGATGCGGCTCAGCGTTGCCACAAGTTGCGGATGGGGAATCCAGTTTCTAACCCAATCGTGGACGTTCCTTGGATATCTCTGACCGTTGATCCACGAAGAATCAGGGAGCCAGAGAAATGCCTCTTGGAACGGATCGCAGACGGGTCCAAGGTCAACATTGTGTAGCCAAAGCAAGAAATGAATCGTCCCCAACGGATACTTGTGCGGGAATGTTCTGCCATCGCAAAGACTACAGGCTTCTCCGTGATCTCGGGCACGACCGCCTCCGGCACGTCCAGTGACACCTCGAAAGAGGTTGGGGTTCACCGATTCGCGATGTTCGAGGATGTTGCCAGTAGCGGACTCTAGCAAAATATGGTGACCTATGCTTCTAATTTCGGCGCGACTAACGTCGAGGTCGAGCCAAACTGCGTTGCGCAGGCACCTCGGACTGATCTGGTGCGAATACCAGACTTTGTGATAATCGACGTAGAAACCAGCGACATCCCACGCGAACAAATGGTGCATCAGAACGCCGCACATTACCGAGTCCAAGTCGTCGCCGAGAACCATCTGGAGGCCTTGCTTTGTCAGCCACGGGTGTCGCTCAAGGATTGACCCGCGCGAGAACTTGTCAAGGACATAGGGTTGGGTCAACAGCGTGACCTCCTGGCATTTCTAAGAGTGTTACCCTTCAGACTGAGTTTTCTCCTCGCCTTCGACTTGACTCTGGCGGGAAGAGGCGATAAACTACAAAAAAATGCGAAAAGAAGCAAATCACTCAATTAGCCAGCAGACAGAGGGAGGAGACCTCCTGACGTTAGAGGAGGCAGCACGATTTCTCAGGCTGTCGCGGCATACTTTGTACAAGATGGTTTCCGCAGGTCGCATTCCTGCCCTACGCGCCGGGCGCCAATGGCGTTTCAGCAAACGACATCTTGAGGACTGGCTTAGAGACAACGCGAAAAGGCGGAGGGACTAATGAACAAGATTTTTCTCAAGAGCTGCGAGAGAATGGATGAATTGCCAGATGGGAGCATCGCTCTTACGGTGACCAGCCCACCTTACTGGAACGCTATCGACTACGACGTTCACACAAAGAGCAAGGGCGCCAACTATCGCTACCGCCAGAACGTGCCATACGAAGAGTATCTTGGATTTCTGCGACGATGCTTCACGGAGGTCAAGCGGGTCACGAAAGACGGAGGCTATTTGGCCATTGTGGTGGGTACCGTCCTCCTAAATGGCAAGCACACGCCTCTACCTTTCCACCTTGTGGGTCTTCTGGAGGAAATCGGTTGGGAATTCCATCAGGATATCATTTGGCACAAGTGCACTGCAGGTGTGAAGCGTGCGGGCTCTGTTATCCAGAAACCATACCCCGGTTATTATTACCCCAACATCATGACAGAGTACATCCTGATTTTCCGGAAACCTGGCGAGTCCAAGATCTACAACGCGATCTCTACGGAAAGGAAGGAAGAGAGCAAGATTCAAATTGATTCAGTCTTCACAATGGACACGGCAAACAACGTGTGGCACATTGCACCTGTGCCGCCAGGTCAATACAACCACCCTTGCCCGTTCCCCGAGGAGATTCCTTATCGACTCATTACCTTGTACTCCTACAAAGGCGACACTGTTCTCGACCCCTTCGTTGGGGTGGGCACCACTCTCAAGGTTGCCCATAACCTAGGCAGGAGATGGATTGGCTACGAGATTATTGAGGAGTATGTAGAGGAGTCCTACCGCCGCATCAACCAGCCTTTGCGCTTACGCAAGCAATTGATTGTGTCATTTGATAAGATCTCGCACGGCGTCAAGATACCCGCCAAGAACCCACCTAGGACCCCGTTCACTCGACCATGGCGGAAGAAACGGCAAAAGGGTCTTGAACCCATACGGCTCTTCTAACTGGCCCCGGGCTTGACCGAGCCCCCATCACAGCCAACAATAGAGGATGTGAAGTGAAGTGAAGTGAAGTGAAGTGAAGTGAAGTGAAAGTGGGCGAAACCTGTCACCGGCGCTACATGGCGGTGGGCCTGATCATCGCACGGGGGCGAGGCCATGTTGTCCACCGCAGGATTGCTGCTCTCGCTGATAACACCGTTTGTCGTTGCGATTCCTTCTCAAGTACTCCTCGCCCAGGAGCTGGAGTGTCGGGTATCAGAATGGCTACCTATTGGTTTGGCGAGGCAAGGTGGATACGCTTTCAATTACCAGTCGGGCAGAGGTCCAAACTGCAGGGTGTATCGCTTGCGTAATATGCCCGGCGGCCTCCTCACCCCGGTTCGGTGGAGGGACCGCGGAGAGATTTTCATCGATCAAAACCTCGCTGCTTGTACAAAGGAGACGCGCACGTGCCCCTGGATGGAGGCCATAAAGATATCATCGCGGGCGGTGACCGGGCGGACGACAATATCCTACGGCGTCAACAAGGACGAATACAGTGACTATCCTGACGCTTATCGACGCGGGGAACTTGCGGCGTTCGCACCTCTCGTGACCATTCTGCGGGGGATAACCGCTAGCGCAGCAGGGGAGCCAGTGGAGATCGAGATCCGCGTAGTTTCGACTGTGCAAGCGGGGGCTGTTCTGAGGCTGCAGTATGAAATCATGCTCATTCGCAGTTCGGTGGGTGCCTTCGAGTATGTAGCGCCAGGGAAAAGGCCGGAAGGGTTCGGTATTGTATGGGAATCCCCCACCAGCTCATGGTTTCTTGATTACATAGGATCCGTCAGACGATTGGCTATAGGTTCTCCACGTTCGGTCGCAACTTCCACTACTGCCCCTCTACTCGTTGATTCGTCCCGACTCGTGGTCATGCAAAGGGACAGGGAGATTCTCGCCACTACTGCGCCCGCGTACAAACCTCGGGAATGAAGCGTACGATCTGGGATGAGGTAAGGAGAGTCTTCAGTCTCGTCGAGTGGATATACAACTTGGTCAATGTCCTGACCAGTTTGTCGATGATCACGCTCCTCCCTTTCACCCTTACGACTTCGCGAACGCTGCGGATTTACATAGTGTCGTTCGGTCTGTTGGGCGGCGCGCTCGGTTACTTGTTCACGGTCACGGCATGGGCAGGGAAAGGGAAGAAGCGTTGCCTCGAACAGCGTAAGAAATTCATAGTCCTCGCTCTCTTATCGCTTTTTTTCTACGCCTGCATGCTGATTGTGTTGGGTCCGGAACCCGCGGCTCGATACGCTTTCTTCGCGGCCATAAGGGAATTCCTCATGAAGGTAATGCTTCTTGCCAATCTGCTTACTGGGGTTGGTGCGGCATTGACAGTTTACTTTCTGGTCAGCGTGATAACCATCTCTTCTAGCAAACTGGCCACGACTCCGAAGTCTAGAGACTGAGGCACAGGTGTGAGGCGCAGCCGAAGCGGTGCCGCCCGGTACTCGGTAGACCGCTAGTTTCACGGATTTTGTTGTCGTTTTTCGCCCTCAGGAACAGGAGCGAGACGGCACCTGCTGTAAGTAGCCGCTGAAACGCCTCAGCCGAGCGGGAGGCGATGCCCGGTCGGGTTCAAGCCGCGAGCCGCAGTGCTCGCAATACCGCCTTTCGGGTGACGAGAAACTACCGCACTACGTACGCTGAACCATGCCGGCTTCCCCCCAACCATCTCGTGTTTCGACAGCTCTTCGCAGCGCCTCCCAGTGCCTGGGATGCGGCACGTACAAGCCACGCCGGATCAGGGACGCATACCGCAGGGAGATCCCTGCTGCACGGACGATGCGCTCTAAGGGCACGGAGCGCAGCAGGGGCAGGATCTCCCGCCGGAACACCTCAGGGTCTGGGCGAGGGTGGGTCTCGTCCCACGCCCGCGCTTCCCGACGGCGCCGGCGCAAGGCTTCAGCCCGGCGGCGCGCGGCCTGCCCGCCATGCGAGGGATCGACGCCCGTGCGGCGCCGCCGCGCAAACTCCCGCAGGCCGGCGGCCACGATGCGCTCTGTCTTGTCCTGCTTTCCGCAGTCGTCACAGAACATCCGGCCCCGCGCCTCCAGCACCACGCCACACCTGACGCAGACCGTGTACTCCAGCCCCGGAAGCGCAGGGGCGTTCGGCGCAGCCTTGCGTATGCCCTCCCGGCCGGCACTCCGGTTCGCCTGGGTGAGCGGGGTCGGCAGCCGCCGGCGGCTGCCTGCGGTCTCGGCCAGCAGCGCGGCCACCCGCTCGGCCCAGGGCGCCACCGCCTGCGCCCACCGCGGCGAGGTCGCAAGCAGCGCCCGGCTTAGGGGCAGCAGCACCCGCACCTGGCCCCGGCTTACCTCCTGGAAGTCCCGGGCGCTGAACACCCTGGTCCGCAGCAGGTCGAGCACAAAGGCGTCTACTGCCGGCCGCACCGGCTCCATGAGGTCCAGGCTTAGCGACGCCCGGGCGGGCTGGTCGGCGTGCAGGATCCCTAGCCCTGGGTCCAGCCCCACGGCCTGGCAGGCGATGGTGGCCTCGGCTTCCAGCAGCGCGTAAAGGAGGTTCAACAGGGCATGGGCGGGGGTGGCCGCAAGCCTGGGGGAGCCAGTGATGGGGGAGATGCGGGGCCCCACAGTCTTCCAGTGCTCCGGCACTCGCCGGGCATCTGCCGTGGCCCAGCGCACCGGCAGCGGCCTCCAGGCCTCCCAGTAGAGAGTGCCGGCCCTGGCCTCGACCAGCCGCAGCCGCTCCAGGGTGTCCGCCCGGTGCAACACGTCCAGCTGCTCCCGGACGGCCCGTTGGGCGTCGGGGTTAGGAAGCTGCGCCAGCACGTCGGCCTGGGCCGCCAGCTTGGCGCTCAAGAGCTCGCGGGTGATCCGCACCCCGGCCTCGGTGCTGGGTGCCAGGGCCTGGGCCCGGCGCAGCCGGGCATCGTCCAGGCCCCGGGGGCCGCTGGAGAGCAGCACCGTGCCGTCCAGGTGCACGCAGATAAGCCCGGCGCCCACATCATGCAGCCACCGGAGGGCTTCCAGGGTCATGGTCCCACCGCGCCCGAACAGGACCAGCCGCTGCAGGCCGGCGGTCGCCCGGTGAAATCGTGCGGTGCGCCGCTCGTCACACCACCCGTCCTCGCAGACGAGGTGCCGGCGCCTCGTAAAGACCCGGAGGCCGTAGCCTGAGAGGACCAGGACCCCATTGCGGGGCGTGGGGGGTGCGGTGGGCTGCGCCCTGTGGTATGCTCCTGCTGGCATGCAGGACCACCTCCTGTGTGCCGGGGTGCCCGCGCCTTCCTGGGCTGCCACGCTGTGGAGGCGCGGGCTTCCTACTTGGTACTGCTTTCGTGTCTCCTCCCGGTCTTTCTCGCGCTGTCTTTGCGTTTCCGTGCAAGCCATAGCACGAACAGGATAAGCAGGCGCTCCTCGGAAGGAATCCCCTGAAGCTTCTGCTCCCATTGCGGGAGGCCCATGATTTGGGACAGCGACAGGCGCAGCAAACCGAACTCCTCATTACCCACATCATGTGGCTCAGCATCTTTGAGCAGGCCGCGCCACCTCCGCACATTCAGCGGCCACGCGATGTCCGACCAACGGCGGCCGGTCTGTTGTATCGCTCGCGTACCTGCCTGCTCCTGGGCGTACCGCGCGGCCTCATCCAACGCTTGCGCGATCATCCTAAGCTTCCGTCTCGGCTGCTTGCGGTTCATCTCTCCGGACAGGCGGCGTAGAGCCCTCAGCGCCTGGCCCGAGGTAATTCCCAAGTTGGCAATGTACAGTCGCAGCACCCTCCTGGCGAGCGATCGAATCCCTTGCTTTGCGAGGTCGTGCGCGTACTTCACCAGCGTTATGGAGTCATCGGGATACTGTCCTTCCACCGGCTCCGGGACGATCCCAGCCTTCCGAAACAGCTGAAGCTGGTACCAGGAAGTTGGGTACCCTTCCTCGGCTAGGCGTCTGAGAAGCGCGGATTGGCTAAGCATCCCGAGCCAGCGGTAGGTAACAAACCTACAAACAATTCTGCCAGCATGTGTGGAATTCGTCAAGGTCTGAGACTAGTGTGGGGCCGTAGCGTGGCTATACGATATCCACAGACCGTCGGGTCCGTGCGCCGCCAGACGGTCAGCCGCGCGAGGCCAAGCCTGGCTAGGCCCGGCGCGGCGAAGCGAGGCGAGGCGAGGCATGGCACGGTCTGGCACGGCACGGCGTGCTGGGTGGGGCCACGGGGCCGAGCGCCTCGTGGCCCGCATTCTTCTTTGGGGTGCGTACGACTACAAGGGGAGGTGAGACGAGTGACACTCACCGCAGAACGGGTACACCGCAGAGCGCAGTTCGCGGAGAGCCAGGGTGGATCGTTGACCTTCCGTAGGCGCCGAGTCGACGCGGCATTCCTTCGGGCGTTGTTGGAGCGAGCAGGTGATGCCACGTGGCTGTGTAGTGGAGGGGTCTACCTGCACGAGGACGCCAGCCGCGTGGCGTGGGCGTTGCGTCGATGGTTCAAGGTGAACCGGCCCGACATGCGCTTGTCGGTCCGGTTGGAACCCGTAGACGGTGGCTGGCGTCTATGGGCGTGCGTGCAGCCTCGCACACCTGGGCACCCCGAGGATCAGCCATGAGCGACGGGAACGTCGTTGAGGTTCGGGTAGATCACCTCGTGGTGGACCCGACCGTGCAACCCCGTATGCGCGGCGTCACGCAGCAGCACGTGGCGCTCCTGCACGAAGGGCTGGCTGCAGGAACGCTGCCGCCTATCACGGTTACGCCACGACGGGATGGGCAGTTCGTCGTGATTGACGGCGCACACCGGCTTGAGGCCTACCGCAAAGCCGGCGTGAAGACCGTGCCTGCGCGCGTCGTAGAAGCTGCGGGCTACTGGGAGGCGTTCTGTGCCAACCGCGACCACGGCCTGCCGCTGACCATCGAAGACCGCAAGCGCGCGGCAGTCTGGCTCAAGCAGCATCGTCCCGAGCTCAGCGTCCGGGCGATTGCGAAGGAGGTCGGCCTCGCCGTGAGCACCGTCCAGGGCGCGCTCTGCCAGCGCCGGCGGATCCAGCGCGGCGGTGGTCTGGCCGTACAGCGACCAGACCCGTGGCGGCGTTTCCTGCGGGCACTGGCGCAGCTCTACGAGCGCCGCGGCGACGACCCGCGCTTCGTGGACAGCCTCGCGCAGGACCTCGTGGATCTGGTGGAGGGCACCTCCGACCCCGGCTTGGTGTGGGATGCGCTCCTCGACTTCGTTGCAGCCGTGGAGCGGGCCTGGGAGTTGACCGAGCATCTCTATCCGGAGGAGGGCACGAACAACACGCCCCGGGCGTCGTCCCGGGGCTGATGAGAGGACCGTGCCGTGGTATCTCAATTACATTCTCCACGTACACCCCATCGCACGTCAAGAGCCCTCCGGGGGCTTCGCGGCCAGGTCGTCTACCTAGCCTCCGCGGTCGCGTTGTACCGCACGCGCCACTACGACCGGGCCGAGCAGCTGCTGCGCGAACTTGGCGCTGGCCTCGTGATTTCCGCGCGCGAGCGTTTCCCGAACCACGGCGCCTGGCTGCGGGATTTTCCCCAGGTCCTCTCCCAGGTGAACGCCGTCGTGGTCGCGTTGGGACCCGACCGCATCGTCGGCGCGGGCGTCGTGCGGGAGGTCGTGGAAGCGACAGCGCACGGGCTCCCGGTGCACTTCCTGACGCCGGACGGGACGTTTCGGACGCTGCGCGGTGCGCACCTGGTGGTCTTACACGGCGTCAGCCTCCGCCGGTTCGCCCGCGTGGAGTTCCCGGCCGGGAGAGAGGCGTAATGCGCCGCGTGTATCTCGCCGCACCCTGCGCAGAGTACGCGCCGGACGTCTACCGACGCGTCACCGACATCTTCCGGCGGCGTGGCGCCGAGGTCGTCTCCAGCCGCGACCTCTTCCCAACGCCCGCCGCATGGCAGCGCGGGTGGCGGCAGGCGTTGGACGGGTGCACGGACCTGCTGGTGCTGCTTGGGCCCCAGCGTGTGCTCGGGGCCGGCTCGCTGTTGGAGGTCGTCGAGGCGCGCGCCGCTGGCAAGGGCATCTGGTTCGCCCAGCCCACCGGTGCGATTCGCCCGCTGCCCGGCGTTTGGCTGCAGTTTCTCCCGGGTCGGTCCCGAGTGCGGGTTGCCCAAGTCAACTTTGAGCCACGTCGCAACAGGCAGCCGCCCCGGAAACCCGGGGCGGCCGAAGGAGGAAGCTGACCGTGAGCCAGGTACTCACGCTTCGATCTCGTTCTACCACACGCAAGCCTACTGTGTATCTTTCCGCCACTCAGGACCCGGCGCTGCGTGAACACGAGGTCCTCCAGGCGCTCAGCCGCCTGCGTCCCCCGCAGGTGTTCGTGCGCGGCGGCCGCCTCGTGCGGGTTGTGGCGACGACGCACGGTGCGCAGCTCGACGAGCTCGACGAGGCCGCGTTGAGTGGGATATTGCAGCGCAGCGTGACGTTCGTCCGCGTTGATCGCCACCGGGTCACGTATGCGTACCCACCCCGCGAGCTCGTGCGCATGATCCTGCGCCGGGGCTCCTGGCCGCTGCCGGACTTGGTGGGCATCGTGCGCTGCCCGGTGGTGCGGCCTGATGGCATCATCGTGCTGCGCGAGGGGTACGATCCGGCTACTTGCTTGTACTACGCGGCTGGCGACCTTGACGTGCCGTGCCCCCCGGATGACCCCACGCCCCACGACGTTGACCGCGCACGGCAGCTGTTGCTGGAAGAGCTGCTTGGCGACTTCCCCTTCGCCGACGACGCCAGCCGTGCCAACGCCCTGGCGCTGCTGCTGTCCCCGCTGCTGCGCTTCGCCGTCGCAGGATCCACGCCGCTCTTCCTCGTCAGCAAGCCCACGCCGGGAACAGGGGCGACGCTGCTTGCCCGCGCCGCCGCGCTCATCGCAACGGGGCACGACGCAGTCACCAACCCGCCCGAGAGCGAGGAGGAAGCCCGCAAGCTCATCACGAGCGTCCTGCTGGAGGGCCGCCAGGTGGTCGTGCTGGACGACGTCGGCAGCCTGAAGCTGCGCGCGCTGAGCCACCTGGTCACGACGAAACGGTGGAGTGCGCGGCTGTTGGGTACGAACCGGGTCTGCGAACTGTTACAATCTGCGACCTGGATCGCCACGGGGAACAACGTGCAGCTTGGCGCCGACCTGGCGCGCCGTGTGGTCTGGATTCGGCTGGACGCGAAGCACTACCGCCCCTGGGAGCGCAGTGGGTTTCGGCATCCCGACCTATTGCGCTGGGTTCGCGAGCATCGCGGGGAGCTGATCTGGGCTCTGCTGGTCCTCTGCCGCGCCTGGTGGGCAGCAGGCTGCCCGGAAGCAGAGGTACCCACGATGGGCGGGTTCGAGGCCTGGGCCCGCCTTGTAGGGTCGATCCTGCACCACGCCGGCATTGAGGGGTTCCTCGCCAACCGCCAACAGCTTTACGACCTTGATCAGGAACACGCCGGCTGGTTCGAGTTTTTTGTAGTCTTGCAGGAACGAGCGCCTGCGCGAGGGTGGCGGAGGCCGTGCGCACGGAGCTGCTGGAGCTCGAAGACCTGCGCTCGCTACTTCGGGATCATCCGAACAAAGTGGCCCTGAGCCGCCAATGCCGCGTGAGCCGGCAAAACATCTACCGCATCATCTCCGGGGACCGCACCCCGTCCGAGGCCCTCCGCGCCCGCCTCCGGGCCACCCTCGCATCGAACACCACCGAACAGTCAAGCCCACCCCGAGGTGGCACATGGGGTGCGGAGTCCAATGGACGGGTTGCCGCCAGAGGCGGGCGCGAAGGATCCGTGAGTGAGATGGGACGTTAGGCTGATCAGCAGTGTAGTATACTGTCAAAAAATAAGGGGTGAGCAGTCTGGCGGAGACCAAAACCGGTTGGGCGGTTCCGGTCGATGAGTCACCGGGCCCCGGGGATGTTAGGCCGACGCAGGTGGGGTGTTAGGTCGGTACAAAATGAGTTCGGCAGCAGGGTGATGCGGCCATGAGGACACAGTTTCTCGCAAATGGCCTTTGGCGCCGGTTGTCCTCGATGGCCAAGCGCACCAAGGGCCAAGTCGCTGTGCCATACTTCGGGACCGGCGGGGCGGATCTGCTTCCGCTTCGGCGCGGAAGCCTGCTTGTTGTGCGATTTGACACCGAGGCGATAAAGACCGGGCAGACGAACCCTTCCGAAATCATTCGACTACTCAACCGCGGGGTCGAGGTTCACGCCTGTCGCAACCTCCATGCGAAGGTGTTCGTTTTTGGAGACACGGCGGTGATCGCCTCCTCAAACGTGTCTCGCTCCGCTGCGAATCACCTGATCGAAGCCGGGCTTGCGACCTCCTCGCCGGCTCTCGTCAGCGCGTCACGCCGATTCGTTGAATCCTTGCGAGGTGACCCGATCGGATTGGAGTTCGCTCGGAGGATGAAGAAGCTATACCGTCCGCCTCGTGGCGGGCGGATCCAGCGTGGTGCTGGTCCAACTGCAGGTGCACCGCTTCACTCCCGGATGTGGGCCGTTCCCCTCGTGCGCGGCTCCTTCGAAGAGGAGGATCGCCTCCAGCGAGATGAGGCGCGTGAAGCAGCTAAGCGTAGGCGCGAAAACCCGCGAGCCACCAGGATCGAGGACTTCCTATGGACAGGCGACAGTTTCCTGGACAGGCTCCACCTCGGCCACCGCGTCGTCATGGTCACTGATGAGGCCAACGGCAAGCGCATGGTGTCGCCGCCCGGCCGCGTTCTCGCCATCAGGAAGTACCGTGTTCGGAACCAGTCTCGTGCCATCATCGCCCTTGAAGTACCGAAAGACGCACGCAACCGCAGCATCCAGCGTGTCGTCCGATCCATTGGTCCAACGGCCAGGATACTGAGGAAGCTCGCTTCACCGCGCGAGATCCGAGATGGAATGCTGGCCATGTCGCTGGCAAGGATGTGGTCATCGTGAAAAGTCGTACCGAACATGCCGCTTCAGCGGACGGGGCGCTCGCGTTGCTCGCGCTCCCGCCGCTGAGCAACTGGAGCAGGGGGGAGAGAAAGTGGAGCGATCTGTTCAGATACTTCGGCTTGAGCTAGAGGGTAAGTGGTCCGCGGACGAGCTGGGCGAGGCCTTGGTCAGTATCTCGAATCTCTACGATCTGCGGTTTTTCCTTGAGCTGCTACATGAGGATCAAGAGGACTGGGTGCGCTTCTACGAAGAGCTGATGCGCTTTCCGCCGTTCAGACGCCGTTGACGGAAGCGCTTTGTGTACTGGGGACCTAGCCCATGGGCACCCTGGTTCCCCAGCTCCTTCCCTCCGGTACTTGACGACGTTCAACTTTCGCAACTCTGGCAGCTGCTTGAGCCTGAGGAGCGTCTTGCGGTTCGGCGTATCAACTACGCATCTCCTGGCGCAACCGACTTAGCGGGCATCGGCACTGTGGTCGGCCACATCAAGGACTTCATCCTGAAGCTTATCGAACGCCGGGATTCCAGGCGGAGGCGGGAACTGGACGAGGAACGAGCAGCACTGGAGAACGAGCGCATTCGGCTCGAGAACGTCAAGAGCTTTGTCGCTCTTGCACGCGACCTCGGCTACTCGGAGACCGATCTTCGTCATCTTATACGATACGTTGACGGAAAGCAGGATATTCTCGTTCGCCTCATCGAACAGCGCAAGCTGGTAGGGGTGTCGATGCCGGAGACGACAGACTAACGATGACGGTCAGACACGCCGATGCAGCGGCCGGCGGAGCCGGTCCGCTACATTGCTACATTGTTAGACCACAACGCAACCTTGGCCCGAATAGTGGCTCCGCGGGCAGCGGGACGAGGCAGCCCGCCCCCGGGGGTAGCGCCCCGCCCCGCAGCGCCCCAGGGCCAGGGCCCCGCGCACGCGACCCGAGACGGGGGGCCAAGCGGCGACCCCCCACGGGGCACGCCCCGCGGGACCGGATAGTGACCCACAGAGGGCAGAGAGCAGACGCCGCCTGAGGGCCCGCCCATCACGTCACCACGCCACGCCCCACGACCCACGGCACACCAACGTCCCACGACCCGCAGCACCCGCAACCCACGGCTCACGCCCACCCAAGGGCCCAAGACCCTTGCGCAACCCCTTGACTGTCGCCTCTAGGGGGAACTCCCAGCAGGGTTAGGCTCTTATCCCGTCAAACGGCGAGGGGGATAAGAGCCTAACCTTTCCCCGAGTGGCCTCTGGAGGTCGCTTGTCACGGGTCGCGCAAGGGTTTCTGGTGGTGTGCCTCTGGGGGCGGGGTGTGTGGGGTGTGTGGCGTGGTGACGTGATGGGCGGGCCCTCGGGCGGCATCTGCCTTCTGTAGGTCACCGTCTAGTCCCGCGGGGCGTGCCCCGTGGGGGTCAAGGCCCGCGGGGCGCGCCCGGATGCCGTGCGTGGTCGCCCGCATAAACAGATGGCAGGGAAGGACAGGTGGGCCATGGGACGACTGCGGTGGGTGCTGTGGGTGCTGGTCATCCTCTTCTTCCTGTTGGGCCCGGCACTGGCCCGGTGGTACACCGACTGGCTGTGGTTCCACGAGGTGGGCTACGTCCGGGTGTTCTGGGTGCCCTTCCTCTCGCGGCTGGCCGTGACCGTCGCGGTGGGCGGCGCGCTGTGGGTGCTGGGGTACGCAAACCTCCGGCCGGTGCTGCGCGCGGGCCGGGCCGAGGTGCTGGAGCTGATCGACCGTGGTGGCGGCCGCTACCGCGGGGTGCGGCCGCGCCGGGGCCCTGCAGGCTGGTGGGGGTGGGCGCTGGGCGTCGCCGCGGCCCTGGGCGGGCTCGCCGCCTCGCGCCAGTGGGTGGCGCTCCAGCAGTTCGTCCACGCCACGCCCTTCGGGCAGGTCGACCCGCTCTTCGGCCGCGACGTAGGCTTCTACGTCTTCCGGCTGCCGGTCTACCGGCTCGTCGCCGACGGGCTGTTCACGTGGCTGGTGCTCCTTGTCGTCGGAGTCGCCGTGGGGTACGCCTCGGCCTACGGGCGCCTGGTGCTGCGCGGCGTCTGGCTCGCCCCGCCGGGGGTCCGCACGCACCTGTCGGTCTTGCTCGGGGCGGTGGTGCTGGTGCGGGGCGCGGGGTTCTGGCTCGATGCGTTCGACCTGCTCTACTCGACGCGCGGGCCGGCGTTTGGCGCCTCGTACGCCGACGTGCACGCGGTGCTGCCGGCGCTGCGGGTGCTGGCGGCGCTGTTCGGGGCCTGCGGGCTGCTGCTGGTGGCCAACGCCTGGCTGCGCACCGTGCGGCTGGCCCTGGCCACGGTAGCGCTCATCGTGGTGGCGTGGGCGGTGGGCCTGGTGGTCTACCCGGGCGTCGTGCAGGCGGTGCGGGTGCGGCCCAACGAGCTCACGGCCGAGACGCCCTACATCCGGCATGCCATCACGGCCACGCTGCGCGCCTTCGGGCTGGACGGCGTGCGCGAGCGCGAGTTCCCCACCGCGCCGCTGGATGCCGCGGCCATCGCCCGCCACCGCGCCACCGTGGAGAACGTCCGGCTGTGGGACTACCGGCCACTGCTGCGCGCCTACAGTCAGCTCCAGAGCTTCCGGCGGTACTACGTCTTTGGCGATGTGGACATCGACCGCTACGTCATCGACGGGCGGCCCCGCCAGGTGATGCTGGCCGCCCGCGAGCTGGCCACAGCCCAGCTGCCGCCGCAGGCCCGCAACTGGGTCAACCGCCACCTGGTCTACACCCACGGGTACGGGCTGGTCATGAGCCCCGTGAACGCCATCTCCGAGGAAGGGATGCCCGCGTTCTTCGTCCGCGACATCCCCCTGCAGACGATCCCGGGGCTGGTGATCACGCGGCCTGAGATCTACTACGGCGAGCTGACCACCGACTACGTGGTGGTAAACACCCGGGTGCGCGAGTTCGACTACCCCCAGGGCGACGACAACGCCTACACCCGCTACGCGGGCCGCGGCGGCATCCGCCTGGGCTACCTGCCCCGGCTGGCGCTGGCCTACCGGTTCGGCGACCTGAAGCTGGCGCTCTCGACCGACATCGACACCGGCAGCCGGCTGCTGTTCGCGCGCCAGATCACGCAGCGCGTGACCCGCATCGCGCCGTTCCTGCGCTACGACCGCGACCCCTACCTGGTGGTGGTCGACGGGCGGCTGGTGTGGGTGATCGACGCCTACACCGTCACCGACCGCTACCCGTACGCCGCACCCTTCGGCGACGTCAACTACATGCGCAACAGCGTCAAGGTCGTCGTGGACGCCTACGACGGCACGGTGACGTTCTACGCGGTGCAGCCCGACGAGCCGATCCTGCGCACCCTGGCCGCCATCTTCCCCGAGCTGTTCCGGCCGGCGGCGCAGATGCCCCCGGCCCTGGCTGCCCACCTGCGGTACCCGGTGGACCTGTTCGAGGTGCAGGCCCAGGTCTACGCCACCTACCACATGCGGGACCCGCAGGTCTTCTACAACCGGGAGGACGTGTGGGCGATCCCGCGGGAGATCTTCGGCAACGAGACGATCCGCATGGAACCCTACTACGTCACCATGCGCCTGGCCGAGGGCGCGGCACCCGAGTTCGTGCTGATCCTGCCCATGGTGTCGGCGGGCCGCGAGAACATGATCGCCTGGATGGCGGCCCGGAACGACCCCCCGCACTACGGGGAGCTGATCGTCTACCGGTTCCCCAAGGCGCGCACGGTGTTCGGCCCGTTGCAGGTCGAGTCGCGGATCGATCAGGACCCGTTCATCTCGCAGCAGCTCTCGCTGTGGAACCAGCAGGGCTCGCAGGTCATCCGCGGCAACCTGCTGGTGATCCCCATCGAGGACGGGCTGCTCTACGTGGAGCCGCTGTACCTGCAGGCCGAGCGCAGCCAGCTGCCGGAGCTGAAGCGCGTGATCGCGGTCAGCGGCGCGCGCATCGTCATGGCGCCCACGCTGGACGAGGCGCTGGCCGAACTGTTCGGGACGCGGCCGCCGCGGCCGGCACCACCGGCGCTCGGGACGCCCGGCGCGCCCGCAGGACCGGGCTCCGGCGGGACGGTGGGGCCGCCCCCGAGCGCCTCCCCCGGCGGGCCGCTGGCGAGCGGCGCGGAGGCCGCACGCGTCCGGGCCCTGGCTGCGGAGGCGCTGGCCACCTACCGGCGCGCACAGGAGCGCCTGCGGGCCGGCGACCTGGCCGGCTACGGCCGGGAGATGGAGCGGCTGGGGGCGCTATTGGAGCAGCTGCGGCAGGCGGCGGGGCCGTGAGCGCGCTAGGTCCGTACGCCCGCGCCCAGGCGCGCGCGGCGCACAGCGTACCGTTCCACGCGCTCGTGCACTACGTGCACGCCAAGGCCCACACCGGTCGGCATGGTTATCGTGCCGTCGTCGTTCAGCACCACCGGCGGGTCGATGAGGTCTTCCTCGAAGTAGCGGTCGCTGGCCGAGATGTCGCCGGGCAGCGTGAAGTTCGGTAGCGACGCCAGCGCCAGGTTGGCGGCGCGGCCGGGGCCGGTCTCGAGCATGCCGCCGCACCAGACCGGCACCCCGCGGGCCTGGCAGAGGTCGTGGATCGCTACCGCCTCGGTCAGGCCCCCCACGCGCGCCTGCTTGATGTTGATCACCCGGCACGCGCCGAGGTCGAGGGCGGCGCGCGCGGCCCGGGCGTGGATAATCGACTCGTCCAGGCAGATCGGGGTGCGCAGCTGGGCCTGGAGCGTGGCGTGGTCGACGATGTCGTCTTCTTCCAGCGGCTGCTCGATCAGCAGCAGGCCGTGGTCGTCCAGCGCCCGCAGCAGCGGCGCGTCGTCCAGCGAGAACGCCGAGTTGGCGTCGACCTGGAGCATGATGTCGCCGAAGCGCCGGCGGATCTGCTCCACCGGCTCCAGCACCCACCCCGGCTTGATCTTGATCTTGATGCGCCGGTAGCCCAGCCCCAGGAAACGCTCGACGCGCTCCAGCAGGGCGTCGATGGTGGGCTCGATGCCCAGGCTCACGCCGACGGCGACGCGGTCGCGGGTACCGCCCAGCAGGGCGGCGAGGGAGACGCCCTGGGCGCGGGCGTGGAGGTCCCACAGGGCCGCCTCCACGGCGGCCTTGGCCATGTGGTGCCGGCGGATGTAGGCCACCTGCCGGGCGAACTCGCGCGGCGCGGGGGCCGGCTGCCCCAGCAGCGGCGGCACCAGGAACCGTTCCAGGATGGCCCACGCCGTGTCCACCGTCTCCTCGTTGTACAGCGGCGCGTGGTCGACGGGTGCCTCGCCCCACCCCTCCAGGCCGTCGGCCCGGAGGCGCACCAGCAGGCACACCTTGGTCGTCGAGCGGCCGAACGACGTCTCGAACGGCCACCGCAGCGGCATCTCGATCTGGTAGAGCTCCACGGCGTCAATCCGCATGGGCCCCTCGCGTCAACACGTAGTCCCCGCGCAGCCGGTCGTCCGGGCGCAGGAGGAAGTCGACGGCCCGGTAGCCGCGTGCGAAGTAGTGCTGGAACACCTGGCGCGTGGCCAGCCGCCACGCGTGGGCCAGCCCGCGGTCCCGGGCACGCAGCGCAGCGAAGTCGGTGGGGATCTCGACGAACAGCACAGGCGCCTCGAGGTCGAGCGCCGCAGGGCGCGGTGCGACGCCCGCCGGGTGGGGCGCGGCCTCCAGCGCGCGGGACGCCTCGCCCCAGTCGCGTTCGACCGGGCGGCCCGCTGCCGCGGCCTCGACCCGGGGCGACCGCAAGGCCCAGTCGACCTCGAAGCGGTCGCTGTCGAGCCCCCGGTTCAGCTGGTCGGGCATCTCGCCGTAGTAGTTGACGAAGTACCGCTGCGCGGTGACGCCCAGCTTGTGCAGGTTGAACCGGGCGTTGACGCTCTGCAGCGGATCGTACGTCCAGACCATGTGGTCGAAGCCCGCGTCCAGGGCCGCCTGCCGCTGCGCCAGCTTGAGCCGGAAGCCGATGTCCTGGAGCTGGCGGCCGCCCAGCACGCCCGCCATGTGCGAGTAGAACAGCGGGCGGCCACTCCGCCAGGCCGGGAACCCGTAGCAGAACCCGACCAGCGTGCCGTCGGGCTCGAACGCGCCCAGCACGACGCCGCCGGCGCCGATGGCCGCCACCAGCTGGTGGACCGGCACGACCTCGCGCTCGGGCATCCCCCAGATCTGCATCTGGAGCTCCTCGACCTGCCGGAGCGCAGCAATCTCCTTGAGCGGCCTGATGGTGATCTCCGACACGGCTCGTTCCTATGGTACGGGTTCGCCACGCAGGGTTCCTGCGCGGCCTCCGCGGCCCCTACGCCTGCCGCCACATGCGGTCGCGCAGGTCCAGCAGCGCGGCGCTGAGCGCCACCGGGTAGCGCGGCGCCTCCTCCAGCCCGCGCAGCTCCTCGGGCAGCGCGGCCAGGCGCGCGGTACACCGTTGCCGGATCGCCGGCAGCGGTTCCGCCCACAGCCGCCGGCCGCCCTGCATGACCGGCACCAGGAGGGGCACGTGGTCTGGCGGCGGGGGCTCGTCGTGGAGCGCGATGAGGTCGGCGGCGGGTTGCCCGTCGGCGTCCAGCTTCCGCCAGACCTGCTTGCGGCCCGGGAGCGTGGCCTTGCCGGTGCTGAGCTTGATCCGGAAGCCCTTCTCGTCCTCCACGAGCTTGTAGACGCCGCCCAGGCTCGGCGCGTCCGCCGAGGTCCCGAGTTCGGTCCCCACACCGAACGCGTCGGCGGCCGCGCCCTGGTCCAGCAGCTCGGCGATCCGGTACTCGTTGAGGTCGCCCGAGAGCAGCACCTGCACCTCCCGCAGGCCCGCGGCGTCCAGCGCGGCGCGCACGGCGCGACTCTGGGCCACCAGGTCGCCGCTGTCGATGCGCACCGCGCGCAGCCGTCCGCCGCGCGCGGCCAGCTCCCGGGCGACGACGATGGCGTTGGCGACGCCCTGGAGGGTGTCGTAGGTGTCGATCAGGAGCACGGTGTTGTGCGGGAAGTCCTGGGCGAAGGCCCGGAACGCCGCAAGCTCGTCCGAGAACGACATCACGTAGGAGTGGGCCATGGTGCCGGTGACGGGGATGCCGTAGAGCATCCCGGCCAGGACGTTGGACGTGCTGGTGCACCCGGCCAGGTAAGCGGCCCGCGCGGCCTTCACGGCGGCGTCGGTGCCGTGGTCCCGGCGGGGCGAGAAGTCGGCCACGGCGCGCCCGCGGGCGGCCAGCACCACCCGCGCCGCCTTGCTGGCCACCATCACCTGGAAGTTGATGGCATTCAGCAGGAACGTCTCGATGACCTGGGCCTCGATGCGCGGCGCCGTCACCTCCAGCACCGGCTCGGGCGGGAAGAAGATCTCGCCCTCGGGGATCGCCCGCACGTCGCCGGTGAACCGGAACGCCCGCAGGTAGTCGAGGAAGGCGTCGCTGAACAGGCGCAGGCTGCGCAGGTACGCGATGGCCTCGTCGGAGAAGCGCAGGTCTTCCAGGTAGGCCAGCACCCCGTCCAGCCCGGCGCTGACCAGGAAGGCGCGGTTGGGTGGCAGCGCGCGGATGAAGAGGTCGAACGTCGCCCGGTCGTTCATGCCGTGGCGCAGGTAACTGTCGGCCATGGTGAGCTCGTACAGGTCGACGAGCAGCGCCACGTTCTCGGGCGTGACGTACCCGACCCCCGCGGGCCGGGCCGTCGGGCGGGCGTGCGGGCCGTCGGTCAGAGCCATCGGAGGCGTCGGAACACTGCCAGCATGATGATAACACTGGCCGCCATGGCCCCCAGGGCGGCGGGGAACCCCCAGGGCCAGTCGAAGGGCGGGTAGGCGCGTTCGAAGTTCATGCCGTAGATACCCGAGATCACCGCCAGCGAGGCGAACACCGCGGTGATCACCGTCAGGACCTTCATCACCTCGTTGAGGCGGTTGCTGGTGAGGCTCAGGTAGACGTCCAGCGCGCCCGCCAGCAGGTCGCGGTGCGTGTCGATCTGCTCGGTGATGCGGAGCAGGTGGTCGTGGACGTCGCGGAAGTACGCGCGCAGCGCCGGGGCCACCAGCGGCAGGTCGTGGCGCAGCAGGACGTTCATCGCGTCGCGCTGGGGCGCTGCCACGCGGCGCAGGTGGAGCAGGGCGCGCTTGGCCTGGAAGAGGCGATCCATGGTCCGCGGGCCCGGCCGGGTGAACAGCGCGTCCTCCAGGCGCTCGGTGTAGGCGTCCAGCGCATCGAGCACCGGGAAGAACGTGTCCACGGCGGTGTCCAGCAGCACGTAGAGCAGGTAGCCGTCGGCGGTGCGCACGTCCGGGGGGGCCTGGGCCAGCCGGTGGCGCACCTCCTCCAGCACCGGCGCCGCGCCGTCGTGCACCGTGATGACGAAGCCACGGCCGTAGAACGCGTCGATCTCGTCCAGCACCACGCCGTGACCCGGGGCGCGGAGGCGGGCGGCGTGCATCGTGACGAACAGGTAGCGCTCGTAGTCCTCGACCTTGGGGCGCTGGCGGCGCTTGAGGGCGTCCTCCACCGCCAGCGGGTGCAGGTCGAACAGGGCCGCCAGCCGCGCCAGGGCCTCGGGGGGCGGGCTGGTGCCATCGACCCACAACACCTGACCGTCCCGGCGCGCCAGGGCCTCCAGGGGCTCGGGCGGGTCGACGACGAGCTCGGCGCCGCGCAGCACCACCACGCGAAACGGGTCATCCGCAGGCATCGCAGGGGGAGTTCGGCCGCCGCTGCTGCGTTCCTGTGGCTGCCCCCGACGTCCGGGGGCCGCGCGGCCCGTGTCGCGCGGCGGGTCGGGGCCCTCCGGGTGCGAGTCGCCGCGGGCCGGTCCGCCGGCGCGGCGGTCAGGTCGCTTCCGGGCAAGCGTCCTCATGGTGTCGCGATGGTGTCGCGTGGTGTTGCGCCTCGCGGGGCGGCGCTAGCCCGCGGCGGGCTCGGGGGGCATGCCGGCCACGATCATGCGGATCTGGATCGCGCGGATGAGGTCGGTCTTGCTGAGGATGCCGACCATCTCCCGGTCGCGGCCGACCACGACCAGCCGCCCGAAGTTCCGCTGGCTCATGCGCAGGAAGGCGTCGAGCGCGGTGGCGGTCAGGGCGATCGTGCCGACCTCACGGGACATGACCGCCTCCACGAGCTCCTCCGGCGCCTTGCCCTGGAGGTCTGCCAGGTCCACCATGCCCACCAGGCGCCCGGCCCGATCCACCACCGGGTAGCCCAGGTGCCGCTCCCGCAGCATCACCTGCAGCAGGTCGGCGATGCGCATGTCCGCGGGCACGGTCCGGACCTCGCGGGTCATGACGTCGGCCACCGGCACGTCGTGCAGGATCTCCGCGATCAGGGCGTGCTGCGTCTCGCCCGCCACGGCGATGTAAATGAAGAAGGCGACCAGGAGCAAGAACAGGTTGCCGCCCAAGAACCCGACCAGGCCCAGGGCCACCGCCAGCCCGCGGCTGACGTCGGCGGCGATCTGCGTGGCCTGCAGGTGGGGCATGCGCAGACCCAGCAGCGACCGCAGGATGCGTCCCCCGTCCAGCGGCAGGGCGGGCAGGAGGTTGAAGAGGGCCAGGGCGACGTTGGTGTAGGCGAGGTAGCCGACCACGAACTGGCCCGCAGCCGCATCGGCCGGCACGAGCCCCAGCACCAGGCGACACGCCGCCGCCACCAGCAGGCTGGTGGCGGGGCCGGCGGCGGCGATGATCGCCTCGGCGGCGCCGCGGCGCGGGATCTCGTCGAACTGCGCCATGCCGCCCAGCAGCCACAGGGTGATGTTGCGCACCCGCACGTGGTAGGCACGGCCGACCACGGCGTGGCCCAGCTCGTGGACCAGCACGCTGCCGAACAACCCAACCGCGGCCGCCAGCCCCAGCGCGTAGGGGGTGGCGCCCTGTTCGAGGGGGCCCGGGTCGATGGGGAGCCGGAGCAGCCGCACGTAGACGCCCACGCGGCTGCCGATGAGCCAGGCCAGCAGCGGCAACACCAGCAGGAACGTCGGGTCCAGGCGCAGCGGGATCCCCAGCAGCCGGAACGGCAGGCGGTAACTGCGACGGAACATAGGGGGCCTCCTTGGTCAGGTGCGCAACACGTCGTCAGGCGCGCACCACGCGGGTCAGAACGGCCAGCCCCGTGGGGTTGGCGCAAGCGCTACCGCAGCGTCGAAAATTATAGCGACTTCGCCCGCCGACGCCAGCCACGTTCGTGGCGGTAGGGGTCGTTGGGCATTGTCGTCTTCGATGGAAGCCTGCTGCGGGTGGCGTGATTCACGCCCTTGACGGCGGCGGCGTCGGCTTCGCATAGTGGAACACTGCGAGCCACGGTCGACCGTGGCGCGTGCGCTCACGTCATCGCCAGGAGGTGGTGCTTGGTGGCAGTCGAGGTGGGGCAGGCAATACCGGACGTCACGCTGGTCAGCGCCGATCGGAAGGCCGTGAAGCTCCGGGAGCTGCTGGGCAGACCCATGGTCCTGCTGTTCTTCCCCGGGGCCTACACCACCACGTGCACCAAGGAGATGTGCGCCTTTCGCGACCACCTGGCCACGTTCAACGCGCTGGACGCCCAGGTGGTGGCCATCAGCGTCGACTCGCCCTTTGCGCAGAAGGCGTTTGCCGATCAGCACGGGCTGACCTTCACGCTGCTCTCCGACTTCACCCGCGAGGCGGTCAAGGCGTTCGGCGTGGAGGATCCGAACTTCGCAGGCGGCCTGCTGCCGGGCGTGGCCTGGCGGTCGGTGTTCGTCGTCGACCGGACCGGCGTGGTGCGCTGGAAGTGGGTGGCACCCACCCAGGGGACGGAACCCGACTACGCAGCGGTCGAAGCCGCCGTGCGGAGCCTGCACTGAGCGCAGCGACCCGGCGGAGGTGCCCCGCGTGGGCGCCCCGTTCGTGGGCGGGCCGTGCGGTGCACTGAGCGCAGCGACCTGGCGGATGGGCGCTGTCGCCGAATCGGGCGGTCACCCCGGACGCGTGGCCCGGGCGCGTGCGGGCGCCGTCAGGCGCCCGCCCCGGCCGGCAGCAGCGGCAGCTGCGGCGTGGTTTCCTGGTCGGCCGGCGCGTCGCGGGGCCGGGAGAGCCTTGCGGCCCGCACGCCCAGCAGACGCACGGGCCGGTCGAGGGGCACCCGGCGCAGCAGGTCGACGGCAGTCGCCGCCAGCACGGCGGCGTCGTCGGTGGGCGCGGGCAGGGTGCGCGAGCGCGTCAGCGTGCGGAAGGTGTCGAAGCGCACCTTGAGGGTGACCGTCGCCGCGCGGTAGCCCTCGGCACGCAGGTCCTCGGCCACCTGGCGCGCGAGCGCTGTGACGGCGCGGCGGATCGTCGCGGGCCGGCGCAGGTCGACCTGGAACGTGCGCTCGCGGCTGAGCGAGCGCGGCTCCCAGGCCGTCACCACGGGGCTGTCGTCGTGGCCGCGGGCCACCTCGTACAGGTAGCGGCCGTGGTGCGGCCCGAAGGCCTCCTGCAGGACCTCAAGCGGCAGGGCGGCCAGGTCGGCCACGGTGCGCACCTGGAAGCGCGCGGCCAGGGCCGCCGCGGTCTTGGGGCCCACGCCCCACAGCACCTCCACCGGCAACGGGCCCAGCCGCGTCGGCACCTCGTCCTCGGTGATGACGGTAAGGCCGTCGGGCTTCTGGAGCCCCGAGGCGATCTTGGCGAGCAACTTGTTCGGCCCGACGCCCACCGAGGCGGTGAGGTGAAGGTCGTGCCTGATGCGGTCTTTGATACGCCGTGCGATGACCTCGCCGGGCTCGGGGAGGTCGCTACAGTCGAGGAAGGCCTCGTCCAGGCCCAGCGGCTCGACGCGCGCGCCGGTCTCGCGCAGGATGGCGTGCAGGCGCTCGGAGACCGCGCGGTAGGCGGCGACGTCGACGGGCAGGAAGACGGCGTGGGGACACAGCCGGTAGGCGGTGCGCAGCGGCATGCCGGACCGGATGCCGTAGGGCCGGGCTTCGTAGGACGCGGTGGAGACGACCCCGCGCTGACGCGGGTCGCCGCGCCCGCCGACCACCACGGGCTTGCCCCGCAGCTCGGGCCGCCGCAGCTGCTCGACGGCCGCGAAGAACGCGTCCATGTCCACGTGGAGGATGGTCCGAGCGAGCCTTGGCATCTCCAGGACAGTGTTCGCGGTCCGTGCAGCGCGCCTCCTACGTGCTGGCGCCGCGGACCGCGTGCAACGCGGGGACGGTACCCGCGGCGCGGGATGTGAGACGGCATCCGCCGCGAGGGGAGTGAAGCGATGATCCGGTTCGACGGCAAGGCGATGCTGGTGACGGGCGGCACAGCGGGCCTGGGGCTGGCGACGGCCCGCCTGGCGCGCGCGCTCGGCGCGCAGGTGGCGATCGCCGGGCGCGATGCCGCGCGTGGGGCGGCCGCCGCTGCGGCCCTGGGGCCTGACGTCCTGTTCGTGGCCGCCGACGTGGCCCGCGAGGACGACGTCAGGCGGCTGGTGGAGGAGGTCGGTGCGCGCTTCGGCCGCCTGGACGTGCTGGTGAACAGCGCGGGGATCCTGCGCCGGCGGGCCGTCGACGAGGAGGACGTGGCGGGATGGGACGAAGTGATGGCCGTCAACCTGCGCGGGACGTTCCTGTGCTGCAAATACGCCCTGCCGCTGCTGCGGGCGCGGGGCGGCGCCATCGTGAACATCGCCTCGGTGCTGGCCTTGCGGGCACAGCAGGGGCGCAGCCCCGGCTACGACGCCAGCAAGGCAGGAGTCGTGGCCCTGACCCGGGCTCTGGCAGTGCGCTACGGACCAGACGGCGTGCGCGCCAACGCCGTCTGTCCGGGGTTCGTGGAAACCGAGCTCAACCGCGACGTCTGGGGGACGTGGACGCCGGCGCAGCGTCAGGCCTTCGTGGAGCTCTACCCGCTGCGCCGGCTGGGGACGCCAGACGACGTCGCCGCCGCCGTGCTGTTCCTGGCGTCGGACGCCGCGGCCTGGATCACGGGCGCGACACTGGTGGTCGACGGCGGCCGGTCAGCGTCGTGAGCGACGCCCAGTGCCGCCGGCGCCCGGGCAGGGGTGCTCCGGCGGCGAACCGAAGTGTTTCGGGTCGCGCGCGGCCGGCGCCCGCGGCCGCGGCGTGGTGTGGAGCGTGAACCCGATGCGCGATGTCGTCGTGAGCACCCTCCCCAACGGCCTGCGCGTGCTCGTGCAGGAGGTCCGGACCGCACCGGTGGCCACGTGCTGGGTGTGGTACCGCGTCGGCAGCCGCAACGAGACGCCCGGATGGACTGGCATCTCCCACTGGGTGGAGCACATGCTGTTCAAGGGCACGCCGGCGCATCCCGCCGGCACGCTGACCCGGCTGATCGACCGGCTCGGCGGCCGGTGGAACGCGTTCACCTGGAAGGACTACACCGCCTACTTCGAGGTGCTGCCCGCCGCGCACCTCGAGACCGCGGTGCGCCTGGAGGCCGACCGCATGACCAACACCGTCTTCGACCCCGACGTGGTCGCCGCCGAGCGCACCGTGATCATCGCAGAGCGCGAGGGGCAGGAGAACCTTCCCGTCTACACGCTGCGCGAGGAGGTGGAAGCGCTGGCGTTCAAGGTGCACCCCTACCGCCAGCCGGTCATCGGCTGGAAGACCGACCTGCTGGCGATCACTCGGGACGACCTCTACGCCCACTACCGCGCCTACTACCATCCCGGGAACGCGCTGGTGGTGCTGGTGGGCGACGTGGACGCGGCGCGCGCGCAGGCCATGGTGGCCGAGGCGTTCGGCGGGCTACCCCCGGGTCCGCCGCCGCCCCCCGTGCGCGCGGCCGAACCCGTCCAGGAAGGCGAGCGGCGGGTGGTGCTGCGCCGGCCCGGCGGCGCCACCGCCTACGTGCAGATGGTGTACCACGTGCCCGCAGCTGGTCATCCGGACCTGCCGGCCCTGCTGGTGCTCGACGGCGTGCTCTCGGGGTTTGGGAGCGCCATCCCGTTCGACGGCAACGCCGGCGGGCGCAGCAGCCGCCTGTACCGGGCGCTGGTGGACCGCGGGCTCGCCACCGAGGTGAGCTCGGGCCTGACCCCCAGCATCGACCCCACCCTGCTGCGGATCAGCGCCACCGTGCGGGCCGGCGTGGACCCTGCGGCTGTGGAGGCGGCCATTGACACCGAACTGCGCCGGCTGCAGGACATCCCGCCCGGCGCCGACGAGCTGGCCCGCGTGCGCCGCCAGGCCCAGGCCCAGTTCGTGTACCTGCGCGACGGGGTGTTCCGCCGCGCGCTGGCCCTGGGCGTCTATGCCACGGTCGACCGCGCCGAGCGGCTGTGGGAAGTGGCCGACGGCGTGGCGGCGGTCACGGCCGACGATGTGGCGCGGGTGGCGCGGACCTACCTGACGCCGCTGCGGCGCACCGTGGGATGGTACCTTCCCGACGTTGCCGTTGCGCGCGAGGTGGCGGCCTGATGGCTGTGGCGGCCGCGGCGGTGGTGCGACAGGTGCTGCCCAACGGGCTCACGGCGCTCGTGCGCGCAACGCCGGGAAGCGGGTCGGTCGCCGTGGTGGGCCTCGTGCGCGCCGGTGCGCTCTTCGACCGAGACCGGCCCGGGCTGGCGCGGCTGACCGGGACGGCGCTCGTGCACGGGACGCTGCGCCGCAGCGCCCAGCAGCTCGCCGACGAGCTCGACGGTCTGGGCGCGACCTTGGTGGTCACGCCGGGGCTTGAGGTGACGACGATCAGCGGCCGGGCCCTCCCCGACGATCTTGGGACCTGGCTGGCCCTGGCTGCGGAGGTCCTCATGGAGCCCGCGTTCCCCGCCGACGAGGTGGCGAAGGTGCGCGGCCAGCTCGTGACCACGGCCCGGGTGAACGCCATGGACACGCGCCACGCGGCCGAGCGCCTGTTCCGGCGGCTGGCCTTTCCCCCGGATCACCCGCACAGCCAGCCGCCCGACGGCGACGAGGCGGTGCTGGCGGCGCTGGGGCCCGACGACCTGCGCGCGTTCCACCGCCGGCACGTGACCCCCAACGCCACGACGCTGGTCATCGTCGGTGACGTGGACCCCGACCGCGCGGCCGACCTGGTGGCCGCGCGCTTTACGGCGTGGCCGGCCGGCGACCCCTGGACGCTGCCGCCGGTCCCAACGTCCGCGCCGCCTGCAGCGCCCCGGCGCCAGGAGGTGACGCTCCCCGGCAAGACCCAGGCCGACCTGGTGCTGGGCACGGTCGGCACGAGCCGCACCGCCCCCGACTACTACCCGACGATGATGGCCAACCTGCTGCTGGGACAGCTCGGCATGATGGGGCGCATCGGCCAGGAGGTGCGCGAGCGCCAGGGGATGGCGTACTACGCCTTCAGCGACCTGCGCGCGGGCTTGCTGGCGGGCCCGTGGTGGGTCCGGGCGGGCGTCAATCCCGCACACCTGGAGCGCGCCGTGGAGGCGATCCTGCACGAGATCTCCGGGCTCGCCCGCGACGGCCCGACGGCGGACGAGCTGGCCGACGCCCGCGCCTACCTGGTGGGCTCGCTGGCGGTACGCCTGGAGACCAACCAGGGGCTCGCGCAGGCCTTGGCCGAGATCGAGTTGTACGGCCTCGGCCTGGACTACCTGGAACGCTACCCGGCCATCGTGGCGGGCATCACCCGTGACGCGGTCGTCGAGGCCGCGCGCCGCTTCCCCACCGACGCCTACACGCTGGCGATCGCCGCGCCGGAGCGCTCGTGATGCGCATCGGCATCCTGGGGGGTACGGGAGACCTGGGCTGCGGGCTTGCCCTGCGCCTGGGGGCCGCCGGACATGAGGTGGTGCTCGGCTCGCGCTCTGCGGCGCGAGGCCAGGAGGTGGCCGCACGTCTGGGCCAGCCCCTGGTGCATGGCGCCGCCAACGCCGAGGCCGCACGCGACGGCGACGTGGTGATCGTAGCGTGTCCCCACGAGGGCCACGCGGCCCTGGTCGCCGACCTGGCGCCGCTGCTGGCCGGCAAGGTCGTGGTGGACGCGGTCGTGCCCCTGGGCGCCGGCCTGACCTATGCGCCTCCACCCGACGGCTCGTGCGCCCAGGAGGCGCAGCGGCTGGCACCCGACGCGAAGGTCGTCGCCGCGTTCCACTCCGTCTCTGCGCGCTTGCTCGCCGAGGTCGGCCGCCCGCTCGACCAGGACGTGCTGCTCTGCGGGAACGACGATGCGGCCCGGGCCGTCGTGCTGGACCTCGTCGCGTCCATCGGGGCGCGCGGCGTGGACGCCGGGGACCTGCGGTGGGCGCCGACGCTCGAGGCGCTGGCCGTGCTGGTCATCAACCTGAACGTCCGCTACGGCCGACGGCACCTGGGGATTCGCATCGCGCACCTGCCGGCGGACGCCCGGCCCCGGGTGCGGCCGGCGCGGCCCGCGCCATGAAGACCGTGCTGGCGTGGGCGCCCGAGCCGTTCCCCGACATCCGGCCGGGCGACGACCTGCTGGCCGCCGTCGTGGCGGCGCTGCGCGGCGCGGGCCTGGTACCCACAGACGGCGACGTCGTCGTGGTGGCCCACAAGGTCGTCTCGAAGGCCGAAGGGCGCGTGGTCGACCTGCGCCGCGTGACCCCGTCGGCGCAGGCGCTGGCCCTGGCCGAGGCGGCGAAGAAGGACCCGCGGCTGGTGGAGGTCATCCTCGCGGAGTCCAAAGCGGTCCGCCGCGTGCGGCCGGGGCTGATCATCGCGGAGCACCGGCTGGGCTTCGTGTGCGCCAACGCCGGCGTCGACCATTCCAACGTCGGCCTGGGGGACGACGTGGTGGCCCTGCTCCCGGCCGACCCGGACGCCTCGGCCGCACGCCTGCGGGCCGGGCTCCAGGAGGCGTTCGGCGCCGACGTGGCCGTCATCGTCAACGACAGCCACGGTCGGCCGTTCCGGCAGGGGACGACGGGGACCGCCCTCGGGGCCGCGGGCCTGCGCGTGCTGCGCTCGTACGTGGGGGAAGAGGATCGGTATGGCTACGTCCTGCGGGTCTCCATGGAGGCGGTGGCGGACGAGTACGCGGCACTGGCGAACCTCCTGCAGGGACAGGCCGCCGAGGGCACACCGCTGGTGCTGATCCGCGGGCTCGACCACCGCGGCGCGGGTCGGGCGGCCGAGCTGATGCGGCCCGAGGAGGAGGACCTGTTCCGGTAGGGGCGCCCGGGCCCGCGCGACGGCCCCGCGCGACAGCTCCAAGAGGGGGAGCACACCTGTGAAGATCGCGTCCATCAAGACCTACACCCTGTCGGCCTCGCTGGAGCGGCCGCTGCTCTTTGGCATCGGCGCGTTCGGCACGTTCACGGCCACCCTGGTGGAGGTCCGCACCGACGAGGGCCACGTGGGGTGGGGCGAGGCGATCGCCCGCAAGGCGCCCGAGGTGGTGACCACGGTCATCCACCGGCTGCTGGCCCCGCTGCTGCTGGGCCGCGATCCGCGCGATCTCGAGGGGCTGTGGGACCTGCAGTTCGAGCAGCTGCGGCGCTGGGGGCACTCCCGGGGGTTCGTCCTCGAGGCGCTGAGCGGCATCGACATCGCGCTCCACGACCTGCTGGCGCGCGCAGCCGGCCTGCCCCTGTACAAGTTCCTGGGCGGGGCCGGGCGGACCACGGTGGCCTGCTACGCGTCGTCGGTCTACTTCGCGCCGATCGACCAGATGGCCGCCGAGGCCGCCGCCCAGGTCGCGGGCGGGCATGTGGCGATCAAGGTCAAGATCGGCCGGCCGCCGGAGCTCGGCGGCCTGCGCGCCGACATCGCCTCGGTACGCGCCGTGCGCGAGGCGGTTGGGCCCGCGGTGGAGATCATGCTGGATGCCAACGGCGCCTACGACGCGGCCACCGCGGTCCGGGTCGCCCGGCAGCTCGAACCGCTGGACATCGCCTGGCTGGAGGAGCCCGTGCCCCCGGACGACGTCTCGGGCTACGCGCTGCTGCGCCAGCACACGGCGATCCCGCTGGCCTGCGGGGAGTCGGAGTTCGGCGTCTTCGGCTTCCGCGACCTGATCGAGCGGCGGGCGATCGACATCCTGCAGCCCGAGATCGCGCGCATCGGCGGGTTCGTCGGCGCCCGGCGGGCCGCGGCGCTGGCCCACGCCTACAACCTGCGGATCGCGCCGCATACCGGCTTCTCCGGCGGCGTCGCGCACCTGGCGGCGCTGCACCTGGCCGCCGCGCTGCCCAACGTCGCCACCTACGAGTACTTCTACGCGCCCAACGCCCTGCGGGACCTGTTCGTGCACCCCTTCCCGGCGCCGCAGCACGGCACGGTGGCCCTGCCGACCGCCCCGGGTCTGGGGTTGGACCTGGACTGGGACCGCGTCCGCCGCTACGAGGTGCCCCTGACAGCGCACACGTCGAGCCGATGATCGTCATCGTCACCGGCATCTCGGGCACCGGCAAGCTCCGTGACGCCGGCGGGGCGCCGGGCTACATAGCGCGGGTGGTCGACGAGGGCAACCAGCGCATCCAGCAGGAGCTGCGGGCCGGGCGCTGGATCTGGCCGATCCGCCGCCTGCGCTACGTCGACCTGGGCGGGCGCATGCTCGAGCGCGCCCGTGACCTGGGGCTGGACGTGCGCACCGAGACGATCCTCGACATGGCGCCCGAGGCCCTCCAGGAGCTGCGGGCCGTGGTCTTCACCGAGGTCGTCAACGACCCCGCGCTGTGGGAGCCCGACCTGTGCACCATCCTCGTGACCCACGCCTGTTTCTGGTGGAAGGGACACCTGATCCCCGGCCTCGACACCTACTACCTGAAGGTGCTGTTCGACGAGACCCGGCGGCGCCAGCCCGCCGAGGAAGGCGCGGTGCAGGAGGTGCTCCCGGGGCTGCGCCTGGCCCCACCCGTGCGGCCCGAGGGGATCTTCTACGTCACGGTGATCGACAGCATCTACCAGATCCACCGCCGCCTGGAAGAGACCGAGCAGTGGCGCGGCAAGCTGGAGGCGAGCGACCTGATCGCCTGGCAGGAGCAGGAGGTCTTCGTCTCCAAGATGTTCGCCGCCTACGAGCGCGTGCCGCACTACCTGGTGGCGCACGACGAGCCGATCTGGACCCTCTTCGACCTCATCTGCAAAAAAAGGCGCCGCGTCTACCTAGGCTACCCCATCACCAACCTGCGCCGCGAGGGCCAGACCGCCCTGATCGCCCTGGCCCGCCAGTTCGGGGAACGCCTGCGCCGCCACTTCGTCGTGTTCGACCCGCTCTCGGTGAAGGACGAGGAGGCGGCGGCGTTCGGCCAGCTCGACGACGCGGAGTTCGCCCGGCAGTTCTCGGCCGAGCAGCGCGCCGAGCTCGAAGCCTGGGCCGGGTCCCTGGCGCAGTTGCGGCGCTGGGCGCAGCGCCTCGACGACCGCACCCGCCTGGCCCTGGGCCGGGCCACCGTCGTGCGGGACCTGCGCCTGATCGACCAGTCCGAGCTCAACGTCGTCTTCTACCCGACCACCCAGATGTCGTTCGGCGTGCTCTCGGAGATGATCCACGCCCACACCACGGGGAAGAAGGTGTACGTCCTCTACCCGTTCAAGAGCATCTCGCCGTTTCTGGAGTTCTACGCCACGGCGGTGCTGAACCCGGGACCCGACGAGCCCGACCCCCAGACCCCCGACGAGGTGGCGGCGTTCATGGGCCGTGCGGCCGACCGGCTGCTGGACCTGCTGCTGGCCGAGGAGGGGCAGGGGGCGGTACGGGGTACGTAGGGCCCGGACCAGGAGCGGGCACACCTGCGCACGCGCTGCCGGACGGCACGTCCGTCGCCATACCCGAGCCATCACGAAGAACAGGAGGGTGGCCAGGGCGAACCGCAAGCTCGCGCCGAAGAACGGCGCAAGTTCCCTGTTGCTCCAACTGACGGCGATGAAGTTCGCGCCCCCGATCACCATGGCAACGACGAACGCCGCGTAGGTTCTGCTCTTGAGCGTCCGGTGCATGGGCTCCCCGCCTTCTCCCAGCGATGCGGATGTGTGGCACCGACGCAAGGCCCTGACCGTCCTCGTCTACCGCCGGCGCCGCAAGAGCGCGGACTTGGCCCGAGCTACCGGCGAACACGCTGGCAAAGGCTCGCTCCTCCGTTCGGCAGGAGGGCGAGGTTGCGCCCTGCAGCAGTTCCACGTTGGAGCGCCGAATGATGGCCACAGGTGTTTCGGTGGGCGCTGGCGTTCCTCCTGGTGGTACGTGTCGACGTTCCTCCTGTGGGTGGGTTGGGCAGTCCTGATGGAGATCGCGTGGCACGTCCTGCGCTCCAGGTCCACCGTGCGCGGGGCGCCTAGTCCTCCTGGCCTGCGTTGAGACGGCGAAACCGTTCGATCTGTGCCGGCAATCCGACCACCGTCACGCGGTCCCCGGGTATCAATACCGCGTCCGGCGGAGGGTTCCAGTGCTCGGGCTCTCCCGCACGCTCGATGCAGACCACGGTGACGCCGGTGCGCTCGCGGATCCGCGCCCGCCGCAAGGTCTGGTGGGCGAGCGGCCCGTCGACGATGGCGACCTGCGCGGCGCCCGGGAGCGTCACGCCAGCGGGGACCTCGGCCGGTGGGGTTCCGGGCCGGTCCACCTCGCGCATGCGCCGCAGGTACGCCCGCACGTCCGGGGACGGGATGGCCAGCCGGTGCAGCGCGTGGTCCACCAGGGTCAGGCCGGCCTCCACCTCCGGCAGGATGACCTCGGTGGCCCCGGCGGACAGCAGCAGCGCCCGCTCGTCGTAGGAGTGGCCGCGGGCGAGCACGGCGGCCTCGGCGCGGAGCGCCCGTAGCCGGGCCAGTGCCAGCGCGCCCTTGACGGCGTCTGGGATCGCCAGCACCACCAGTTTGGCCTGCGCGGCGCCGGCCTGACGCAGCGCCATCTCGTTGGCCGCGTCCCCGAGCACCGCCGGGATGCCTCGATCCCGCAGCGCGCGGACGACCGTGGGGTTGAGGTCCACCACGGCGAACGACAGGCCGAAGCTCTCGAGCGCCTCGCCGACGGCGCTGCCCACCCGGCCGTAGCCCACGATCACGGCCGCCGGCGCCGGGGCCGTCGGAGCCGTCTCGACCGCCGGCGCCCAGCGGTCGGTCCAGCGCTCCAGCGGCCTGCTGCGCCGAAAGACCAGCGCGTTGACCAGCAGCGTGATCAGCGAGGCCGCCAGGATCGCGCTGTAGGTCCGGGCCGAGAGCAGCCCCACCTGCCGGCCGAGCTGCGCGATCACGAACGAGAACTCGCCGATCTGGGTCTGGCCCAGGCCCACGGCCAGGGCCACCGGGGGCGGCGAGCCAAACCCCAGCGCTACGGTGGTCCAGACGACGGCCTTGACCACCATGACCACCACCACCATCAGGAGCAGCAGGCCCGGGTCGTCCACCAGCGCCCGGACGTCGACCAGCATCCCCACGGACACGAAGAAGACGGCCACGAAGAGGTCGCGCAGCGGCAGCAGCCGGGCCAGGGTCTCGGTGGCATAGTCGGATTCGCTGATCACCAGCCCGGCCAGAAACGCGCCCAGGGCGAGGGTGAGCCCCAGGCCCGCGGAGAGCGCGGCGGTGCCCGCCGCGATGGCCACCGCCACCAGGACGAGCAGCTCCGGGTTCTGGCTGTGGGCGATCCACCCCAGCATCGTCGGCACGATCCGGTTCGCCAGGAGGAAGAACGGCACGAGCACGGCGGCGCCCCGTACCAGGGCCCAGCCGAGGTCCTGCGCGGGGACCGGGCCGCCTGCCGCCATGGCCGGGAGCAGGAAGATCACCGCCACCACGGCCAGGTCCTGGGCCAGCGAGATGCCGATCGAGGCGTGTCCCACCGGGCCCTGGAGGTCGCCGCGATCGGCCAGCAGCCGCGCCAGGGCCATGGTGCTGCAGACCGCCAGCGCCAGCCCGGTGACGACGGCCTCGCCCGCGGGATAGCCGCGGCCCGTCAGCGCCCAGGCGGTCAGGCCCACCACCGCGGCCATCCCCAGCGGCGCGCCCGCGACGGCCAGGGCCCGCACGCGCCACAGCTCGCGCAGCGAGAACTCGATCCCCAGCGCGAACATGAGTAGGACCACCCCGAACTCCGCGAAGAGACGGAACGTGTCCGGGGCGCCGACCGTTGGGCCCAGGAGCACCGTCACCGCCAGCCCGCCGGCGATGTACCCCAGGAACGTGGGCTGACGCACCATCTGCGCGAACCCGCCCCCGGCCACGGCCGCGGTCAGCAGGAGGGCGAGATCCCGGAAGAGGGTGCTCTCACCCATGCGCGATGGGGGAGGGCGCGTGCGGTCCTGCACGAGGACAGGGTGCGGTCCCGCGATGGTGCCGTGGTGATCCTGCCTGGGGCACTAGCAGATCCCCCCAGCAGCCCGGATCGCGGCGCGCAGCTCGGCTACGTCCACCGCGCGGGGCGGGACGCCGCGGCGTACCGCCAGGGCCGCCGCGGTTCCGGCGGCCTGCCCGGTGGCGTAGCAGGTGGGGATCACGCGCGTGGAGCCAAAGGCGATGTGGTCCACGGAGATGCACCGCCCGGCCACCAGCAGCTGCTCCGTGGCCTTGGGCACCAGCGCCCGGTAGGGGATGTCGTAGAACGGCGCCTGCACCTGCTCGAGCCGTGTACGGGTGCCTGTGGGGTCGTGGATGTCGATCAGGTACGAGCCCCGGGCCACGGCGTCGGGGAAGCGGCGGCCCTCGCGCACGTCGTCTCCGGTGAGGACGTACTCGCCGACGATCCGGCGCGTCTCGCGCACGCCCAGCTGCGTCCCCATCTCGAGCAAGCGCGCCTGCGCGAAGCCCTGGCAGTGCCGGCGGATGAACTGCACCAGCCACCACGCCTGCCGGCGGCCCTCGAGTTCGCCCTGGGTGAGGCTGCGGGGGTCGGTGCCGTCGACGCCCAGCACCCGTGAGACGTTGACGCGCCAGACGCCCGGTTCGGGCTCGCGGTAGAAGTTCAGGTACTCGCGGGGCAGCGTCCACTCGCCGCGGGCCTTGGCGTCCTGCACGACGCACTCGTACATGCGCTCGCCGGGGTGCACCCGCGCGTGCTCGGCGACCCAGGCCGCCACCGCCTCGTCGTCCACGCCGCCCAACCGGAAGAACATCGTGGCGGGCTGCATGCGCCCGTCCTCGGGGCGGCCCTTCATGTACTCCGCGCCGGCGGCCGCGGCCACGTCGCCGTCGGCCGAGCAGTCGACGACGGCCTGCGCGCGGACGATCCCCAGGCCCGCCTTGTTCACCACTACCACGCCGCGCACGCGGTCGCCGTCGCGCAGCGTGTCCACGAACGTCGTATGGAAGAGCAGCTCCACGCCGGCCTCGACCAGCAGCTCCTGCGCGGCCAGCTTGAGGGCCTCGGGGTGGAACGGCGTCACGTGGGCGTGGCCGATGGCGATGTAGGCGCCCCACCAGCCGGCCTCGCGCACCTCGCCCGGGTCGACGGCGCCGCCCAGGGCGAGCATCCGGTCGACGACCTCGCGGAAGATGCCGCCCACCACCGGCTGGTGGCCCTCGGTCGTGTACGAGGTCATGAAGGGGCCCACCAGGCCCGCGGTGGAGGTCCCGCCCAGGAACCCGTAGCGCTCCACCAACAGCGTGCGGGCGCCGGTGCGGGCGGCGGCGGCGGCCGCCGCGATGCCCGCCGATCCGCCGCCCACGACCAGGACCTCGGGGGTAGCGATCACCGGGACGGTCCAACTGAGGCGTTCGGTCTCCATTGCGCGTGCGCTCCTCGCCGGGGACAGGATGCGTACCGCACCTATTTCACCACAGGCGGGGGGTGCGTGCACGGGAGCGCGGGCCGGCAGGGGGTGGCTTGACGCCCCGTGCCCAGTTCCCCACAGGCGGAGATCGTGCGCACGTGGGACCGCTGCTGGCGCACGGTGGAGGGCTCGCGTCGTTGCCTGCGCCAGGGGCCCAGACCGCGTCTCCGGATCCCGTGGCGGCCGTCGCGGTCGGGCCGCGGCGGCGTGGGGCGATCACGAGGACATCTGCGCGGGTGCCGTCGAACCTGCCTGCAGTCAGGCGCAGTACCGAGCCACGAGACGGCGAGGGGGCTGCGCAGCCACGCTCCGTGGGTCACACGGGCAGGGCGGGGCGAGCCAGTCAGCAGCGAGGAGGCGAGATGCTGCGCATCGATCCCTGTGCGAACGTGACCGAGGCCGACTGCCGGGCACGGCGCGGGCACAAGTGGACCAAGTACGGCGACGACGTGCTGCCCGCCTGGGTGGCGGACATGGACTTCCCGGCGCCCGAGCCGGTGCGCGAGGTGTTGCGGTGGAGCGCTGAGCGGTCCGCGCTGGGCTACGAACGCCCCGAAGACACCCAGGAGGTGTACGATGCGGCGGCCGCGTGGCTGGCCGCCCGGCACGGCTGGGCGCCGGCGCCCGACGCCATGACCATGCTCACCGACGTCATCCAGGGCCTCGCGCTGGCCCTGTTCGCCTTCACCGAGCCCGGCGACGGCGTCATCGTCCAGACCCCCATCTACCCGCCGTTCCTGACCACGGTGGCAGCCATGGGCCGTCGGCTGCTGGACAACCCGCTGCGTGACCCCTGTGGCGAGGCCGCCGTCGACGTGGAGGGGTTGCGCCGTGTGGCCGCCGACCCCGGGGCGAAGCTCCTGCTGCTGTGCAACCCGCACAACCCCACGGGCCGCGTCTTCCGCCGCGACGAACTCGAGGCTATCGCCGCGGTGGCCCTGGAGCGCGACCTGGTGGTGGTGGCCGACGAGATCTGGATGGACGTGGTCTATCCCGGCGCGCGGCACCTCCCGTTCGCCTCGCTGGGCGCCGACGTGGCCGCGCGCACGCTGACGCTGCTCTCGGCCACCAAGGCGTTCAACATCGCGGGGGTGCGCTGCGCGCTGGCGATCTTCGGCAGCCCGGCGCTGCGCGTCCGATTCGAGGTCCTGCCCCCGCGCCTGCGCGGGGTCCCCAGCGTGCTGGGGCTGCGGGCCACGGCCGCGGCCTGGCGGGAGGGCGGCCCGTGGCTGGCGGCCGTGCTCGAGCAACTCGACGCGAACCGGCAGACGGTGGCGCGGTTCGTGCGCGAGCGACTCCCCGCCGTGCGGCACCGCACGCCCGAGGGCACCTACCTGGCCTGGCTGGACTGCACGGCGCTGGGGCTACCGGCTCCTGCGGCGGCGTTCTTCCTCGAGCGTGCGCGCGTCGCACTGAGCGACGGCGCGGAGTTCGGGGGGCCGCCCTCGTGCGTCCGGTTGAACTTCGCCACGACGCCGGCGTTGCTGGGCGAGCTCCTGGAGCGGATGGCGCGGGCGGTGGACCGGTAGGGCCAGCAAGTGTGCAGCTGTTAAGCGGGCGTACTGGCTCGGTAGCTCCGAAACACAGGGGGCTTGGGAAGACTTCCTGGCGAACCTCGCCTGCCGCGGGGATGAGTTGCAGCGCCTATGGCCACCAGGGCTCCCCGGTCTCGGCCGCGCCGACGGACATGAAGAGAACGAGAACGCCGTCGGCGAGCGCCCACACGGTCACCAGGAGCAGGAGCGTCGCGAGCGTCGCAGCGGGCTGGGCAAAGGCGAGCGCACCGTGTAGGAACACGAAGCTCATGCGACCGCAAGACGCCGTGATCGCATCCGTCGTCCGCTCTTGGATGGTACGCCGCTAGGCCACTTCTCCCAGTAGCACCTTGACGACCTGCATCGCGCGAGGGTGTTTCTCCATAGAGGTTCTAACGTCTCTGACTGTAGCCCACCACCTAAGTCGAGTCCTGCATCATGCGCAGGAAGGCCTCCACCACCCGCGGATCCAGTTCCGTGCCAGCCTGCTCGGCGATGTGCGCCAGGGCGCGGGGCCGGCTCCAGGCCGGGCGGTAGGGGCGCTCGGACGTCAGGGCGTCGAACGTATCGACCACGGCGAAGATGCGCGCCGCCAGCGGAATGTCCTCGCCCTTCAGCCCGCGCGGATAGCCGGTTCCATCCCACTTCTCGTGATGGCAGTACGGGATGTCCAACGCCGGCCTCAGGAACTCGATGGGCGAGAGTAGGTCGTAGGCCATCTGGGGGTGCTGTCGCATCACAGCCCACTCGTCGTCGTTCAGGGGGCCCGGCTTCATCAGGATGGCGTCAGGGACGCCCATCTTACCGATGTCGTGCAACAGCGCCCCACGGCGCATGTGGGGCAGGTCCTCCTCGCGAACCCCAAGGGCCCTCGCCAGTTGCAGGGCCATGTCGGTGACCCGTCGGGTGTGGTCGTGGGTCTCCCGGTGGCGCAGATCCAACGCGCGGGCCCACCCCTCGATGGTGGCGTCGTAGGCCACGGTCAGCTCCAGGCTGGACCGTTGGGCGCGCTCGAAGAGTTGGGCGTTGTCGATGGCGATGGCGCCCTGGCCGGCCAGCGCGTCCAACAGGTCCAGCCACTCGGCGTCGGGGGTGAAGGGCGCCCGGTGAAACCCCTCCAAGACCCCTTTGATCTCCGCCTTGGCGACGAGCGGCACCGCGAAGTGCGTCTGGAATCCTTCCACGTCCAGCAGCGCCGTCTTGGTGTAGGCCGGCGCCTGCGTCGGGTGCGTGACGATCACCCTCTGTTTCTCAAGGGCCGCGCGGCCGGCCACGCCCTCTCCGAACCGCAGCCGGCCTCCCGCATACGCGCGCGTCCGGAACCCCCGGCTTGCCGCCGGTTCCAGCAGGTTGAGGCGGGGCTGCGCCAGCAACACCCCGGCGGCGTCCAGGCGAAGCTGGATCACGGCCTGATCCAGCAGGATGTCCAACGTCAGGCGGAGGTCGAGACTGCCGCTGATGGCCCGGTCCACGGTGCGCAGCGCCTGCAGGTGGGCTAGCCGGCGGAGGGTCTCCTCGTGCAGGCGCATCCGGCGCAACGCGGCGCCGGCCATCTCGGCCAGAGCCAGCAGAAGCGCCATCTCCTCGGTCGTCACCTCCCTGGGGCGCGGAACCGCCACGAACAGGACACCGACCACCTCGGCCTCGACGCGGATCGGGACGCACGCACCACCCCACCCCGGCGGCACCCCGGTCACGGTGGCGCTCAAAGGGTCGCGGGCGAACTCCGGGCTCCGGTGAGGTGCACCGGTGGCAAAGACCGTGCCGGCGATGCCTTCGCCGGGCCGCAGCGGCGCATCGTGCAGCCCCGCAAACCATCCGCGGGTCACCGCGCTGCGCAGGTGTCCGGCGGCACGGTCGTAGAGCGAGACGGCCCCGCTGTCCGTCTCCAGGATGGCCAGGGTCTCGTCCAGGAGGATGGGCAGGGCGGCGTCCGTGGTGTCCGCCGTGCGGAGGGCAAACGACACCCGGAGGAGAGCCTCCAACTCGGCCAATCGCCGTTCCTGCCGCTCTTGAGCTCGCCTGCGGTCTGTGATGTCGAAGCCGGTGGCGAGTCCCGCCGGCTGGCCCTCCCAATCGATCAGGCCAGCGGTGAAGTCCACCCAGCGCTCTTCGCCATCCTTGCACACGATCTTGAACTCGTACCGCTCCGGGACGTTCTCCCCGCGCTGTCGGGCCAGGCCGCGGTCGCGCACCAGGTCCTGGAACTCCGGGTGCACCACATCCCAGAATCGCTGGCCCAGCAGTTCGTCAAACGAGTATCCGGTGAGCACCTGGGCGGCGCGGTTGGCGTAGACCACACGCTCGCCCTGGTAGATGACGATGGCGGTTGACGTGATGTCCGCCAGACGGCGGAACCACTCCTCGCGCTCGCGCAGCTGCTGCTCGATGCGCCGACGGTCGGTGACGTCCTCGATGGCCAGCAGGATCATGGGGGCCTTCTGACCGCGGCGGAACATGCGTCTGGCGTTGAGCAGCATGGTCCGGCGGCCGATGTGAGGGAAGTCGTGCACGACCTCGAAGTCGTCGAACGACGTGTTGAGGGGAAGGATCTCCTCCAGTAGCCGCCGCAGGGCGGGAATGTCCCACTGTCGGTTCCCCAGCTCGTAGAGCCGCCGCCCCTCTGTTTCGGCGGGCGTCGTCTGGAAGACCCGGTAGAACGCCCGGTTGGCGGTCAGGACGCAGAGCTCGGGGTCCAGGACGAGCAGCGGCTCGCGGATCGTAGCCACGATCGCCCCGGCCAGCCCGCGACCGCCACCTGGGATCCGTCTTCCCGATTCGGTCACTGGCGCGCCTCCTGGTGGGAGGTGGGAGAGGGGAATGTTCAGAGCGTCGTGGGCGGAGATTCCTGACCCCGCCGGCGGACCAGCCCCCGGTCCCTGAGGCACACCAATAATCATTAATTAGTTACCATGAATAGCACACCTGCGGCAAGGTGAGGGCAATGCCGGGGAAAGCACCCCAGCAGTCATTGGGCCACCATCACCTGGGAGAGATGAGTTCGCCCGACTGGAGGGTCACGGATGCGGCCGTTAGGCTGATGCGCCCGGCTCCCACGGGTGGTCGGGGTGGTGCGTGAACCGGGGCTGAAGTTGCCGACCCCGCACACCCAGGCGCTCTGCGTACTGCTGGGCGATGATCAGCTCCAGCAGCAGGCCCCACTTCGCGGCCTCGGTCTGCGGGGGCGGTTTGCTGGGCCCTAACTTGTCCAGCCAGGCGTCGTGGGAGTCTTCCAGGGGGAAAGCCCGCAACGCGCCGTGTGTCCAGGACACCCCCGCGCGGTGCCAGCCGGCATTGCGCAATAGACGCACCTCAGTATCCGAAGCGTGGGTCCAGGTAGTCACGCAGCGCGTCGCCGAACGCCCCCGCGGCCAGCACCGCCAGGGTCATCACGCCGCCGGGGATGGTGGCGATCCACCAGGCGTTCTGGAGGTAGTCACGCCCCTGGCTGATCGTCACGCCCCACGACGGCAGCGGGTGGGGGATGCCCAGGCCCAGGAACGAGAGGGCGGCTTCGGCCAGCATCTGCAGCGCGATCTGCAGGGTGGCCAGGATCACCAGCGGGGTCAGGATGTTCCGGAGGAGGTGGCGGCCCATGATGCGGGCGTGGCTGGCGCCCAGCGCCCGTGCCGCCTCCACGAACTCCTTCTCGCGCAGCGCGAGGGTCGAGCCGCGGGCCAGCCGGGCGAAGACCGCCCACCGGATGACCGACAGGGTGAGGATGACGTTGGGCACCGAGGGGCCCAGCATGGCCGCCATGAGGATGGCCAGCAGCAGCGGCGGGATGGCCAGCTGCACGTCGACCAGCGCCATCAGCACCGTGTCGGTCGTCCCCCCGGTGTAGCCCGCCACCAGGCCCAGGGCCGTGCCCACCACACCGGCGATGCCCACGGTGCTGGCGGCGACGAGCATCGAGACCCGCGCGCCGTGCACCACCTGCCCGAGCAGGTCGCGACCCAGCTGGTCGGTGCCAAACCACGCGATACTACCGTCGGGCAGCCGGGCGAGCGGCGGGTGCAGCCGCGCGTCCAGGCGCACGCTCAGCGGATTGTAGGGCACGGCCGCCGGGCCGACGAGCCCCGCCACCGCCGCAAGCAGCAGCAGCGCACCGGTGAGCACCACGCGCCGCCCCTTGCGGGTCGTCCACAGCCGGCGGCGGGGACGCGCGGCGTCGCGCGCCTCGGCGTCGGCAGCCGCGCGTCGGCGACCCGCGCGGGCGGACGCGCCACCCGGTGCAGGTCCTGGTGCGGCTGCGGTGGGAGCGGTCGGCGCGGCGGGGCCTGCCGCAGCGTCCGACGCAGGACGCTCCGCCGGACGTCCGGCAGCTGCCGTGGGGTCGGGGGGCGTGGTGCGGTGGAGCGAGGTCACGTGTAGCGGATGCGCGGGTCGAGGTAGGCGTAGACCAGGTCGACCAGGAGGTTGAGCGCCACCACCGCCAGCGCGGCGAACGTCACCGCGGCCTGCACCACCGGGTAGTCGCGGTTGTTGATGGCGGTCACGATCAGCCGGCCCAGGCCCGGCCAGGCGAAGACCGTCTCCAGCACGACCACGCCGCCCAGCAGCGCCCCCAGCTGCAGGCCCAGCATCGTGACCACCGGGATGAGCATGTTGCGGTAGACGTGCCGCACGAGCACCGCCGGCTCCGCCAGCCCTTTGGCCCGGGCGGTGCGCACGAACTCCTGGCCCAGCGTCTCCAGCAGCCCGGCCCGGACGAGCCGGGTCATGACGCCGATCAGCTGCACCGAGAGCGTGATGGTGGGCAGCACCAGGTGCCAGACGGTGCCGCGCCCAAACGACGGCAGCCAGTGCAGCATGCGGGCGAAGACGATGATGAGCACCAGCCCCAGCCAGAAGTTCGGCACGGCCTGGCCGACCAGCGAGAACACGCCGATGGCACGGTCCACGGGCGTCTGCACCCGGCGCGCGGCCGCAGACCCCAGCACGAAGCTGACCACGGTGGTGAGCGCGATCGCCGCGGCGGCCAGCTCGAGCGTGGCGGGCAGTCGCTCTACCACCATGGCAAAGGCCTGACGGCCCTCATGGTAGGACCGGCCCCAGTCGCCCGCGACCGCCTGGCGCAGGAAGAGGAGGTACTGGACCGCCAGCGGCCGATCCAGGCCCATCTTCGCCCGCTGCTCGGCCACCAGGTCGGGGGTCGCGAACGTCCCCAGCAGCACCGCTGCCGGATCGCCGGGAATCACGCGGACGACCAGGAAGATGGCGGTGAGCACGCCCCAGACGACCAGCGTGGCGGCGAGGAGCCGGCGCAGCAGGTAGGTGCCCATGGAGGCCGGGGACGGGGGCGGGCGCGGCGATGCCGCGCCCGCCCCCCAGGCGCGTGGCCCTACGGCGTCACCGAGACCTCCGAGAGCGTGAAGATCTCACTGGGCGGCAGCTTGAAGCCCTGGACGCGCGTGCGGTAGGCGTAGCTCTCCAGCGCCTCGAAGAGGAACACCGCCGGCCCGTCGGTCCAGAGGATCTCCTGCACCCGCCTGTACAGCTCGCACCGGCGGTCGAGGTCCACCGTGGCCGCGGCCTGTTCCAGCAGCCGGTCGACCTCCGGGTTGGCGTAGCCGGTGCGCCGCGCCCGCGAGTGGTACAGGCGCCCCAGCGTGTAGTCGGCGTCGCCGGTGACGGCACCGGTGCCCAGCAGGTTCAGGTCCCAGTTGAGCTTGAGCAGGTCGTCCAGCCAGATGGCCCGCGGCTGCAGCGTGTTCTTCACCCGGATCCCTACCAGGGCCAGCTGGCCCGTGATGGCATCGGCGACCTCGCGCTCCTTGGGCAGCGCGTCGTTCCACTTCAGTTCGGTCTCGAACCCCCCGGGGTAGCCCGCCTCGGCCAGCAGCTTGCGGGCCAGCGGCGTGTTGAAGCCATGGAGGGGGAACTCCACGGCGCACAGGACGTTGGCCGCGATCGGGCCCCGCGCCGGCTTGGCGATGCCCGCCAGCAACGAGCTGGTGATGGCGGGGATGTTCAGGGCGTGTCGGAGGGCCTGCCGGACCTTGGGGTGGTCGAAGGGCTTGCGGGTCGGATTGATCCACAGGAAGCGTGTGTAGTAGGTGGGGCCGATCTCGATCTTGATCTGCGCGTTGCCGCGCAGGCGCTTGATCTCCTCCGGGGTGAGCTGGACGGTCATGTCGATCTCGCCGGTCTCCAGCGCCGTGACCCGCGCCGACAGCTCGGGGATGTCCACGAAGACCAGCCGCTGCAGTTTCGGGATCCCGCGCTGCCAGTAGGCGGGGTTGGCCTCCAGCACCACGCGCGTGTCGCGCACGAACTCCACGAACCGGAACGGCCCGGTGCCCACCGGCCGTTCGGCGAACGCCGGCGTGGGCGGCGTGCCAGCCGGCACGATGTAGAGCATCGTCAGGTTGGACAGCAGCGTCCCCATGGGTCCTTGCGTCCGGATCACCACCCGGTAGGAGTCGGGGGTCTCCACCGCCGTCACCGGGGTGAACAGCGGGGTGAGGGGGCCGCGCAGGGCGACCACCCGCTCCAGCGACGTCTTCACCGCGGCGGCGGTGAACTCGCTGCCGTCGTGGAAGCGTACGCCGCGGCGCAGCTGGAACTCCCACGTGGTGGGATCGACGATCCGCCAGCGCTCGGCCAGCGCGGGCTGGAACTTCTTGGCCGCCGGGTCCCAGGTCACCAGGGTGTCGTAGAGGTGACGGCCGAGAATGATTGAGATGCGCTCAGCGGCGGCAGGGCCGTGGGCGTCGAGGGAGACCACCCGCTGGGGGTAGGCGATGCGCAGCGTCCCCGGCGGGGCCGCGGGACCAGCGGGCGCGCCGCCCGCAGCCGCCAGGATCACCACCACCACCAGGGCGACGGCACTGCGACCAGCGGTTACCAGGTTCACCATGCACCTCCGTGATCTGCGCTCGATGTCCGTAGTCCGCGCTCGATCGAGTCACCGCGTGACTCCACGTTCATCGTACCCGCCGGCACCCGCGAGCGTCTACCGGCAGGACGCGCGCAGCCGTCTTGGGAATCGCTGCCCCGCGATGCAGTTGGGGCTGACGGCGGCGTTGTGCGCCGCCCGTCCCGGTCCGGACCTGCGCACGCGGATCCTCCATGACACCTCAGCGGTCCTGTTCGGCGCGTGGTGCCCGGGGGACGTGCCGGTCGACGCGGTCCGGGCGCACGTCGCGGAGCTCACGCGGCTCGCCCGGCGCGAGTGGTCCGAGGCCGCCATCGAGGCGCCGGTGGTGCTGGAGGCGGCGCGGGCGGGGTCCCAGGATTGCTAGAATAGAGGCCGGTACCATGCCTGCGAACCTGACGCCAGAGTACCTGGCCGCCGACCGGAAGTTCAAAGAGGCCACCACGCTCCAGGCCAAGCTCGCGGCGCTGGAAGAGATGCTGGCGGTGATCCCCAAGCACAAGGGGACCGAGAAGATGCAGGCCGACCTCAAGCGCCGCATCGCCAAGCTGCGCCAGGAAGCCCAGCGCCGGCGCGGTGCCGCCCGGGCCCGACCCTTCTACCACGTCGACCGTGAGGGGGCCGGCCAGCTCGTCCTCGTGGGCGGGCCGAACGTCGGCAAGTCGTCGCTCCTGGCGGCGCTCACCAACGCCCAGCCCGAGATCGCCGACTACCCCTTCACGACACGGGTGCCGCTGGCCGGGATGACGGCGTTCGAGGACGTGCCGATCCAGCTGGTCGATCTGCCGCCCGTGAGTCCCGAGATGACCGAGGGCTGGCTGTACGCGCTGATCCGCGGCGCCGACGGCGCGCTGGTGGTGGTCGACCTGGCCGACCCCGACCTGCTGTCGTCCACCGAGCAGGTGCTGGCGCTGCTGGCGGCTGGCGGCGTCGAGATTACACCGCCGGGGACACCGCGCGGCCCGCGGCAGACGCCAGGGCTGTTCGTCGCGGCCAAGCTCGACGCGCCCGGTGCCCGGGACGCTCTGGAGATCTTCAAGGAGTTCTACGCTGCCCGCCTGCCGGTGCTCCCTGTCTCCGCCCAGCAGGACGTGAACCTCGGCGAGCTGCGCCGCGAGATGTTCCGGCTGCTGGGCAAGATCCGGGTCTACAGCAAGAAGCCCGGCAAGAAGCCAGACCTCGACGTGCCCTTCATCCTCCCGCAGGGGACCACCGTCCAGGAAGCGGCGGGCGCCGTCCACAAGGACTTCGCAGAACGCCTGCGCTACGCGCGCCTGTGGCGGGCCGGCGAGTACGACGGCCAGATGGTCGGCCGCGACCACGTGCTGCGCGACCGCGACATCCTCGAACTCCACATGTGAGCGGCAGGATGCGCCGGCTCCCGGGCCAGCCGGCGATCCGCGGGCAGCCACCGGGGCGTTCCGTGCAGGGATGGCCACGGCCCCATGGCGCAGCCGGTTCGGAGGTTCCGCCGGGACACACGGCCGGAGGCTGTCGCCGGTCACCGGCCGTTGAGCGTCGGGCCTGCTCTACCAGCGGAGCAGACCCCGCAGGAATGCCAGCAAGCTGACCAGCAGGCCGACCGTCACCAGCAAGATGGCCAGCGAGGCGGCGGCCACCGCGAGCCCGGCCAGCAGGAAGAGCACGTCCCGGTTCAGCAGCGCCAGGCCCAGCAGCATCACCGCCACGGCCGGGGGCGTGTTCAGGAAGGGGAACGGTCCCAGCAGGATCAGGCCCATGAGCAGCATCGCCGCCGCCACGATGCGCACGCCGACCCGCTCGCCCGGCCAGAACCCGCGCGGCCGTGACCAGCGCTCGAGCGCCCGGATCATCGGCAGGCCGCGGTCCCGGAGGAGCTGGACCGTCCGCGGCGAGAGCACACGGTCCCGCAGGGCTGCGGGCAGCCAGGGCCGCCCGCTCCCCCGCAGCATCTGGATCGCGAACACCGCGTAGATGGGGCCGACCACCGTTGATGACCCCGGGGGCAGCACCGGGATCAGCATGGGCAGGCCCAGCACGAGCATCAACAGCCCAAAGCCCCGGTCGGCGGCTTGGTCGAGCAGGTCGCCCAGCCGCAGGGGGCGGTCACCGGCGTCGCGCAGCGCCGTCTCGAGGATCGCGGAGAGGGAGGGGATCTCGGGGTCCGTGGTCACGCGTGCGGCGGCCACCGTGCAGGATCAGGGAAGCCGCATGCGGGGATCCAGGGCATCGCGCAGGCCGTCGCCCAGCAGGTTGAACGCCAGCACCGTCAGGAAGATGGCCAGGCCCGGGAACGTGGCCATGTACCAGGACGAGAACAAGTAGGTCTGGCCCTCGCCCAGCATCGTTCCCCACTCGGGCGTGGGCGGCTTCACGCCCAGGCCGAGGAACCCCAGCCCCGCGGCCGTCAGGATGGCCGTCCCCAGCTGGAGGGTGGACTGCACGATCACCGGGGCCAGGCAGTTGGGCAGCACGTGTCGTCGCAGCACGCGCGGTGCCGAGGCCCCCAGGGCCCGCGCGGCCTCCACGTACACCTGGGTGCGGATCGACAGCGCCACCCCGCGCACCAGCCGGACGTACACCGGCGCGGTGGCCAGCCCCACGGCCACCACCACGTTGGTGACGCCGACGCCCAGCACCGCGATCAGCGTCAGCGCCAGCAGGAAGCCCGGGAAGGCCAGCATCAGGTCCACCAGCCGCTGGATTACGATGTCCACGCTGCCACCATAGTACCCGGAGACCAGGCCCACCGGCACGCCCAGGGCGGCGCTCAGGCTGACCGCCAGCACCCCGATCAGGAACGAGACCCGGGCGCCGTAGACGATGCGCACCAGCAGGTCGCGGCCCAGGTTGTCGGTGCCCAGCAGGTGCACCCGCGAGGGCGGCTGCAACACGCGCTCGAAGTTGGCCTCCGTCGGGTCCTCGGTGAAGAGCACGGGGGCCAGCAGCGAGCCGGCCAGGAAGGCCGCGAGAATCGTCAGGCCCACCACGGCGGTGCGGTGCCGGCGCAATCGGCGCCAGACGCCGGGCCGCGCCCGCACCTCCGCGGGGGCGGGCAGCCACCTAACCGTAGTGGATGCGCGGGTCGACATAGGCGTAGAGGACGTCCACGACGAGGTTCACCAGCGTGAAGAGCCCGGCGAACACGAGCACCACGCCCTGGACCACCGCGTAGTCGCGGGCCGTGATGGCGCTGACCAGCAGCCGCCCCATGCCGGGCCAGGCGAACACGGTCTCGGTGAGGATCGCGCCGCCCAGCAGCGCGCCGAACTGCAGGCCGATGACGGTGATCACCGGGATCAGGGCGTTCTTGAGGGCGTGGCGGAGGATCACCACGCGGCCGTGCAGTCCCTTGGCGCGCGCCGTGCGGATGTAGTCCTGGGTGAACACCTCCAGCAGGCTGCTGCGGGTCATGCGGGCGATGATGGCGATGGAGAACGCCGCCAGCGCCACCGTAGGCAGGACCAGGTGCGCGGGCGTCCCGTAGCCGCCGGCCGGCAGCCAGTTGAGGTAGACGGAGAAGAGTAGCATCAGCATCAGGCCCAGCCAGAAGACCGGGAGCGAGACGCCAAACAGCGCCACGGTCATCACCACGTAGTCGACCGCGGAGTACTGACGGGTGGCCGAGAGCACGCCGGCGGCCATGCCCACCAGCGTCGCCACCACGATGCTGGAGACCGCCAGCTGCACCGTGGCGGGCAGCCGGCTGCCGATCTCGCCGATGACCGGCTCGCGGGTGACGGCCGAGTACCCGAGGTCGCCCCGCAGCAGCCGGGCGAAGAACCGCGCGTACTGGACGTACAGCGGGCGGTCCAGCCCCAACTCCACCCGCAGCCGCTGCACCTCCTCCTCGGAGGCCTGCAGCCCCAAAATCAACCGCGCCGGGTCGCCGGGGATCAGCCGGATGAGGGCAAAGACGACCACCGTGACGCCAAGCAGCGTCGGGACGGCGAGCCCAAGACGACGCAGCAGGTAGAGGCCCATGGGAGATGTCCGGGCAACGCACCGGCCCGGGGCGACGCCTGCGGCGCGCCCCGGGCCAGCGTCACGTCGTGGGGACGTCGATCGTCACGTCCACGTCACTTCCACGTCACGCAGTGGTGGCTGACCGCGGGCGCCTCCGGCTCGCACAGCGCCGTCCACTTCTCGATGGGGTGGATCAGGACCCCTTCGAGGTTCTTCACGGTCACGACGTACCACTTCTGGCTCCACAGCCAGATCCACGGGGCGTCCTGCCAGATGATCTCCTGGGCTTCCTTCATGAGGGCCTTGCGCCGCTCGACGTTGGCCTCCTGGCGCTCGCGCTCCAGCAGCTGGTCGACCTTCGGGTTGTTGTAGAAGGCCGGCCCCAGGCCCCGGGGCGGGTGGCTGGAGGAGTGGAACTGGCCGTAGAGCACGCCGTCGCAGTCCAGCACCGGCCACGCCCAGCCCAGCACGATCATCTGGACCCGGGTGCGCTCCGGCGGCGTCTGGATCATGGCGACGTAGGAGGGCCAGTCCATGGTGCTGACGTTGGCCCGCACGTTGACGTTGCGCAGCTGGGCGGCGATCGCCTGGGCGAACTGGAAGTCCTGGATGTAGCGGCCCGTGGGCGAGAAGAAGTTGACCTCGAACCCGTCCTTGTACCCCGCCTCGGCCAGCAGCTGCTTGGCCTTGATGGGGTTGAAGGGCCAGCCGCCGTCCTGCACCTTGGAGTAGCCGAACATCATGGACGGGCAGGGCGAGTCCACCACGGTGCCCAGGTCGAACAGCACGCTGGCCAGGATCGCCTTCTTGTTGACGGCGTAGTTCATGGCCTGGCGGACCCGGACGTCCTTGAACGGCCCCCACTGCGTGTTCATGAGCACGGAGATCACGCGGTCGCTGGGCGCCTCGACCACCGTCACCCGGGGGTTGCGGCGCAGCCCCTTGACGTCGGGGGCCGGCGGCAGCATCGCCTGGTGGACGTCGCCCGCCAGGACCTGTGTCAGGCGGGTGCCGGCGTCGGGCACGACGCGGAAGAGGATCTCGTCGAAGATCGGCTTCTTGCCCCAGTAGTTGGGGTTGCGCTCCAGCAAGATCGAGTCACCCCGCCGCCACTCCTTGAAGACGTAGGGGCCGGTGCCCCCGCCCACCGGCGCCGCCCGCCAGCGGTCGCCGGCGCGCTGGACGGCCGCGGGCGAGAGGATGGCGAACTGGGTCGTGCTCAGGTCGGACAGGAACGTCGGGGTAACCTTGCTGAGCGTGATCCGCACCGTGTCGTCGCCGACGGCCTCGATGCTCTTGATGGGCTGCACCAGGAAGCGCAGCGCCACCGCGACCCGGGGATCCTGGAGCCGCTCGAAGGTGAACTTCACTGCCTCGGCGTTGAACGGCGTGCCGTCGTGGAAGCGCACGCCGCGCCGCAGCGTGAAGGTGTAGGTCAGGCCGTCGCGCGAGATCTGCCAGCGGGTCGCCAGCCGCGGCACGATCTCGTTCTTGACGGGGTGGAGGTCCACCAACGTCTCAAACATGTAGTCGACGACGTTGGCGATGGTGGTGGTCGTCTGCTCGGCCGGATCGAGCCGGTCGGCGTCGATTCCGATCGCCACACGCAACTGCCGGGGCACCGCCTGGGCGGTGGCCTGCACCTGCTGCAGACCCAGCAGGCCTGCCACCAGCACCAGCGCCAGCGCGACGCGCATCCCTGTCCTCACCGCGCTCCCTCCTTCCGTCGTGCCGACACGTGAAGTCTGCTCGTGCAGGATTCAGCCTGAAGACTACCACAGACGCCCACAGACTACCACGCCGGGCCCGCATTCCCTCTGAGTCCCACGAGGCGCCCGCGGTGCTCGGCGCAGGCGCTTCCCGGGCGCGGCCTGGTCTTGGACCGTCGCCCCCGGCCCGGAGATCCCGGCGATCGCAGGGCCATCACGTACCCCACCGCGAACACCGGGGGCATACGGGCGTTCGCTCCGGCCCCCGCGGCCCCGACGCCAGCAGGACCCCCGGGTGGGATGCCGAACGCCTGGTCATGGCTCCCCTGTGGTTGCGTCCGGCGGTCTGGGCGGCTGCGGTGCTGGTCGCGGTGGCGGCCGCCGTCTCCCCCTCAGGCACCGCCCGGGCGGAGGACCGGGCGACCATCGCCCGCAACCTCGCCGAGAACATCCTGGGCAAGGGGATGGTGCGCAGCAGCCGCCTGATCGAGGACGGCCGCGCCGTGGCCCTGGTGTGGGAGTCGGCGACGTTCAAGGCGACCAACAGCGTGGCCGTAACCCGAGAGCTGCTGCAGGCCGAGGTGCAGCTGGCTGTCGGCGCCATCTTCCACGTGCTGCGCGACGTCGAGGGCGTGCAGTTCGTGATCGTCCACGGGCACCGTCGCCTGTGTGCCGGCCGGGCCAGCCGCGTGCGGCCGTTGCTGATCCGCTACGCCAGGGACCTGGACGGGTAGCCCGGTCGTCCCCGGCGGGGTCAGGGTGCCGGCGCCCCGACGATCAGCATCCCCGTCTGCCCCCGCGCGGCGTGGTCGAAGAGCGTGCACAGGAACGCGTACGACCCCCGTCCGCGGACGGTGAACTCCACCTCAGCGGTCTTGCCGGCTTCCACCGACACGAACTTGCGCCCCTCGGCGATCCCTTCCAGACCGTCGCCCCGCACGACCAGCGGGATGTTGAGCAGGAAGGCCGAGGCGAAGTTGTGCGTCCGCCCGAACTGGTCGGCGTTGCGCAGCCGCAGGATCACCGTGTCGCCCTCGGTGACCCGGATCTGGTTCGGTTCGAACTTGAACGACGTCATCGTGATCTCGTAGACCTTGGGCGCGCGCGTCTGCGCCGGGGTGCGCGCCGGCGTCGCCAGCGTCACCAGCCCGGCCAGGAGCACGACGCCTGCAAGTCGGATCCCCATGGCGTCCTCCACTCCGTCAGGTAGTCTGCCCGCGCCGCGCGGCGCAGGCCAGCCGGCCCCTTTCGTAGCGTCGGCATGTATCGAACGTGTCACGCCGCCCCAACCGGTGCGGTCCGGGACCCAACACGCCCCCGCGGCCCCGGGCCGCCCGCGTTGTTGGGGTGGAGGCCGTCGCCCTGCGGCGCGGCGGGCCGCCGATGCCGGCGCCGCGCCGGGCTGCCTGGGCACGGGGGATCACCCCCTCTGCATCGGATGTGCGGGGCCGCCGCCGACCGGGTCCGGCACCTCGTCCCACCGGCACGGCGGTCTGACGGTGCGATCCCCGCGTGGTAGCCGCGTGTGCGCGCTACGGCGCCACGATGCGGTTGCGCAGCACCCCGATGCCCTCGATCTCGGCTTCCACCACGTCGCCCGGCTGCAACCACGGCGGCGGCGTGCGGCCCATGGCGACGCCCTCGGGCGTGCCGGTGGCCAGCAGGTCGCCGGGCTCGAGCGTCATGCCCGCAGAGAGCACCGAGATCAGCTGCGCCACCGAGAAGACCATGCTGCCCGTGGAGGCGTTCTGGCGTTCCTCGCCGTTGACCCGCAGCCGCAGGCGCAGGTTCTGGGGGTCGGGGATCAGCGACCGGTGGACGACGGCCGGCCCCAGCGGCGCGAACGTGTCCAGGGACTTCCCCTTGAACCACTGCAGGTGGCGGCGCTGGAGGTCGCGCGCCGTGATGTCGTTCATGATGGTGTACCCGAAGACGTAGTCCAGCGCGCGCTCGACGGGGATGTCGCGGCCCCGCCGGCCGATGACCACGGTGAGCTCGACCTCGTAGTCGAGCTGCTCGGTCACCCGGTGGTGGACGACCGGCGCGTCGGGACCCACCACGGCGGTGGGCGGCTTGGTGAAGAACACCGGCACCGTGGGCACCTCGTGCCCGCCCTCGCGGGCGTGCTCGGCGTAGTTGCGCCCCATGCAGAAGATGTTCTTGCGCGGCCGCGGGATCGGCGCGAGCAGCCGCGTGCGGGCCAGAGGCACCACGAGGCCGCGTGCGCGGCCCTCCCGCAGGAGCCGGCGGCCCAGCGCGAGGGCAGCCCGGGCCTGCGCCAGGGAGCCTCGCTCGATGAAGCTCACCAGATCGTCGGGGATCTGGTCCCCGGGGCCGCGTCCGCGTCCGGCGCGGGCGGCCTGGCGGGCCAGGGGGGCGAAGGCGAAGACGTGCTCACCGTCCAGCACCCCCAGGTGCGCCTGGCCCCGGAACTCGTACGTGACGAACCGCATGGATCACCTCGCTGACTTCCGTGGAATGACGCCTACGGGAGTTTTCGAACGGGCGGGGAAATTCCCTGGTGCGCGATGTGGGACGCGGGGCACCGCCGGTGCTCTGCCGTGTACGCGGGTGCGCCAGGTGGGATCGCGGCCGCCGCGCACCGCAGGTCCACGGTAGTCAGGTCGCGGAGGGTCGTGGACCACCGATGGAGCGCCGGCGGATGACCGACAGAGGACCTGACGAAGGGTCGGTGGAGAACACACGGAGGACCGACGGAGGACCAACGATGGACGCACAGGTGTGGGACGCCTTTCGGGTCGCCGACGCCATGGACGGCCCCGCCCAGCAGTTTCAGCGGCTGCTGGGCCGGCCCGACCTCACGGTGGGCGTGCTCCGCGTGCTACCCGGCGGCCTCGACCTGCAGGGGACGCACCAGCAGGACGAGGTGTACGCCTGCGTGGGCGGCCGCGGCCTCGTACGGCTTGGCGACCGCGACGTCCCGGTCGGACCCGGGGCGGTGATCTTCGTGCCCGCGGGCGTCCCGCATCGCTTCCACGGCAACAAGGAGCCGCTGGTGCTGGCGTACGTGCTGGTGCCGCCGGCCGGGTGAGGCGGCCCGACCGGACCGGATCAGCCCGAGGCCGATGCCGGGACCGCATGCGGCCGTGCAGCGACCTCGGCGAAGTGACGGGCCTCGAGGGCGGCCGCCGCGGGTGGAGGGTCGCCAAAGCGCAGGTGAGCGACCAGCCCCGGGTGCACCGCCCGGACGGCCTCGTAGAGCTGGAGGGCGATGCGCCGGTAGGAGAAGTGCCCGCTCTCCCGTGCCCGCAGCGGCACCACGCTGTAGAGCTCGCGCAGGTTCATGGTGGCCAGGAACCGGCGGTTGTGGGCGTTGGTGACCAGGTAGGCGGCCTCGTGCGGCAGGTCGGCGGCGAGGCGGTGGTAGGCCTCCGTGGCCTGCTCGACCGCGGCGCGGAATGCGCCCTCCAGGCCGGCCTCGACGATGGCGCGGGGCACCGCGTAGCCCAGGTCCACCGTGGGGGCCTGGGGGCTCTGGGTCATCATGCGGTGACGCTTGAGGTCGAAGTAGGCGCCCTGGTCGCAGACGATGTCGAAGGTGTAGGTGACGTGCTCGAGCTCGCGTAGCGGCGCATCGTGGCGCCGGAGCCGCCCCAGCGCCTCACAGACGATGGCTGCGCGCCCATGCGGGTCAAGCGCGGCCGCCCGCGCCCAGGCCCGGCGGTACGACGTCCGGCCGTAGCGATACAAGCATGCGGCCACGATGCGCAGTTCCGCATCCCGGTCGTAGTGCACCAGGCGAACCCCGGGCGACGCCTCGCCGTCCAGGAGGTCGGCCTCCGCCGGCTCGTCCTCGCCCCTGGCCAGGGCGGTCAGGGCCGCGGCCGTCTCGATCAGGTAGGGGCTGGGCTCGGCGTACTTGACGAGGGTGGGCACCTCGGTGCGGGCCACGGCCTTGACCTCGGCGCCGATGGCCCGGACCTCTTCGAGGGGGTGCGACAGCATCTTGGTGATGGCATGCTCGAGGGCGCGGGCGTTGGCCGTCATGCCCACGTTGGCGAGCGTGGCGCAGGGCAGGAGGAAGCGGCAGACGTCGATGTACCTGGAGCGGATCCGCGCGGCATACGCCCGGTCGGCCTCCCCCTCGTGGCGCGGGTACCACGTCTCGATGACGCGCCGCACGGGCTCGAGGCTGGCCCGGTACGTCTCGAACAGGCGCCGGCAGGTCTGCACGTAGAGCTCGGCGTGCGGGGAGGCGGCGACCGTCGGCGGGACGTAGAAGGCGTCGAAGATCTGGTAGCGGGTGGACTTCTCGGTGTACGAGCAGAGACGGTTGCTCTCCAGGCACTCGATGGCCAGGCGCGACACGTTCTCCAGCGCCAGGTGGAGGACGGCGTGCTCGGCCACCGAGCCGTGCCCGTACCCCAGCACCCACTTCTCGTGGAACTCGCTGGACGACTCCTCCGTCAGTTCCGCCGCGATCTCCCGAAAGGGCTTGGGGCTACGGGAGGTCTTGGCGAAGGCGACGGCGATGACCTCGGGGGGAAGGAGCCTGGGGCTAAGGAGGTAGATGTCGCGGCGGCGCAGCGATGGAGTACCGTCGATCGAGGCGAACTGTGGTAGCATGGCCTTCCCCCCGGGGTCGCCGCCTCATATTCCACGTCCGATCGGGTTTTCCTTCTAGATCTAGTGCGAAGAGCCAAAATTCCCTCAAGATTTTGTAGGCGGCCCCTGGCCGGGAGTCTTCTGCCCTGGCAGGAGTCCCGAGGCCAGACGGCCAACACGCAGACGTGAGCCTGCTGGCCCGACTGCGGGAGCAGCTGCGGGAGTACCGTCCGCGTGACCTGCCGCCCCATTCGTGGCGCCGGGCGGCGGTGCTCGTCCCGGTGTTCGAGCAGGACGGGGTGGCACACCTGCTCCTCACCAAGCGGACGGAGACCGTCGAGCACCACAAGGGGCAGATCTCCTTCCCCGGGGGCGGCGAGGAGCCGGGAGACGCCTCGCTCCAGGAGACCGCGCTCCGGGAGACGTACGAGGAGCTCGGGTTGGAGCCGTCGGCCGTGGAGGTGCTCGGGCGCCTGGACGAGGTCGAGACGATCGTGTCGGGGTTCGCGGTCACCCCCTTCGTGGGTGCCGTGCCGCCGCCGGATCGCCTGCGGCCCAATCCGAACGAGATCGACGAGGTCGTGACCCTGCCCCTGGCGATCTTCCAGGACCCGGGGCGGGTGCGCGCAGAGCGCGTGGTGCGTGGGGGCCGGGTGGTGGAGCTGCTCTACTACGACTGCGGCCGCTGGACCGTGTGGGGGCTCACGGCGCGGATCATCCGGAACCTGCTGGACGTGGTGGAGGGAAAGGTCCCGGAGGCGCCCGAGCCGCCCGCGGCCAACGAGCCGTGAGGGCCGCGGCCCAGCCGGGCCAGGATGACACGGGAAGGGACGGGTTCGACGTGGCAGTACGGTTGGTGATCCTCGACTGCGACCTGACGCTATGGAACCATGCCAACGTCACGGCGCTGCGGCGGCCGTTCGAGCGGGACGGCGAGGACGCGGTGCGCGATCAGGATGGCGTCCGCGTCGCGCTGTACCCGGGCGTCCGGCGGCTGCTGGACGGCCTGCGGGCGCGGCGGGTGCTGGTGGCAGCCGCGTCCTGGAACCGGCCCGAGCCGGTCGACGAGATCTTCGCGCTGCTGGGGCTGGAGTCGTACTTCGACCTCAAGAAGGTCGAGCCGCACCCCCACAAGGAGCGGCTCGTCGCCGCCCTCGTCGCCGACCTGGCCGCCCGCGGGTGCGTCCTGCGGCCGGACGAGATCCTCTACGTCGACGACCGGCGCATCCACCTCGACGCGATCCACGCCACGGTGGGGCCGGTGCGGTTCCTCCAGATGGGCCACGACATCCAGCGCCCCGACGAGGTGCTCGCGCACCTCGACGCCCTGGGCGTGGGGGCCGCACCGCAGGCCTGAAGGCGCCGCGGCCGTTCGCGCCTCTACCACGATCGCCGCACGGGGCACAGAGCACCGCCGACGCGGCGCGCCATGCGCACCTCCGTGCCCCCCGCGGTATACTGGGACCGGTATGAGGGTGACATCGTCGATCCCCCCGCGGCCCTACGTGGGGCGCTACCTCGACTACGCGGCTACGACGCCAGTCGACCCGCGCGTGGTGGACGCCATGCAGCCCTACTTCAGCCAGCACTTTGGCAACGCCGGCAGCGTCCACCAGTTCGGTCAGGCCGCGCGCGCGGCGGTCGACGAGGCCCGGGCGGCGGTCGCCCGGCTGATCGGTGCCGAGCCAGCGGAGATCGTCTTCACCTCGGGCGCGACCGAGGCGAACACCACCGCCCTCCTGGGCGCGGTCTGGGCCAGCCCGCACGCGACGCCGCACGTCATTACCGCCGCCACCGAGCACCACGCGGTGCTGGAACCGTGCCGCTGGCTGGCCGAGCGGGGTATCGCAGTTACGATCCTGCCCGTGGACGGGCAGGGCCTGGTGGACCCGGACGACGTGCGGCGAGCCCTGCGGCCCCACACGGTGCTGATCAGCATCATGCACGGCAACAACGAGATCGGCACCCTGGGGCCGGTGGCCGAGGTGGCGGCCATCGCCCGCGACGCCGGGGTGCTGTTCCACACCGACGCCACCCAGAGCGCGGGCATCGTACCGATCGACGTCCGGGCCCTCGGGGTCGACCTGCTCTCGCTATCGGCCCACAAGCGCTACGGCCCCAAGGGCATCGGCGCCCTGTACGTCCGCCGCGGCGTGACCCTGGCGCCGCTGCTCCGCGGGGGCAGCCAGGAGCGCGGCCGCCGGGCTGGCACCGAGAACACGCCCGCCATCGTGGGGTTCGGCGTGGCGGCCGCCCTCGCGCAGGCCGCCATGGCGGAGGAGGCGGCGCGCATCGCGGCGTTGCGCGACCGGCTGGCCGCGGGGCTCGCCGCCCTGCCGGGCGCGCGGCTCAATGGCCATCCCACCCGACGGCTGCCGGGCATCGTCAACGTCTCGTTCGCCGATGCCGACAGCGAGTCGCTGTTGCTGGCGCTCGATCTGGAGGGGATCGCCGCCTCGTCGGGCTCGGCGTGCACCTCGGGCAGGCTGGAGCCCTCCCACGTGATCGCGGCCCTGGGCGTGCCCCCAGCCCATGCGGCCGGCACGGTGCGGTTCTCGCTGGGCCGCTGGAGCACCGAGGACGACGTCGACGCCGTGCTGGACGTGCTCCCGCGGATTCTGGCATCGGTGCGGGCCGTGACCGCGCGCCCCCGGTGAGCCGCCGCGCCCCGCGGTGCGGCGTGCGACGCCCGTGGGCAGCGGGTGCGCGGGCCTGCTGCGGCGTCCGCGTGTTGACGCTCTTCTGCAACTCTGCGATGATGGGGACTGGCCTGCCGCGCGGGCGGGACGGGGCGTTCTGCCGATGACGGTGCTGGTCGACTACCTCCCCATTCTCGTGCACCTCGTGCTGGCCGTCGGGCTGACGGCGGCCCTGCTTGGGGCCCACGCGCTGCTGGGCGGCCGCCGCCCGACGCCGGCGAAGGTCGAGCCCTACGAGTCGGGGATGTGGGCGATCGGGACCGCGCGGGAGCGCGTGCCCATCCGGTACTACCTGATCGCGATGCTGTTCATCCTGTTCGACCTGGAGATCGTCTTCCTGTTCCCCTGGGCCGTGGTTTTCCGCCGGCTGGGCGTCTTCGGCTTGGTGGAGATGCTGGTGTTCGTCGGCGTGCTGGGCCTGGGGCTCCTCTACGCCTGGAAGCGGCAGGCGCTGGAATGGCAGTGACCACCGTCGAGCCCGCCGAGGTCCGCGAGGTCGAGCGGCGCGTGTTGACCACCACCGTGGAGAAGATGGTGGCGTGGGCGCGCTCGGGCAGCATCTGGCCAGCGCAGTTCGGCCTGGCGTGCTGCGCCATCGAGATGATGGCCAGCGCCGGGGCGCGCTTCGACATCGCGCGCTTCGGCAGCGAGCTGTTCCGCGCCTCGCCCCGCCAGGCCGACCTGCTGATCGTCTCGGGCCGCGTCTCCCAGAAGATGGCGCCTGTGCTGCGTCACATCTACGACCAGATGCTGGAACCCAAGTGGGTCATCGCCATGGGCGACTGCGCCTCGTGCGGCGGGGTGTTCAACAACTACGCGCTGGTCCAGGGGGTCGACAAGATCGTGCCGGTCGACGTCTACGTGGCCGGGTGCCCGCCGCGACCCGAGGCGCTGCTCTACGGCGTGTTGAAGCTCCGGGAGAAGATCGCCGCCGGCGGAGGCCGTCGCTGATGGACGCCGGGGCGCTGGCGGCCCGGGTGCAGGCGCACCTGGGAGGCGAGCTGGAGCGCGTCGAGTTCCGCGGGGAGGTCACGGTGGTCGTGCCGGCCGACCGCGTGCTGGACGCGCTCGAGGCGGTGCGAACCGCACCCGGCGGTCCGTGGATGCTCACGGATCTCACGGCGGTGGACCGCCATCCGGCCGAGCCGCGGTTCGAGGTGGTCTACCTGCTGGCCGGGCTGCAGCCGCCGGTGCGGTTGCGCCTCAAGGCGCGGCTGCCGGGCGCCCGGCCGGTGATCGCCAGCGCCACCGGGCTGTGGCCCGGCGCCAACTGGCTGGAACGCGAGGTCTACGACCTGTTCGGGATCCGCTTCGAGGGCCACCCGCACCTGACGCGGATCCTGTTGCCGGACGACTGGGAGGGACACCCGCTGCGCAAGGACTACCCGCTGACCGAGGAGCCGGTGCAGTTCATCGGGCACGTCCCCAAGGTCCCCAGCGCGATCATTCCCACGTCGCCGCCGCGGCCCTAGCCGCGGACGCGTCCCGGCACCCGCAGGACGGGCGCGGGCGCGCGGGCGGGTGAGCGAGCATGACAACGCGCCAGACCGAGACGCTGACCATCAACGTGGGACCGCAGCACCCCGCCACCCACGGGGTGTTGCGGGTGGTGCTGGACCTCGAGGGCGAGGTGATCGTCGGCTGCCGGCCGGTGATCGGCTACCTCCACACCGGCTTCGAGAAGACCATGGAGCACCGCACCTACCATCAGAACATCGTCTTCCCGGCGCGCATCGAGTACCTCGCCACCTTCATCGAGGAGTGCGCCTACGTGCTGGCCGTGGAGAAGCTGATGGGGATCACGCCGCCGGAGCGGGCGCAGGTGGCCCGGGTGATCCTCATGGAGCTCTCGCGCATCGCCAGCCACCTGGTCTGGCTGGGCACCAGCGTGCTGGAACTCAACGTCACCAGCGGGTTCTTCTACTGCTTCCAGGCCCGTGAGCCGATCCTCGACCTGTTCGAGATGGTCTCCGGCCAGCGCATGATGCACGGCTACATCCGCATCGGCGGGCTGGCCTGGGACCTGCCCGAGGGCTTCGTCCCGCGGGTCCGGCAGGTGATGGAGCACCTGCCCCGCCAGCTGGACGACCTGGAGGCCATGCTCACCGACAACCTGATCTGGCGGCGGCGCACCGAGGGCGTGGGGGTGCTGTCGGCGGCCGACGCGCTCCGCTTGGGGTGCACGGGCCCGCTGCTGCGCGGCTCGGGCGTCGCCTACGACGTGCGCAAAGCGTTTCCGTACAGCGGCTACGAGCAGTACGCGTTCGACGTCCCGGTGGGCACCGCCGGCGACTCGTTCGAGCGGTACCGGCTGCGCATGGAGGAGATGCGTCAGGCGCGCCGCATCGTCCTCCAGGCCCTCGAGCGGCTGCCCGGGGGCCCGTGGATCGTCGACGACCGCAAGGTGGCCCTGCCCCCGCGGTCGGAGCTCGTCCGCAGCATGGAGGCGGTGATCCACCAGTTCAAACTGGTGAGCGAGGGCCTGCACCCGCCGGCGGGCGAGGTGTACCACGCGGTGGAGTCCCCGCGCGGCGAGAAAGGGTACTATCTGGTGAGCGACGGTAGCAACCGGCCGGTGCGGGTCCGGGTGCGCTCGGCGTCGTTCAACAACCTCCAGGCGCTGCCCGTCATGCTCCAGGGACACACCATGGCCGACGTCGTGGTGGTGATCGCCACCATCGATCCCGTCCTGGGGGACGTGGACCGATGAGCGGCGCCCCGCAGGCCCAGGCGGCATGCGGCCGCGCGGCAGGGACGTCGGCGAGGATGCGATGCCGGTGAGCGTCCCACCTGCGGCTGCCGCCCGCGCCGACCGGCGACCGCTCAGCGAAGCCGCCCGCCAGGAGATCCGGCAGCTGGCGGCCCGGTACGAGCACCGGCAGTCGGCGCTGCTGCCGGCGCTCTTCGTGGCCCAGGCGGAGTACGGGTGGCTGCCGCCCGAGGCACTGGAGGGCGTGGCGCAGACGCTGGACCTGCCGCTGGCCGAGGTCGTGTCGGTGGCGTCGTTCTACCACCTCTTCTACCTCGCGCCCGTCGGCCGGCACGTCGTCCAGGTGTGCACCAACGTCTCGTGCATGCTGGCAGGGTGCGGGGCGGTGGTGGCGCGCCTGCGCGAGCGGCTGGGCGTGGGCCCCGGGAGCACCACGCCCGACGGGCGGTTCACGTGGCGGACGGCGGAGTGCCTCGCCGCCTGCGACGAGGCGCCGGTGGTGCTCGTGGACGAGGACCGCTGGCCGCGTGTGCAGCCCGAGGCCGTGGACGACCTGCTGGCGCGCTACCCGTGAGGCGTCCCGATGCCTGAGTCCATCCTGTTGAAGTGGACGCGCGACGGCGGGGTGCACGACCTGACGGCCTACTGCCGGGCCGGCGGGTACGCGGCGGCCCGGCGCGTGGCCACGGGCGAGCTGCCGCCGGAGTCGGTGATCGACCTGCTGGTGCAGTCGGGGCTGCGGGGCAAGGGCGGGGCAGGCTTCCCCACGGGCCAGAAGTGGAAGTTCATCCCCCGCAGCGCCCCGATCAAGTACGTGGTGGTGAACGCCGACGAGGGCGAGCCCGGCACCTTCAAGGACCGGACGCTCCTGGAAGGCTGCCCGCACCTGCTGATCGAGGGCATCATCATCGCTGCGGTGACCGTGGGGGCCCGCAAGGCGTACGTCTACCTGCGCCGGGAGTTCCACCGGGCGCGCCGGCTGCTGGAGCAGGCGGTGGCCCAGGCCCGGGCCGCGGGCTTCGTCGGCGAGCGCATCTTCGGGGGCGAGCACACCGTGGAGATCGTGGTGCACACCGGCGCCGGTGCCTACATCGCCGGGGAGGAGTCGGCGCTGCTCGAGTCGCTGGAGGGCCGCCGCGCGCTGCCGCGGCTGCGCCCGCCGTTCCCGGCGCAGGCCGGGCTCTACCAGCAGCCGACGCTGGTGAACAACGTGGAGACCCTCTGTCACGTGCCCGCGATCCTCACGCTGGGCCCCGAGCGCTACCGCGAGCTGGGCCCGCCCGCGCTGTTCTCCATCAGCGGCCACGTGACCCGCCCCGGGGTCTACGAGCTGCCGCTGGGTACGCCGCTGCGCGCGATGATCTTCGAGCACGCCGGCGGCCTGCGGCCCGGCCGTCGCGTCCAGGCGGTGTTTCCGGGCGGCTCGTCGTCGATGCTGCTGACCGCCGACCAGCTGGACGTGCCCATGGACTACGACAGCCTGCGCGCGGTGGGCTCGATGCTGGGGTCGGCGGCGGTGATCGTCATCGACGACTCCGCCGACATCGTCGAGGTCATCGCCCGCGTCGTCGAGTTCTACCGCGACGAGTCCTGCGGCAAGTGCACGCCCTGCCGCGAGGGCACCGTGTGGATCACCCAGGTGTTCGACCGCCTGCTGGGCGGCCGGGGCCGCCCCGCAGACCTGGACCTCCTGGAGGGGATCGCCCGGGGCATGACCGGCACGTGTTTCTGCCCCCTGGGCGAGAGCGTGCCGCCGAGCCTGGTGGCGTCGCTACGCCACTTCCGCCATGCCTACGAGCGCCACATCGCGCGGGCCGGCGCCGGGGTCGCGGCACCGCCCGCTGCAGGAGCTGCCCATGGCCACTAGCCCGCCCGAGACCGTGACCCTCACCATCGACGGGCGGACCGTCACCGTGCCCAAGGGCACCACCGTCTACCAGGCGGCGCGCGCCGCGGGGATCGAGATCCCCATCTTCTGCTATCACGACCGGATGCCCCCGCTGGGGGCCTGCCGCATGTGCCTGGTGAAGGTCGAGAAGATGCCCAAGTTGCAGACCTCGTGCACGCTGCCCGCGGCCGAGGGCATGGTGGTGGACACCCGCGCGCCGGAGGTGCGGGCCGGGCAGGAGGCCATCCTGGAGTTCCTCCTGATCAACCACCCGCTGGACTGCCCCGTCTGCGACAAGGGCGGCGAGTGCCCGCTGCAGGATCAGACGCTGCGGTGGGGGCCCGGCCGCAGCCGCTTCGTGGAGGCCAAGCGCGACTTCGCCAAGCCGGTGGCGCTGGGGCCCGTGCTCGTGCTGGACCGCGAGCGGTGCATCCTGTGCTGGCGGTGCGTCCGGTTCGGCGAACTGGTCGCCGGCGACCACGCCCTGAAGGGCTTCGCCCGCGGGTTCTCCAGCGAGATCAACACCCCGTTCGCGCTCCCGGTCGAGTCCAAGTTCATCGGGAACACCATCGCCATCTGTCCCGTCGGCGCCCTGACCAGCCGGACCTACCGCTTTCGGGCCCGGCCATGGGACAACCGGCCGGTGGCGTCCACCTGCACGCACTGCGGGCTGGGCTGCGCGATCTGGCTGGACGTGCGGGGCGACGAGGTGGTGCGCACCCGCGCCCGCGAGCTGGCAGCGATCAACGACATCTGGCTGTGCGACCTGGGCTTCTTCGGCCACGACTACGTGGGCGCTCCCGACCGGCTGCGCGCGCCGCTCGTGCGGCGCCACGGGCGGCTCGAGGAGGCCACCTGGGATGAGGCCCTGGACCTGGTGAGCGCTCGCCTGGCCGACGCCCGCGCCCGCGCGCCCGGGCGCGTGGCGTTCCTGGGCGGCCGGCGCCTGGCCAACGAGGACGTCGTGCTGGCCGCGGCGCTCTTCCGCGAGGTCGTGGGGACCCCGCACCTCGACCACCGCACCGACGTGCCCGCGGGCAGCCCCAGCCTGGAGGTCGCCTGGGGCCTGCGGGCGCCGATCGACGAGATCGCGCGCGGCGACGTGTTCGTGCTGGTCGGCTGCGACCTCACCGAGGAGTACCCGGTGCTGTGGCTGCGCCTGAAGCCGGCGATCGACCGCGGCGCGCGGCTCGTCGTGGTGCACGCCCGGCGGCCCGAGATCGCCCGCTGGGCCCAGTGGACGATCGTGCGTCCCTACGACCGCCTCGCCCAGGCGGTCATGGAGCTGCGCGCGGCCACGTCCGCTGCCCGGGACGGCCGCGCGACCGCGCTGGCCGCGACGCTCGACCGCGACGCCACGGCGATCGCCGCCGCCGGCAGCGCGGTGGCCGCCGGTGGGCGCGTGCACGTCTTCCTGGGCCGCCTTGCCCTCGACGGACCGTCGGGCCGGCCGATCCTGCGCGCTGCGGCCGATCTGGCGGCGCGGGTCGGCGGCGTGGTGCACGTGCTGCGCGGCCGCGGCAACGACATCGGCGCGCAGCGCCTGGGGCTGCTGCCCGGTGACGGCGGCTGGACCGCCCCGGAGATCCTGCAGCGCGCGGGAGCGGGCGAGGTGGACGTGCTGTACGTCGCCGGCGCCGATCCCGCCACCGATGCCGCCGATGCCACCGCCTGGACGTCGGCCCGTGCCGGCGCGCGCTTCGTGGTGGTGCACGACGCGTTCCTCTCGCCGACCGCCGAGACCGCCGACGTGGTGCTGCCGGCGCTGGTGCTCCCAGAACGCGACGGCACGGTGATGAACCTGGAAGGACGGGTGCTGTCGCTGCGGGCCGCCGTGGTCGGACCCGGGCAGGCGCGGGCGGACGCCGAGATCTTCGCCCGGCTGGCCGAGCGCCTGGGCGCCGTGCTGGCGCCCGCCGTGCCCGACGAGTTGCTGGCGCGGATGCGCCGGCTGGTGCCCGGGCTTGCACTGGACGCCGTGGCCCCGATCGAGCCGGTGCGGATGCCTCCGCCCCTGCCCGCTGGCGAGCCCACCGGCACCGGTCCCGGCGGCGACGGGTGGCTCGTGCTTCCCGTCGACGCGCTGTTCACCCGGGGCACGATGACCGGCCGCTGCCCGGGTATCGCCGGGCTGGCCGGGCCCCCGCGGTGTGTCGTCCATCCCGACGACGCGGTCCGCCTGGGGCTGGTCGACGGCGCGCTGGTGGAAGTGGCCACGGACGCGGGTGCGGTGGTGTTGCAGGCGCGGATCAGCGACGAGACGCCGTCCGGGCAGGTCCTGGTGCCACGGCGGGCCGAAGGCACGCCCGTGGGTCGGCTCGTGCGCTGGCCCCAGATCGCCGCCCGGGGCACGGTGCGGGTGCTGCTGCCGGCCGCCGCCGCAGGAGGCGGCACATGACCCCGCCTGCCCTGCGGTCCGCGTCGGGACGCGGGAGGCGGCCGTGACGGGCGCGGTCGCAGCCGCGGCAGCCAAGAGCGTGGTGCTGCTGGCGTTGCTGCTCACCGCCTGCGCCTACATGACGCTGCTCGAGCGCCGCCTGCTGGCGAAGTTCCAGCTGCGCTACGGGCCCAACCGGGTCGGTCCCTTCGGCCTGCTCCAGCCCCTGGCCGACGGGATCAAGCTGCTCTTCAAGGAGAGCTTCGTCCCGGCCCGGGCCGACGTGCTGGTGTACTGGGCGGCGCCGGCGATCTCGATGACCGCCGCGCTGTTCGTGTACGCGGTGCTGCCGCTGGGGCCCGAGATCACGGTGGCCGGGCAGCGGATTCCCCTCTACCTGGCCGACGTGAACGTGGGCATCCTGCTGGTGCTGGCCGCGTCCTCGATCGGCGTCTACGGCATCATCCTGGGCGGCTGGGCGGCCGACAACAAGTACGCGCTGCTGGGCAGCCTGCGCTCCAGCGCGCAGCTCATCAGCTACGAGCTGGCCATCGGGCTCGCGGTGGTGTCGGTGGTCCTGACCGCCGGCACGCTCAGCCTGGTGGAGATCGTGGAGGCCCAGGCACGGACGTGGTTCGTGGTGCTGCAACCGGTGGGGTTCCTGCTCTTCCTCGTCGGCGCCGTGGCCGAGACCAACCGCGCGCCGTTCGACCTCCCCGAGGCCGAGCAGGAGCTCATCGCCGGGTTCCAGACCGAGTACGGTGGCTTCAAGTTCGCGATGTTCTACATCGGCGAGTACGTCGGCATCGTCACCATGAGCCTGCTGGCCACGACCCTCTTCTTCGGCGGGTGGCACGGGCCGCTGCTGCCCGGGCCGGTGTGGGTCGCCCTGAAGACCTTGCTGTTCGCGGCGTTCTTCATCTGGCTGCGGGCGGCGGTGCCGCGCGTGCGGCACGACCAGCTGATGGCGCTGGGGTGGAAGGTCCTGGTGCCCGTGGGGCTGATCAACGTGGTGGTCACGGCGACGCTCGTGGCGCTGCGCGGAGGCTAGGCCGCTGGCGGGGCAGTGGTCGGTGCGCAGCGGGGAAGAGGCCGCAGGCATCGCCTCCACGGTCGGGGGGATCTGGTCCGTGGCCTGGGGGATCCTGCCCGGGGCCGGGGGAATCCTGCGCCCGGCCGGGCAGGGCCTGGCGCGCGGCGGAGGATCCCGACCCTGGATGGCGCAGTGCGCGGTGGGGTGAGTGCGATGGGGCGGCTGTGGCAGCAGACGGCGGCGCTGGTGCGTGGCTTGCTGGTGGTGGGCCGCTACGCGCTGCGACGCCCCGTCACGACGCAGTACCCCGACGAGAAGACGCGGGTGGAGGCGCGCTTCAAGGGCCGCCACTGGCTGACCCGCTACGCCGATGGGCTGGAGCGCTGCGTGGGGTGCGAGCTGTGCGTGATCGTCTGCCCTTCGCAGGCGATCTACGTGAAGGCCGCGGAGAACACCCCGGAGCACCAGGTGAGCAAGGGCGAGCGCTACGCCGAGGAGTTCCAGATCAACATGCTGCGCTGCATCTTCTGCGGGTTCTGCGAGGAAGCCTGTCCGACGGGGGCCATCGTCCTGGGCCACGAGTACGAGCTGGCCGCCTACAGTCGGGAGGCGATGATCTACACCAAGCCCATGCTCACCGAGCCCTACCCCGGGGCGTCGGGACGCGACCCGCGGAGGGAGGTCTAGCGTGGAGTGGGCGGTCTTCCTGGTGGCCGCGGCCCTGGCGCTGGCCGGCGCGGTCGGGGTCGTCGCCGCCCGGGCGCCGGTGCACAGCGCCCTGGCCCTGCTGGTGGTGCTGGCCGCGCTGGCCGTGACGTACCTGCTGCTGGCCGCCCAGTTCATCGCCGTGCTCCAGGTCATCGTCTACGCCGGCGCCATCGTCGTGCTGTTCCTGTTCGTGATCATGCTGCTGCACGCGCACTCGGGCGAGGGACCCACCGAGAAGTTGCCGCGCCAGCGCCGCGCGGCTGCGCTGCTCGCCGCGCTCTACCTGGTGGTGCTCCTGGGGGGGGTGCTGGCGGCGGCCGGTCCGTTCGGACCGCTGCCCGCGGGGTTCGGCACGGCCCAGCAGGTCGGCGAGGCGCTGTTCCTCACCTACCTGCTGCCCTTCGAACTGGCCTCGGTGCTCCTGCTGGTGGGCATCGTGGCCGCGGTGGTCCTCGGCCGGCGTCCCGAGGGCCCGTCGGGCGGGACAGGGTGAGCCGGGTGCACGCGGACATGGGCATCGGGAACGGCGAGACGGCGAGCACGGGCGGGCCAGGCGCGCCCGCGGCGTGCGGTGCGGGCGTGCGAGGGCCGGGGAGGGCCGTGGCCCGTGCCCAAGCGGTGCGGATGCGGAGGCACCCGCGTGACGCTCGGGGACCCGGGCGAGAGGCGGTCGGTGTCGATGCCCGCACCGGGCGGCGCGCCGGCGGGGTAGGGGACTGAGATGGTGCCGGCTGGCGCCTACCTGACGCTGAGTGCCGCGCTCTTCGTGCTGGGGGCCGCGGGCGTCCTCGTGCGCCGCAACGCCCTCATCGTCTTCATGAGCGTCGAGGTCATGCTGAACGCCGTCAACCTGGCGTTCGTGACCTTCGCGCGCCAGCACGGCGCGCCCGATGGGCAGGTGGTCGTCTTCTTCGTGCTGGTGGTGGCCGCCGTCGAGGTGGTCGTGGGGCTGGCGTTGATCGTGAACATCTTCCGTGCCCGCGCCACCGTCGACATCGATGACGTGGACCTGTTGCGCGGGTAGGCCCGTGGACGTCGCGCTGCTGATTCCCCTGTTCCCGCTGGCCGGGTGGGTGGTCAACGGCCTGGTCGGCGCCCGGCTGCCGAAGGCGGCGAGCGGCGGCCTGGCGTGCGCGGCGGTGGCCGCGGCGTTTGTCGCCGCCGTGCAGGCGTGGGGCGCGCTGCCGGCGGCCGGCGAGGGCGCAGCGGTGGCCGTGGCGCTGCCGCTGTACCGGTGGGTGGGGGCCGGCGAGCTGTGGGTGGACGCCAGCCTGCTGGTCGATCGGCTCTCGCTGGTAATGGCGCTGGTGGTGAGCGGGGTCGGCTTCCTGATCCACGTCTACTCGCTGGGCTACATGGCCGCCGACCCGCACCTGGCGCGCTACTTCGCCTACCTGAACCTGTTCACCGGCGCCATGCTCCTGCTGGTGCTGGCCGGCAACCTCCTGGTGCTGTTCGTGGGGTGGGAGCTGGTCGGCGTGTGCTCGTACCTGCTGATCGGCTTCTGGTTCACCCGGCCGGCCGCGGCGGCTGCCGGGCGCAAGGCGTTCGTGGTGAACCGCATCGGCGACGCGGCGTTCCTGCTGGGCCTGTTCCTGGTGTTCGCCACCTTGGGCACGCTGGACATGCTGGCGATCCGCGAGCGGGCCCTCGAGCTGCCCGCAGGGGTGCGGACCGCGGCGGCGCTGCTGCTGTTCGCGGGCGCCACCGGCAAGTCGGCCCAGCTCCCCCTGCACGTGTGGCTCCCTGATGCCATGGAAGGCCCCACGCCGGTCTCGGCGCTGATCCATGCCGCCACCATGGTCACCGCCGGCGTGTTCCTCGTCGCCCGGCTCGACCGGCTGTTCCTGACCGCGCCCGGGGTGCTGCCGATCGTGGGCATGGTCGGCGCCCTCACCGCGTTCTACGCCGCGACCGTGGCCCTGCGCGAGCACGACCTCAAGCGGGTGCTGGCCTACTCCACCATCAGCCAGCTGGGCTACATGTTCCTGGCCATGGGCGCGCTGGCGCCTGCTGCCGGCATCTTCCACCTGGTGACCCACGCCTTCTTCAAGGCGCTGCTCTTCCTGGCCGCCGGCAGCGTCATGCACGCGATGCACGACGTCGTCGACATGCGCCGGCTGGGCGGGCTGGCGCGCCCCCTGCGCTTCACCGCCGCGGGCTTCGCCACCGGCGCGCTGGCGCTGGCGGGCGTGCCGCCGTTCGCGGGCTTCTTCAGCAAGGACCTGATCCTGGAGCACGCGTTCACCGTGGGGCAGACCACCGGGAACTACGCGCCCTACCTGCTGGGGCTGGTGACCGCGTTCGTGACCGCCGTGTACGTGACCCGCGCGTGGATGCTGGTGTTCACCGGCGCACCGGCCGACCCGGACGCGCACCCGCACGAGGCCCCGCCGGTGATGCGGTGGCCGATGGGCGTGTTGGCCGTGCTGTCGGTGGTCGGCGGCGTGCTGGGCGCGCGGGTCGCTGGCGCGCCGCTGCTGCGGGCCCTGGAGCCGGTGCTGCAGGTGCCTGCTGTGGAGGCCCACCCGCCCGCCGGGGTGCTGGCGGCGGTCTCGGTGGCCGTGGCGGCAGCCGGGCTGCTCGTGGGAAGCCGCACCTACCGGGGCCGGCGCGACCCGTCGCTGGGGACGCTGGGGGCGGCGCTGGAGGCCCGGTGGTACGTCGATGCGCTCTACGACCGGATGGTGGTGCGCCCCGGGCATGCCCTGGCGCGGTTCCTGGCCGGCCCGGTGGACCTGGGCGTGATCGACGCCGCGGTCAACGCCGTCGGCCGGACGTGCGCGCGCCTGGGTGGGGCGGCGCGCGCGCTGCAGACGGGCTACGCGCGCCAGTACGCGCTGGCGGTGTTGGTCGGCACCCTCGTGCTCCTGGGCGCCTGGATGCTGCGGTAGCATGCTGTCCTGGTTGATCTTCCTGCCTCTTGCCGGTGCCCTGGTGGTGGCGCTGCTGCCCCGCGACCGCCAGGACCTCGTGCGGTGGGTCGGGCTCGCGGCCAGCCTGGCCACGCTGGCGGTGTTCGCGGCGGTCTGGGTCGCGTTCGACCCCGCATCGAGCGCGCTGCAGTTCGTGGAGCGCGTCCCGTGGGTGCCGCAGCTGGGCATCGGCTACGCCGTGGGGGTCGACGGGATCTCCCTGCTGCTGGCGGGCCTGACGGTGGTGACCTTCCCGGTGGCGTTGCTGGGCGCCTGGAGCGACGTCACCGAGCGCGTGAAGGCGTTCACGGTGGCCATGCTGGGGCTGGAGACCGCGGTGCTCGGCACGTTCCTCAGCCTGGACCTGATCCTCTTCTACGTCTTCTGGGAAGCCGTGCTGATCCCCATGGCGTTCCTCATCGGGCTGTGGGGGAGCGAGCACCGCCGCTACGCGGCGCTGAAGTTCTTCCTCTACACGATGGCGGCCAGCGTGCTGATGCTGGTGGCGATCCTGGCGCTCCACGTGCTGGCCGCCGGCCCGCTGGGCGCCCGGAGCTTCGACCTGGAGCGCCTGGCGACGGTGCGGCTCGCCCCCGCGGTGCAGGGGTGGCTCTTCGCCGCGTTCGCGCTGGCGTTTGCCGTGAAGGTGCCGGTCTGGCCGTTCCACACCTGGCTGCCCGATGCGCACACCGAGGCACCCACGCCGGGCAGCGTCATCCTGGCCGCCCTGCTCCTGAAGATGGGCACCTACGGCTTCCTCCGGTTCGGCCCCACGCTGTTCCCCGCGGCCCTGGCGCAGGCCGCGCCGGTGCTGGCAGCGCTGGCCATCGTCGGCATCCTCTACGGCGCGGCGGTCTCGTGGGCACAGGCCGACCTCAAGCGGCTGGTGGCGTTCTCCAGCGTCAGCCACCTGGGCTTCGTGATGCTGGGCCTGGCTGCCCTCAACGTGCAGGGCCTGCAGGGCAGCCTGCTCCAGATGGTCAACCACGGCATCAGCACCGGCGCGCTGTTCCTCATCGTGGGGGTGCTGTACGAGCGCACCCACACGCGCCGGCTCGCCGACTACGGCGGGGTCGCGGCGCTGATGCCGCGGTTTGCCGCGGTGTTCACCATCGTCATGCTGTCGTCGGCGGCGCTGCCCGGGACCAACGGCTTCGCCGGCGAGTTCCTGATCCTGCTCGGCGCGTTCCGCACCTCGCGCTGGTGGGCAGCGCTGGCCGCCGGCGGGGTGATCCTCTCGGTGGTGTACCTGCTGTGGGCCTACCAGCAGGTGATGCACGGCCCGGTGCGGGCAGCCCAGCGCGAGCGGCTGGTCGACCTGCGGCCCCGCGAGCTGGTGGTGTTCGCGCCGCTGCTGGTCCTGATCGTCGTCATCGGCCTGTACCCGCGCCTGCTGCTCGACCGCTCGGAGGCCACCGTCGCCGCGGTCGTGCAGCGGGTGGCGGCGGGAGCGCCACCAGCCGCTGTGGCGGGCGCGCCGGTGCCCGTCGGGCGTGAGGTGCATCCTGCACCTCGTGCCCATGGCGCGGGCGTGGCGCCGGTCCCCCGGCGGCCTGCAGACCGGGGATTCCCCACGCCTGCATCCACGTGGCAGCAGCCGCAGTCGGGTACGTCCCAGGATACGCTACGACCGATGCGATCCGCGCCCCAGACGGCGAGCAGCCGGGAGCCCGTGCGATGAGCGCGCCGCCGCCCGTCGAGCTGGCGTTACTGCGCCCCGAGCTGATCGTGCTCGGGACGGCACTGGTCCTGCTGGTGGCCGACCTGTGGCTGCCGCCGTCTGGCCGTGGGTGGCTGGTCGCCGCCGGCGTCGCTGGGGCAGCCTGGGCGGGGTGGGCGGCCGTCGTCGCACCGGAGGGCGTGGGGTTTGCCGGCATGTACGTGCGCGACGATCTGACGCGCACGATCCAGGCCATCGCCGCGGCGGTGGGCGCGCTGGGCCTGCTGGTGGCGCCCGACTACCTGCGCCGTGTGGGGCTGGAGCGCGGGGAGTACTACGTGCTGGTGCTGGTGGCTACAGCAGGCGCGATGCTGATGGCCGCCAGCCGCGACCTGTTGCTGCTGTTCCTCGCGCTGGAGACGCTGTCGATCCCCCTCTACGTGCTGGCGGCGTGGGCGCGCAGCCTGCCGCGTTCGCAGGAGGCCGGTATGAAGTACTTCCTGCTGGGCGCCTTCGCCAGCGCGTTCCTGCTCTTTGGCGTGGCCTTGCTCTACGGGGTTGGCGGGACGACGCGCCTGCCCGAGCTGGCCGCGGCGCTGGCCCGGCGGCCGCTCGATCCCGCGGCAGCGGCGGGCATGGGGCTGGTGGTCATCGGGCTGGGCTTCAAGGCCGCGGCCGTGCCCTTCCATACGTGGGCGCCCGACGCGTACGAGGGCGCGCCGCTGCCCGCCGCGGCGTTCATGTCGGTGATCGCCAAGGCAGGCGCGTTCGCGGCGCTGCTGCGGGTCTTCCCGCTGGCGCTGGATCCGCTCGCCGACCAGTGGCGCCCGGTGGCGGGGACGCTGGCGGTCGTCACCATGGTGGTGGCGAACCTGGCCGCGCTGGCCCAGACCAACTACAAGCGCCTGCTGGCCTACTCCAGCATCGCGCACACCGGCTACCTGCTCATCGGCGTCGCCACGGGCACCGCCGCGGCCGCCGCGGCCGTCGTCACCTACCTGGCCATCTACGCCGCCATGACGCTGGGTGCGTTCGCCGTCGCCGTCGGGCTCGAGCGGGCGGGCAGCGAGGCCGACCGCATCGACGACTACGCCGGGCTGGCGTCGCGCGCGCCGCTGCTGGCGTTTGCGACCGCCGTGTGCATGGTCTCACTGGCAGGGCTCCCGCCGTCGGGTGGGTTCGTCGCCAAGCTCGGGGTCTTCGCGGCGGCCATCGAGGGCGGCGGCCGACTCGGCCTGGGCCTGGCGCTGGTGGGCGTGCTGACCAGTGTGGTCTCGGTCTACTACTACCTGCGAGTGGCCTACGTGATGTACGCGGGCGAGCCGTCGGCGGGCGTGCGCGTGCACCGCAGTCCGCTGGCGGCTGCCGCCCTGGCCCTGGCAGTGCTGGCGATCGTGCAGGTGGGCGTGCTGCCCGCTGCGGTCACCGGCTTCGCGCAACAGGTGGGCTCGCTGGTGGGCGGACGCTAGCCCGGGGGCCCGACCGCGCCGGCCGCGGCCCGGACGTCCGTGCCGCACTGGGCACGCCGACGTGTGAACCGGGCACGCCGACGTCCCCGCCAGGCCGACGCCGACCGGCAGGGTGCAGCCACACCGCAGGCCACACCAGCACGCTGTGCCAGGGCGATGGGGCGACGGGCCGTTGCCTTCCGTGGTCCTACCGGTCGTCCAGCAGCGCCCGCAACATGGCCAGACTGCGCCGCGCGCTGTGCAGCGTGTCGGTCTGTGGCTGCACCACCCGGTCCTGCTCGACGACGATCCACCCGGTGTAGGCGGCATCCCGCAGCGCTGCCAGCAGCGCCCGCAGGTCCAGCGTGCCGCGGCCGAGTTCCACGAACACGTCCTGCCGGGCGGCGTCGACGTAGGACGCGCCGCCGGCCAGCAGCGCCCGCAGCCGCGGGAGGTCGACGTCCTTGAGGTGCACGTAGCCCAGCCGCGCCGCATGCGCGCGGGCCAGCGCCACGGGGTCGCCGCCACCGAAGGCCACGTGCCCGCTATCGAGGCACAGCTTCACCAGGTGGGGATCGCAGCGCTCCAGCAGCGTGCGGATCTCGTCGGGGTGCTCGATGTAGGTGCCGCCGTGCGGGTGGAACGAGGGCACGAGCCCGTAGTCGAACCGGCAGAGCTGGGCCAGGCGTTCCAGCCGGGTCGCGTACCCTGGCCACTCGTGCGGCCGCAGCCCGTGCGCGCGGGTCTCGTCGGGCCGGCCGGCGATGCGCGTGCGCAGCTCGTCGCCGGCGTCGGCCAGCAGGATGTCGCGCGCGCCCAGACGCTGCAGGAGTTCGGCCGTCGCGCGGACGCGGCGTTCGCACTCGGGGTAGGCGGCCGGATCCTTGAGGGGGAGCGGCACGAAGGCCGCAGCCAGGGCCAGGCTCCGACGCGCCAGCGCCTCGGCCAGCACCGCGGGGTCAGTCGGCAGGAACCCCCAAGGCCCCAGCTCCGTGCCCGCGTAGCCCGCAGCCTGCATCTCGTCCAGCACGCGCTCGTACGGCAGCTGCGGGCCCCAGCCCGGGATCTCGCAGACACCCCAGCTGATCGGCGCTGCGCCGATGCGGACGTTCATGGCGCACCTAGTGCGCTCGTTGCCGGCATTTACTGCGGCGCCCGCGCCACAGCGCCCACGTCCCCCAGCCCGCGAGCGCCAGCGCCGGCAGCTGCCCCAGCGTCAGCGGCCCCAGCGCCCGCATCTCGCTGCGCAGCGCGTCGAAGGCCAGCCGTCCCACCGAGGTGGGCACCACGATGTGCCAGAAGACCTCCCCGGGGAAGCGCCGGCGGGCGGCGACGCGCCGCGCCCACAGCAGGACGACGACCGCCAGGAGCATCTCGTAGATCTGCAGCGGATGGCGCGGCGCGTCGGGCATCGTCGGGAAGACCACACCCCACGGCAGCCCCGTCGGGTCACCGTACAGCTCCCCGTTCATGAAGTTGCCGAACCGCACGAAGACGTTGCCGATCGGCAGTGCCCACCCGAACGTGTCGGCGAACTGCCAGACCGAGACCCCCGTGCGGCGCGCCGCCCACAGGGCATAGAGCAGCCCGGCCGCGAGCGCACCGTGCGACGACAGCCCGCCCCGGTCGACCCGGACGATCTCCCAGAGCGCCGGGACGAACTCGCCCGGGTGGGAGACGACGTAGCCCAGCCGCGCGCCCACGAACATCACGAGCACCGCGGGAGTGGCGGTGCGGTCGAGCACGGCGGTCGGCACGCCCAGCCGCGGTCCCATGCGGTACGCGACCCACAGGCTCACGCCGATGGTCACAGCGAGCATCACGCCGTACCAGCGGATCGCCAGGGGACCGAGCTGGACGATCACGGGGTCCATGCCGGAGCCAGTCTAGCACCGCATGCTGGCCTGCGACAAACGTGCCTGTCCTTCGGCCACCGCTCGGTCCATGGCGCGGGGCCCTCACAGGAGGACGGGCGTCGCGGGGCAAAAGTGATACCGGCATGAGCGCACGCACCCGTTCCGACGCCCTCGAGCACGTCCTCGCCGAACTCCGGGGGCTGCTGGGCGACCGCCTCTCGACCGCCGCCGCCGTGCGCGCCCACCACAGCCGGGGCGAGACGTACCTGCCGCCGCAGCCGCCGGACGCGGTGGCGTTCCCGCAGTCCCTCGACGAGGTGCGCGCCATCGTCGAGGCCTGCGCGCGCTGGCACCTGCCCGTGATCCCCTACGGGGCGGGCACGTCGCTGGAAGGGCACGTGGCCGCCCCGCACGGCGGGCTCTGCATCGACCTCTCACAGATGACCCGCATCCTGCGCGTCAGCCCTGAGGACATGGACGCCACCGTCGAGGCGGGGGTCACGCACCGGCAGCTGAACCGCCACCTGCGCCGCTTCGGGCTCTTCTTCTCCGTCGACCCGGGCGCCGACGCCACGCTGGGCGGCATGGCCGCCACGCGGGCCTCGGGCACTACCGCGGTGCGCTACGGCACCATGCGCGAGAACGTCCTGGGCCTCACCGTGGTGCTCGCCGACGGCCGCGTGATCCGCACCGGCACCCGCGCGCGCAAGTCGGCCGCGGGCTACGACCTGACGCGGCTGTTCGTGGGCTCGGAGGGTACGCTCGGGGTGATCACCGAGGTCACGGTGCGGCTACACGGGGTGCCCGCGGCGGTGGCAGCCGCCACCTGCGCGTTCGCGACGATCGCGGGGGCCGTGGACACCGTCATCACCACGGTCCAGCTGGGCATCCCGGTGGCCCGCATCGAGCTCCTCGACGAGGTGCAGATGGACGCCTGCAACCGCTACGCGGGCCTCGACTGCCCGGTGGCGCCGACGCTCTTCCTGGAGTTCCACGGGCCCAGCGAGCGCAGCGTCGCCGAGCAGGCGGAGATGGTGCGGGAGGTGGCCGCCCAGCACGGCGGACACGAGTTCCGCTGGGCCACCGACGCCGGGGCGCGCGAGCGGTTGTGGAAGGCGCGGCACGACGCCTACTGGGCGGCGCTCGCCCTGCGGCCCGGCGCCAGCGGGCTGACCACCGACGTGTGCGTGCCCATCTCACGCCTGACCGAATGCATCGTGGAGACCAAACGCGACCTGGCGACGTCGCCGGTGCCCGTGGCGCTGGTGGGCCACGTCGGCGACGGCAACTTCCACCTGGTGTTCGTGGTCAATCCCGACGACCCCGCCGAGATGGCCGCGGTCAAGCAGCTCAACGAGCGCATGGTCCTGCGGGCGCTGGCCCTGGGCGGCACCTGCACCGGCGAGCACGGCGTGGGCCTCGGCAAGCTGCCCTACATGGCCCGGGAACACGGCGAGGCGCTGGAGGTCATGCGGGCCCTCAAGCGGGCCCTCGATCCGCACGACATCATGAACCCCGGCAAGCTGGTGGCCGGTGGGGGCACGACCGATGTGGCGCACGACCTGGCCCCGCCGGTTGACACCGGGTGCGGCCCGCGCGTAGACTGAGCGGTGACAGCCGCATAGTGGTGGCGATGGAGCTCGCCAAGCGCCCGGGCGTGCGGGCTGATAGCTCCTACTGACCGGCAGGTCGGTAGGAGCTTTTTGATTCTGGGGCGGACCATGGCGCAGACCTCGACGATCGCGATCGAGTTGCTCGAGGACGACGCCCGCGCCGTCGTGCAGGCGGCAGGCGGCGATGGCCCCGACCTGCCCCACCGGCTGGCCGCGCTGGTGGCCGAGGGCCTGGACCAGTACCTCCGCGACGAGGCTGCCTGGGAGGTCGCGGCGGGCACGGGTGCTGGAGTCGGAGCCCAGACGCCCTCAGTGGTCCTCCAGCACCGGGAGGCCGAGGCGCTGGTGGTCGTCATGCGGGCGCGCACCATCACCAGCGAACGGCACGTCGAGGCCCTGCAAGCACGTGTCCGCGAGCTGGCCCGCGAGCACGCAGCGTACAGGGAGCACATGGCGCGCCTGCGCACGGCAGCCGGGCACCTGCGGCAACGGCGCGCTCAGCTGCGTGCCGTGCTACATGGCGGGGCGTCGGCCGACGCGGCGACACGCCCGCTCGCGGTGCGGATCGCTGCCCGCCTGCGCGGGATGCTGCGGCGTGGAACGCCGCCATGACGACGCTGATCTTCCCCAAGGTGGCGCAGGTGACCGTGGCACTGCCCGATGGGCTGCGGCAGCGGTTGGAGACGTTCGCCGCTGCGCGCGGGTGGGGTGTGGACGAGGCCGCGAGGCTGCTGCTGGCCTACGCGGTCGTCACCCGCGCGGGCCGTGCCCTGACGCCCGAGGAAACGGTCAACAGCTGGAGCGCGGCCCGTGCCGAGCTGGCCCTGTTGCGGCACCGGGCCTACCTGGCCGACGACGCCGCGCGGACCCTGCGCATGAACGTCACAGGACTGGAGGCGTCCAACACCCAGTACCGGCGCTCGCTGCCTGCCGTCGAAGCGGAGGTTGCGCGGCTGGAGGCGGAGATCCGGGACCTGGAAGCCCAGTGCATCCGGCGTGGCCTGCCGGTCCCGGCGCCGGAGCCGGTGGAGCCGCCACCCGCTGCCGCACCGCTGGACTTCTTCCGGCGCACCCGCGCCGCCGACGGTCGAGGTGATCCGGGTGGCGGCCGGTGAGTCCGCCCTCGCACGGGACTTCGTGTACCACGCGCTGGTGGCGGGGCTCCATCCCGATCACTGCGTCGTCTGCCGCCTCAGTCTGGACAGTGTCGAGCGCCACTTTCAGGCGTTCTTCTACGAGCAGGTGAACGACCCATGGGTGCGGCACGCGCTGGTCGCCGCGCGCGGGTTCTGCCCGACGCACGCCTGGCGGCGTCCCGGGCTGCACGACGCCTCCGGGATCTCCATTGTCTACCATCACCTGCTCTCGGAGCTCGTCACGGTGTTTCGGGCTGCCGCCGACAGTGCCGCGCACGCGCGCGCAGGCAGCGCGCCGGTGCGGCGGCGGTGGCGCCTGCGCCCTGGCCGCCGGGTCGCCGGCGCCCTCGCCGCATGGATGACCCCCCGGGGACCGTGCCCGATGTGCGTGACCCAGTGGGAGGCCGAGGACCGGTATGCCGCGGTGCTGGTCCGCGCAGCGGCTGCCGACGAGTTCCGGGATCGCTACCGGGACAGCTTCGGCGTGTGCATGCCGCACCTGGTCTTGGCCCTCGGACAGGGTGCGGCTCCAGCGGCCTGCGACTGGTTGGTGGCCACGGAAGGCGCAAAGCTCGCCCGCCTGCTCTGGGAGCTGTCGGAGTACATTCGCAAGCTGGACTACCGGTTCCGGCACGAGACCGTGCTGCGAGAAGCCACGGCGTGGCAGCGCGCCATCGAGAAGCTGGTCGGGGCGCCGGGCATGGTGTGGCGGCGGTCGCCGACGTCGGCGGATACCCGCTGAGGACGATGGCCACCGATGCCCGCCCGCGGCCGCGGGGTTGTCGTGCCCACGTCACTACGGTTCACCGTGGAGCCACCTGATGGAAAGGTGTCCCCGCCGGCGGCCGCGCGGCCGGCAGGCGTGCATGGCGGCCGACGGCGTCGGCACCCTCCCCGCGGCCACGGCCCTCACCCGCGTCTGCGCACCACCACGAAGAGGGGCACAGCCGCCAGCTGCGCCGCCAGCGAGAACACCACGACGGCCGCGACCGCACGATCGTAGAGCGCGCCCATCAACGCGCTCCCGAGGAACCACGCGATCCCGTACGCGGCGTTGAGCGCGCCGTAGGCGGCACCCCGCCGGTCGGCTGGCGCCATCTCCGCCACCGCGGCCCGCATGATCGACTCCTGCGCGCCCAGCCCCACGCCCCACAGCAGCACGCCCGCAAGCGCCAGGGTCGGGCTCCCCAGGAAGGCCAGGGGCACAAACCCCGCCCCAAGCAGCGTCGCGGGCACCAGCACGGTGACTCCTGCCCGGTCGAACCACCGGCCGAGCCCGAGGGCCGCGACGGCGTCGGCGCCCATGGCGAGGGCGTAGAAGAGGGGTATCCAGGTCGCTGGGACCACGGCGCGCGCCTCGAAGTGGAAGGCGATGAGGGCGAAGTCCGCATAGCCCGCGCCCACCAGCGCCACGGCCGCCACGTACAGCCAGAACCGGCGTCCCAGGCCGGCTGGCGCGAGCGGCGGCGTCGCCACGTCCAGGTCGCGCGGACGCGGGTACAGGCGGCGGGCCACCACGAGCACGCCCAGGGCTAGCGCCGCCGGGACGATCAGGAGGACGAACCCGTCCCGGTACGTGCCCCGGGTGCCCACGGCCGCCGCCACGACGAGCGGGCCCAGCACGGCCCCGACCTGGTCCAGCGCCTCGTGGAGGCCGAATCCGTAGCCGCGCCCGACCTGCTGGGTGGCATGTGACAGCATGGCGTCGCGGGCCGGCGTCCGGATCGCCTTGCCGACGCGCTCGGCGACCACCAGCGCGGCGGCCGTGGTCCAGTGCCCTGCCAGCGCCAGCGCCGGGACCGCCGCGAGGTTCACCACGTAGCCGGTGATCGTGATCGCCCAGTAGCGACGGGTGCGGTCGGCCAGGCGGCCGGAGACCAGGCGCAGCGCGTAGCCGACCAACTCGCCCAGGCCCGCGACGACGCCCACCGCAGTGGCGCTGGCTCCCAGCACCGCCAGATAGGGGCCGGTCACGCTGCGCGAGCCCTCGTAGGTGGCGTCGGCGAGCAGGCTCACCACGCCCAGCAGGACCACGAACCGGAGGGCTGTCCGGCGGCTGTCCTCGGCGGTGGGTGGCGCGGCGACCATCACCGTACGCTCCGGGTATCAGTGCACCAGCAGGACCATCGTAGCCGACCAGGATGCGCCGGAACATCAGTCCGCGCCCGTCGTCGCCAGGGCCGTGCTCGACTCCGCCTTGCCCGTCGCCTCGGCGAGGTGGCGGACCGGGAGGAAGAACCGGTTGGCGATCCAGGTGGGTACCACGGCGCTGGCGATCACCGTCGCCACCAGGAAGGAGTACTGGGCCGGAGTGATGATGCCGTGCGACAGGCCGTACAGCGCCGAGATGGTGCCGAACGTGAGGCCGGTGGACATGAGCAGGGTAGTGTACATGCCCTCGGCGTGGGGGTAGCGGTAGAGGCGGGTCAGGGGGAAGATGCCCACGAACTTACTGACGGCCTTGGCCAGGAAGAGCACCGCGAAGATCCCCGGCGCACCGGCCACCACCGGGACGTTCACGAGCGCGCCCGCCCGGAGGAAGTAGAACGGGGTCAGCAGCCCGAAGGTCAGGGTGCGCAGCCGCCGCACCAGCGCATGCTCCCGGCCGACAGTCCCCGCCAGGACCATGCCGAGGAGGTAGGCCGGGAGGACGGCTTCCGAGCCCGACCACACCGCCAGCCCGCCCAGCACGAACAGCGAGAAGAGCAGGAACCTGGCCTCGAGTTCCGAGGTACGCCCGCCGTACCGCGCGAAGAACGGACCGGTGGCCCTGAAGAGCACGACCAGCGCGGCCAGTAGCGCGCCAGTGAAGACGAGCGTGCGCGGCCCAAACGGCGCGAAGATGATGCCCAACGCTACGACCGTGCCGAGGTCGTTGATGAAGCACGCGGCCAGGATGACCTTGCCAAACGGCGACCGGTTGAGCCCCAGCTCCACCATCACCGCGTAGACGACCGCCACGGACGTCGTCGAGAGGGCCACCCCGGCCAGGAGGCTGGCCTGGAGGTCCCATCCCAAGAGGGTCCGTGCGGCCCACGCGGCTCCCAGGAACGGAGCCAGGAACCCGACCAGCCCCACGGCCGTCGCTTCCCGCCAGCTGCGGCGAAATGCGTCGGGGTCGAGTTCCACCCCGGCCAGGAACGTGAGCACGATCGACCCCAGTCCGGCGAGGAAGGCGATCCAGTCGCGGCGCACGCCCAGCGCGTCCACCCCGAGCAGGGTGCTGAAGACCACCTGCGCGACGGTGCCGACGACGATCTCCGCAAGCGCCACCGAGACCTTGAGCCAGGTGGACAGCAGCGTGGCGATGAGCGCGAGGCCCAGCCAGACGGCCGCACTGAACCACACGTGGTCCATGGGTACGCTCCTGTGGGGTAGCGGCACGCGACGGGCGGCCCCTACCCGCGGAATGTGGGTAGGAGCCATCAGCCCGAAGAGGGCGGTTCAGGCGGGCCCCATCGCCTGGGCTGGATTATAGGTGCTCCCGGGAGAGTGCGTCCAGTCCTCCTGGCCGCAGAGGCCATCCTCGTCGCAGGGGTCACCGGCATCCGGCCGTACCAGGCCCCGCGGCGACCGTAGCGGCGCATCACCCGCGCCACACCAGGTTGTTACCCAGGGCTGCAGAGCCGCTGGCAGTAGACTCTGCGCACCTCTCGCGTCCGTATTCGGGATGCTGCGGCGCGCGCATGACGCGGAAAGCGCTCTGGGGGAGAGGCGGTGTGCATCTTCTGGCCCGGGGGAGATGGCCCTGACCTTACGCCATCAAGTTAGATGGCGGATGGCGCGATTCGCGCGGTAGCCAGGGCTGTCCGTTGCCACGTATAATTCACTATAGGAACATGGAGTCCGCATTGTGGACAGATGCAGAGGTTGCCGAGCCCGATACCGGGAGGTGAGCAGGATGCGTAGGCAGGGACTGAGTGATTTCGCCCGGATCCTAACGGTCCTCGTAGTCGGCATCGTAGTTGGCTCCTCCCCCGCCTGGTCCGCAGAAGTCGTCACGTTGCGATTCTCCAACTGGCACCTGGTGGAGACCGTCTGGGGGCGCTCTCTGCGCGAGGCGATTGCGATCTTCGAGAGTCAGAACCCTGGCATCCGGATCGTTCCCGAGCCGATTTCCTACGCGGAGAAAGAACCGCGTTACCAGGCCGAGTGCGCCGCCCGACGTATGCCCGACGTGGTGAAGTTGCACAACTTCTCGCTGACCATGTTCTTCGAACTGGGCTGCGCCGCCGACCTCACGCCCTTCGTGCAGCGCGAGGGGCCGGACTTCCTCAGGACCTGGTACGAAACGCCGATCAAGACCCTGACCTACAAGGGCAGACTCCTGGCGATGCCAGGGGACTTCATGTCGATGGTCCTGATCTACAACCGGGAACTGTTCCGGGCCGCGGGGCTGGATCCCAACAGGCCTCCGCGGAACTGGACTGAGTTCCTCGACTACGCGAAGCGGCTTACCCGCGACACCGACGGTGACGGCCGGACCGACCAGTGGGGCTTCAGCATGCCGGCGTCCAAGAACCCCGGTTTGCCGCTACGCATTGCACCAATCGTTTGGAGCTTTGGCGCCGACTTCCTGACGCCTGACGGCCGGCGCTCGGCCATGGACACACGCGAGTTTCGAGAAGCTTTCTCCTACATTGTCGACTTGGCGACGGCACACCGTGTGGTCCCGCCAGGGGTCACCACCTTTGGCCCCGGCGACGTGCGCACGCAGATGGCGCATCGGCGGGTGGCGATGAAGATCGGGTCGGGCTGGTCGTACCCCATCATCAACGACATCAACCCGGCCCTGAAGGCCTACGAGACGCTGGAGGCTGCGCCCGTACCCGTCGGGCGCAAGCAGGTCACCATGGCGTGGCTTTCGGGGTGGATCATGAGTCCGCACACCCGGTACCCCGAGGCCGCGTGGAAGTTCATCAAGTTCCTCACCAGCAAGGAGACCGAGAAGAAGTTTTTCTTCGACAACCGGGTGATTTCGTCGCGCAAGGACGTCAACACGTTGCCCATGGTCCAAACCGACAAGTTCTCGAAGGTGATTGTGTCACAGCTCCAGTACGCGAGACTCGAGCCGCTCATCCCGGAGTGGCCCGAGATCTTCGACACCTTCGCCACCGCGCTGCAGGAGGCGATCACCGGGGCGAAAGCTCCTGATCGGGCCCTTGCCGAGGCCCACGCGAGGGTCAATACGATCCTGGGGGTGCGGTGAACATCGTGAGAGGCCGGCCCGCGCCGGCCTCTCACGGCTTCAGAGCTCGCGGGCGCGCCGCGTGCCTGCCGCGGCTGCGCGACGCGCACCTCGGGTACGTCTTCATCGCCCCGACGCTCCTGCTACTGGGTGTGGTCCTGGCGTACCCCGCCTACGAGAGCGTGCGCCTGAGCCTCAGCCCGCGTGGAGGCGGGGGAGTCACCCTCGTCCAGTACGTGGGGCTGGTGCAGTCCGACCTCTTCCGGCAGGTGGTCTGGCAAACGGCGGTCTTCGTGACGGCCAGCGTGACGGCGCACGTTGTGCTGGGGCTTGCCGTGGCCCTGGTGCTCAACCGGCCGCTGTGGGGACGGACGGGCTTCAGGATCCTGGCCTTGTTACCGTGGGTGGTCCCTGATGTCGTAGCCGGGATCATCTGGAAGTGGATTCTAAACCCCCTGTACGGGGTGCTCAACGACGCCCTGGCCCGGTTGGGACTGATTGCGCACCCGGTGGAGTGGCTGACCAATCCGTCGCTGGTCTTGTTCAGCGTGATCCTGGCCAACGTCTGGCGAGGCTTCCCCTTCGTCATGATCATTTTCCTGGCGGGCCTGCAGAGCATCCCGACCGAACTGTACGAAGCCGCGGCCATCGACGGGGCGGGGACCCTCCAGCGCTTTCGGCACGTAACCTTGCCCGGACTGCGCCGGGTCTTCATCGTGGCCCTGGCCCTCGACACCATCTGGGAGACGCGCCGGTTCGGTCTCGTCCAGGCAATGACCGGTGGCGGCCCGGGCACCCTCAGTGAGGTCCTCTCGACCCAGGTGTTCAAGCAGTACTTCCAGTTCTTCAAGTTCGAGTTCGCGTCGGCGATGGCCATCGCGATGACGGGACTGCTGCTGTTCGTGTCAATTCCGTACGTGCGGATGATCGTTCGAGAGGAGTAGCCTGCCCGTGGACCTGCCAGCCATCTACAGCCGCTCGCGTCTCGTCTTGGCCTTGGTGTACGTCTTCGCGGGACTCGTGGGCATCTTAGTCTTCTTCCCTTTCGTGTGGATGGTGCTGACCTCGCTCAAGACGGAGACCGAGGCCTTGCGGATTCCGGTGGTGTGGCTGCCGGACCGCCCCACCCTGGCTGCCTACGTCACCATGTGGTTGCGAAAGAACTACGCGACGTACTTCTTCAACAGCGCAGTAGTGTCGTTGACCACAGCGGTGATCTCGACACTGTTGGGCGCCATGGCCGGCTACGGGTTCTCGCGCTTCGCGCTGCGCGGGCGCGGGGTCCTCATGGGGCTGGTGCTCATCAGCCAGATGCTCCCCGGGGTCCTGGTGGTGGGGCCCTACTTCAAGATCCTCTCGGCCGTTGGTCTCTACGACACCCGCACCGGCCTCATCATCGCATTCCTGACCATCTGCCTGCCCTTTGCCACCTGGATGCTCAAGGGCTTCATCGACGGTGTGCCGCGGGAACTGGACGAGGCGGCGATGGTCGACGGCTGCAGTCGGTGGCGTATCTTCGTGGGAATCGTCCTCCCGCTGATCCGTCCGGGCATGGTGGCCACCATGCTCTTTGCGTTTCTGCTGGCATGGGGTGACCTGTTGTGGGTGTCGACTCTCACGCACAGCGAGGGCATGGTGACCGTCACGCTGGCCATTGCCCGGACGGTCCTCGAGTTCTACGTAAACTGGCCCGAACTGATGGCGGGTGCCCTCATGGGTGGGTTCCCCGGAATCGTGTTGTACTTGTTAATGCAGCGGTGGCTGGTCGCCGGACTGACGGCGGGCGCCATCAAACAGTAGGAGGCGGTCGATGCGCGGCGTTATGAAGGTGGGACGCGGCCCCGGCCTCGTAGAACTCCACGAGGTCCCCGACCCGCAGCCGGGGCCGGGCGAAGTGCTGATCGCGGTGGCGGCGGCGGCCATTTGCGGGAGCGACCTGCACATCTTCCACGATCGTCATCCGTACTGGCCGCCGGTCATCCTCGGCCACGAGTTCGCGGGAACTGTCGCGGCAGTGGGGGAAGGCGTCAGTGGTTATGCCATCGGGGATCGGGTCGTTTCCGAGACCAGCACAGGGAGCTGCGGCGTGTGTTTCCTGTGCCGCAGCGGCAACAGGCAGATTTGCGAGCACAAGCGCGCGCTGGGGATCGGGACGAATGGGGCGTTTGCGCACTACGTGGTTGCGCCTGCCTCGTTGCTCCATCGAGTCCCTGACGGGGTGCCGCTGGAAGAAGCCGCCCTTACCGAGCCGACGGCCATTGCCGTCCACGCTATCGTTGAGCGCATGAAGGTGGCGCCGGGCGAAACCGTCGTCATCAGCGGCCCCGGGCCCATTGGCCTGCTGTGCCTGCAGGTGGCCCGGGCGGCAGGCGCCGGTCTGATCGTCGTCAGCGGGACACCCACCAGCGCGCGCCTGCGGTTGCAAGTGGCCCGGACGGTCGGTGCAGACGTGATCGTCAACATTGGGGAGGAAGACTTGGTCCACCGGGTCCTAGCCCTGACCGACGGTCGCGGGGCCGACGTGGCGGTGGAAACCTCCGGGGCACCGCAGGCCGTGGAGGCCCTGCCACGCCTGACCAGGCGGCTGGGGCGCATCGGCCTGCTGGGCGTGACCGGACACCCGACGGTACCGTTCCCTGCCGATGTCGCGCTCTTCAAGGGCCTGGAGGTGCAGTGCTCGTTCAGCAGCAAGCACACCAGCTGGGTGACGGCACTCCGTCTGCTGGCATCCGGTCAGGTGCGGGTGCGACCGCTTCTGACGACGGCGGTCCCACTGGAACGATGGCAAGAGGCCTTCGAGGCGCAAGAGCAGGGCAGGGCGATCAAGACGTTGCTGATGCCCTCCCGGTGGCCGCAGAACCTGGCGGAGGGACGAGGATGAGCAGGAGCAGCCGCCGGGACGTGCAGTCTGTCGACCGCGCCATGGTACTCCTGGCCGCGCTGGGCGAGGCTGGATGTCCACTGGGCGTCCGCGAGCTCAGCGCCCGGGTCATGCTTCCTCGGCCTACCGTCTACCGCCTCCTGCAAACGCTGGAACACCACGGTGCCGTCACTGCCGCCGACGGACGTTTCATGATCGGGCCTCGCATCCTGTGGCTGGCGGCCCAACGTCTCGAACACATCGAACTGCGCACCGTCGGACGGCCGTTTCTCCTGGACCTGCGGGACCGGACCGGCGAGACGGTTCACCTGGCCGTCCTGGAGCAGGGTCAGGTCGTCTACGTGGACAAGGTCGAGCCACCGGGCCCGATGCGCATGGCCTCGGCGGTCGGAAAGATCATGCCGGCACATTGTACGGCGCTGGGCAAGGCCATGCTGGCCCATCTGCCTCGGGAGCAGGTCCGCGAGGTCCTCGCCCGCCATGGGATGCCGCAGCGCACGCGGCAGACGATCACCAATGCCGACGTGCTGTTGGCGGAACTGGACGCTGTCCGCGCACGCGGGTATGCCGTTGACAACGTGGAGAACGAAGAGGGTATCCGCTGCGTGGGGGCTGCCATCTTCGACCACCGAGGCGAGGTGGTGGGCGCTGTCAGCGTGTCTGGAGCCGTCCGCGCCCTGACGCTGGAGCGGATTCGCCGTGACCTCGGCCCATGTGTCCGGGACACGGCAGAGTGGATATCGCGGGCCATGGGCTGGCAGACGCCTCGACGATCGGCGACCGCCGAGGGGCGACCGGGGGATCGCCGGACGCAGACCCGCCTGCCGGGACGCATGATCCCGCGGCGTGGCCAGGCGGCCGTGGTCTCGGGTCGCACGCGTGGGCCGGCGCGCGCCGGAGGCTGACTGCGTTCACCGCACCGGACTCTTCCAAGCCCACGGCCGTCGCTTGCCGCTAGCTGCGGCGAAATGTCTGGCGGGGAAACCGGAGGCCCTCGCGCTCCCAGAGCAACTCGGTGAGGTGATGATCGTTCACGCCCGCATAGGTGGTGCGGGCCAGGGTGAGGACGCTGACCCGGACAGCCTCGGGGAGGCGCCGCGAGGAGGGGCGGCCGCGGTTGCCATGGACGAGGGCTGCGAGGCCCTGCTGGCGCAGGCGGGCCAGCAGCCCGCGGAGGTGGCGAAGCGACAGCCCCAACAGCACGGCGGCCTCTGTCGCCCGGAGCACCCCGTGCTGCACCCGGACCAAGACCTGGACACGGTGTTGCTCTTTGCGGGTCAAGGCAATCGTCTCCCTAGTCATGCCCTCAGGGTGACAGATTCACTGAGCCGTTAGGGGGTGACAAAATCAATGAGCTATTACACACCCGCGCACAGGGGTTGACGCCCACGTCAGGCTGTGCTAGTTTGACACTCAAACTGCATAGGCGTGCTCTTATCAAGAGTGGGTGAGGGACGGGCCCGATGACCCCCGGCAACCTGCCGCCGCCGCGGTAAGGTGCCAAGCCCCGCGGAACCCAGTTCCGGCGGATAAGAGGGTGGAACCCCTCCAAGCGCAGGAAGTGGAGGGGTTTCTTGTTACGTGTGGCAGCGGGAGATGGGCGTGGCGGTTGCGCTGGAACGGGTCACGGTGCACGTGCCGGCGACGGTGGCGAACCTCGGGCCGGGCTTCGATTGCCTGGGCGCGGCGGTGAACCTGTTCGCCGAGGTCACCCTGGCGCCGGCGTCGACGCCGCGCGTCGAGGTGGCCGGCGTCGACGTGCCGCAGGACGCCACGAACCTGATCTACCGTAGCGCCCAGGCGGCAGCGGCGGCGGCGGGCTGGCAGGGGGCGTTCGCGCTGCGCGCGCGCTGGCCGATCCCGCTGCGCAGCGGCTTGGGCAGCAGCGCGGCAGCCATCGTCGGCGGGCTCGTGGCGGCGCACCGGCTGCTGGGCGACGCCCTGGACGCCCAGACGCTGCTGCGGCTGGCCACCGACCTCGAAGGCCACCCGGACAACGTGGCGGCAGCGCTGTTCGGCGGCGTGGTGGTCGTGGCACGTGACGGATCGGAGGTGCGGTGGGCGCGCATCGCGCCGGTGCTGCCGCTGGCCGTGGTGCTGGCGGTGCCCGCCCTCGAGATCGAGACCGCCGCAGCGCGGCGGGTGCTGCCAGCACAGGTCGCGCACGCCGACGCGGTGTTCAACGTGGCGCGCACGGCGCTGGTGGTGACGGCGCTGGCCACCGGGCAGGCGCAGGCCCTGCGGGGCGCCCTGCGCGACCGGCTGCACCAGCCGTACCGCGCGCCGCTGGTGCCGGGGTTCGCCGCAGTGGTCGCCGCGGCGGAAGACGCAGGCGCCTACGGTGCGGTGCTCAGCGGCTCGGGGCCTACGGTGGCGGCCCTGACGCCCCCCGCAGCGGCGGGCGCGGTGGGCGCGGCCATGGTGGCGGCGTTCGCGGCAGCCGGCGTGCAGAGCCGCGCGCTCGAGACGCAGATCGAGTTGCGGGGGGCGCTGGGGGGCTAGGCCGACGGCCGGGCACCTGCCGGTGGAGGGGCCCGTGGGTGACCGTGCAGTGCGCGATGGACTCTGACTGCGCGATCCAGGCGGCCTGGCGGGTCTAGTGAGTGCGACCGGCAGCCGGTGCTGATGCAGTGTGCCGCACGTTCACCGCGCGCGATCGCGTCGCAGCCCGCGGCGCCTGGACGCACGGGCAAGCCCTGTGGGGCGCGCGGGAAGCCGACGCGTGCGGTGGGAGCCGGCGGGTCGGCTGAATGGCACGACGACGGCGTGGGGGAGGCGGGAGATGGCGGTAGAGCGGTTGCGATGTCGTGAGTGCGAGGCGGAGGTGCCGGCAGGGCCGGTGTACGTCTGCGAGCGGTGTCTGGGCCCGCTCGAACCGGCCTACGACCTGGAGGCGCTGCGCCGCCTGCCGCTGCGGCAGCGTATCGAAGCCGGCCCGCGGTCGATCTGGCGGTACGTCGACCTGCTGCCGGTGCCCTACGATCCCGTGGTCGACCTCTCGCCGGGGTACACGCCCCTGATCCCGGCGCCACGCCTGGGTCAGCGCCTGGGGCTGCGGCGCCTGTACATCAAGAACGACGCCACCAACCCCACCTGGTCGTTCAAGGACCGGTCGGTCTCAATCGGCACGGCGGCGGCGCGGCAGTTTGGCTACCAGGTGCTGGCCTGCGCGTCCACAGGCAACCTGGCCAACTCCGTGGCCGCGCACGCCGCGCGTGCCGGCATGCGCGCCTACGTCTTCATCCCCGCAGGTCTCGAGCGCGGTAAGGTGCTGGCCTCGGCCGTCTACGGGCCGACCGTCGTGGAGGTGGACGGCAGCTACGACGACGTCAACCGGCTGTGCGCCGAGATCGGCGAGGAGCACGCCTGGGCGTTCCTCAACGTGAACCTGCGGCCGTACTACAGCGAGGGTGGCAAGACCCTGGCCTTCGAGGTGGCCGAACAGCTCGGCTGGCAGGTGCCCGCCGACGTGGTGGTGCCCATCGCGTCGGGCAACCTGCTGGTGAAGATCCACCGCGGGTTTCAGGAGCTGGCGGCGGTCGGTCTGGTGGACGCGGCGACGGTCCGCGTGCACGGCGCCCAGCCGGCCGGGTGCGCGCCGGTCAGCGCGGCGTTCAAGGAGGGCGGGGCGATCCGGCCCGTCGTGCCCCGCACCATCGCGCAGTCGCTGGCGATCGGGACGCCGGCCGACGGCCGCTACGCGATCGCCGCGGTGCGGGCCAGCGGCGGCCGCATCGACGACGCCACCGACGAGGAGATCGTCGAGGGCATCCGCCTCCTGGCCGAGTGCGAGGGCATCTTCACCGAGACCGCCGGCGGCGTGACCATCGCCGTGCTGCGGAAACTGGCGGCGGCGGGGGCGCTGGATCCCGACGGCGTCACCGTGGCGTGCATCACCGGCATGGGGCTGAAGACCGCCGATCACCTCGCCGGCGCACTGGCCGCGCCGGTGCGCGTGCGGCCGTCGCTGCGCGCCTTCGAGGCGGCGGTCCTGGCCCGGGTGTCGTGAGGAGGACGACAGTGGCAACGATCCGCATTCCCACGCCCATGCGGCGGTACACCAATGGCGAGCGTCTGGTGACGGTCGAGGCGTCGACGCTGGCGGCGGCGATCGACGAGCTGGGCCGGCGCTTCCCCGGGCTGCGCGAGCGCCTGGTGAACGGCGACGGACAGCTGCACCACTTCGTGAACGTCTTCGTCAACGAGCAGGACGTGCGCACGCTGCAGGGCCTCGACACCCCGCTGGACGAGCGCGCCGAGGTGTCCATCATTCCCGCCATGGCCGGAGGTGCGCCGGCGTGGTAGGGTAGGAACCGGGCCCGCGCCGCGCTCGCGGCCGCGGGTTACGCCTGGAACTGGCCGGTTCGTCCCATGAGCGTTCCTGCCCGCGTGCGGGCGCGCGCAGCCTGGCTGCGCGCCGAGCTCCACGAGCACGCCTACCGGTACTACGTCCTCGACGCGCCGACCATCAGCGACGCGGAGTACGACCGCTTGCTGCGTGAACTGCGCGACCTGGAGGCGCAGTACCCGGAGCTGGTGACCCCGGACTCGCCCACCCAGCGGGTCGGTGCGCCGCCTGCTGCGGCCTTCGCCCCGGTGCGCCACCGGGCGCCGATGCTTTCCCTGGCCAACGCCTTCGACGACGCTGAGCTGGAGGCGTGGGCGCGGCGGGTGCGGACGGCGCTGGGCGAGGCGCCGGTGGCGTTCGTCTGCGAGTTGAAGATCGACGGCGCTGCGGTCTCGCTGACCTACGTCGATGGGGTGTTCGTGCGGGGGGCCACGCGCGGCGACGGCGAGCAGGGCGAGGACGTGACCGCCAACCTGAGAACGATTCGCAGTATTCCGCTGCGCCTGCGTGGGGCGGCCCCCCCGCTGGTGGAGGTGCGCGGCGAGGTCTACCTGCCCCGCAGCGCCTTCGAGGCCACCAACGCCGACCGCGAAGCGCGTGGCGAGCCGCGCTTCGCCAATCCCCGGAACGCTGCGGCGGGGTCGCTGCGCCAGCTCGACCCGCAGGTGACGGCCGCCCGCCCGCTGGACATCTTCGTCTACGGCCTCGGCGCCGCCGAGGGGCTGGCCCTGGCCTCGCACTGGGAGACGCTGGCGTGGCTGCGCGCGGCGGGGTTCCGCACGAGCCCCCACGCCCGCCGGTGCACGTCGCTGGAGGAGGTCAAGGCGTTCGTCCGCCACTGGACCGCGGCGCGCGCGACGCTCGACTACGACACCGACGGCGTGGTCGTCAAGGTGGACGCCACCGCCCAGCAGGCCGAGCTGGGCACGACCGCGCAGGCGCCCCGGTGGGCCATCGCGTACAAGTTCCCCGCCGAGCAGGCGGTCACGCGGCTAGTGGACATCACCGTGAGCGTGGGCCGGACCGGCGCGTTGACGCCCACCGCCGTGCTGGAGCCCGTGCGCGTCTCGGGCGTGACGGTGACCAGCGCCACGTTGCACAACGAGGACGAGGTGCGCCGCAAGGACGTCCGGATCGGCGATTGGGTCGTGGTGCAACGCGCCGGTGAGGTCATCCCCGAGGTGGTGCGGCCGCTGCCCGAGCGGCGCACCGGCGCCGAGCGCGTCTTCGTCATGCCCGACCGCTGCCCGGTCTGCCAGACGCCCGTCGAGCGGCCAGAGGACGAGGCGGTGACCCGCTGTCCCAACCTGGCGTGTCCCGCGCAGCTCCACCTGCGGCTGGTGCACTTCGCCTCCCGCGACGCGATGAACATCGAGGGCCTGGGCGAGAAGCTCATCGCCCAGCTGCTGGACCGCGGCCTGGTGCGCGACCCCGCCGACCTCTACCAGCTGACGGCTGCCGACCTGCTGACGTTGGATCGCATGGGCGAGAAGCTGGCGGCGAACCTGCTGGAGGCCATTGCGGCCAGCAAGCGCACCACCCTGGCGCGCCTGCTCTACGCCCTGGGCATCCGGCACGTCGGCGCCCACGTGGCCGAGCGGCTGGCGGAGCAGTTCGGCACGCTCCAGGCCCTGGCGGATGCGCCCTTCGAGGCCATCCGCGACACCCCCGGGATCGGTCCCACCATCGCCGGCAGCGTGCACAGCTTCTTCCGGCAGGAGGTGAACCGACGCCTGCTCGACCGCTTGCTGGCTGCGGGCGTCGCGCCCGAGGCGCCGCAGGCGGCGCCCGCACCCGGCCCGCTGGCCGGCACACAGGTGGTCTTCACGGGCACGCTGGCGCGCTGGACGCGCAGCCAGGCCGAGGCCCTGGCGCGTGCGGCCGGCGCCACCACGACCGACAGCGTGACGAAGAAGACGACCTACGTGGTGGCCGGGGCCTCGCCCGGGAGCAAGCTCGAGAAAGCCCGACGGTTGGGGGTGCGGGTGCTCACGGAAGACGAGTTCGCGCGGCTGGTCGGCGCGTGAGGCGGGAGGCAGGCGTGCAGCGGGGAGCGGGCGAGCGACGGAGAGGGGGCGTGCGGCGGGTCCTCCTCTGGGCCCTGGTACTCGTCGTCGCGGCGGTCGTGCTGTGGTGGACGCAGCTGCGGCCGCGCGAGGCGCGCGTCGAGGTGTTCTTCGTAGGGCCGGCCGACGGCGGCACCACACTGGTGCCGGTCGCGCGCAGGGTGTCCGGGCGGCGAGCGGACGAGCTCCTGACGGCAGCGCTCGAGGCCCTGCTGGCCGGGCCCACACCGGAGGAACGCGCCCGGGGCCTGGGCACCGAGATCCCCGCGGGCACGCGGCTGCGCGCGCTGCAGCTGCGCGAAGGAGTGGTGGTGGTCGACCTGAGCGGCGAGGTGGAACGCGGCGGCGGCGCGACCAGCATGCAGGCGCGGCTGTGGCAGCTGGTCTACACCGCCACCCAGCTACCGGATGCCCGGCAGGTCCGGCTCCTCATCGACGGGGAGGCGCGACCGGCTCTGGGCGGTGAGGGGCTGGTGATCGATCGGCCCCTCGGGCGTCCGCCCGTGTTCCCCCGGTTCTGAACCTTCACGCGTCCCCAAGGCGCGATCCCGGGGCCTTGAGCCTAAGGGTGTGCCCCGGGCCCTGCGGCGTCTGACATCAATCCGGGCAGGAGACGCGCGGGCTCCGCAGAACGTAGCGGAGGTCGTCGAGTGTACTACTGGGGAGTCGCCGGTGCCCCGCGAGGTCTTCGCCGAAGAGATCGAGACGTTCCTGGAGCGGCTGGACGCCGTCGCGGCCGCCCGCGTGGTGGCCAACGACGACGGCGAGATCGAGCGCATCTACGTCACCACGGAGTCGACGCGTGACGACGGCGTCATCCGGCGCGCCATCACCTCGGCGTTGATCAGCCAGTACGGGTTGCCGGTGGACAGCTGGCGGATCCAGGTGGCTCACCTCGAGCCGCAGCCGTCTCTCGAGCCGATTCCGCCCTGCCACCTCGTCCGGCTGGAGGAGACCCTCACCGAAACCCTCGCCCGCGCCGTGGTCGAGTTGCGCTACGAGCGCGAGGGCGGACAGAAGACCGTCACCGGCGCGGCCCAGGCCCCGCCCGGGCAGGTGCACCGGCTGCGGACGGTGGCGCTGGCCACGCTGGAGGCGCTGCGGCCGCTGGCGGAGCGCGCGGGCTTGCGGCCGACGCTGGAGGCGCTGACGCTGACGCCGTTTGGCGGCGCGACCGTGGCGCTGGCGGCGGTGTCGCTGGCCGCCGAGCGCGGCACGGTGCTCACGGTGGGCGCGGAGACCGTCGAGGCCAGCGAGGCCGAGGCCGTGGTGGCGGCCGTCGTGGACGCCGTCCGCAAGGCGCGGCGGGCGCGTCCGGGCCAGCGCCCGCGGCCCGACCGGCGCCAGCAGGTCGAGGGGCTGCGACGGCACTACGAGCGGCTGCTCCGTCCCGAGGGTGCTACCGCTTCTCCCGCGCCCGCGGGCGAGGTGGCGGCCCAGGCCGGTGGCACGTGGGCGACTGCCGTCACCCTGGAGACGCCGCCAGCCGACCGTCCCGCCAGCCCGCACCCGGAAGAAGAGGAGTCCGCGCGGCCCTTCCCTGCCCCCGACGACGTCGTCAGTGACCTGCGCGAGATCCGTCCCGAACGTGAGGGAGGTGCAGCCACCGTGATGCGCGAGGAAGCACGGCCCGACGCCGCACCGGGCAGCCGGGCCACTGTGGGGCGGCTGTCCGTCGAGGACGCGTTCTACCGGCGTCTGGTGCTCTCGGGCGCGCCGGTCCACATTCGCTGCCGGGACGGCTACGAGATCCCGTCGGCGGTCGTGCGCGAGTACGGCACCTACAGCCTGATCGTCGAGGTCAACGGCGTGCAGGAGCTGCTCTTCAAGCACGGGATCATCGCGATCCGGCCCCACGGCCCGCTGCCCTCCGATCCCGACGTCACCGCCTGACCGGCGCGGGCACGGACGCGTCGTGCCGGGCGACCGCCTGGAGGACCTGCGCCGCCGCCGGGAGCGCATTCTCGCCATGGGCGGGCCCGACCGGGTCCGCCGCCAGCACGAGAGCGGCAAGCTCACGGCGCGTGAGCGCCTGGACGTGCTGCTGGACCCCGGGTCGTTCGTCGAGCTCGACCCCTTCGTCACCCCGCGCGCCCGCGACTTCGGCCTGGACCGCGTGGAGGCCCCGGCCGACGGCGTCGTCACCGGGTGGGGCACGATCGACGGCAGGCCGGTGCACGTGTTCTCGCAGGACTTCACGGTGCTGGGCGGCTCGCTGGGCGAGGCGCACGCCGAGAAGATCTGCAAGGTCATGGACCTGGCCCTGCGCACCGGCACGCCCCTCATCGGGCTGAACGACTCGGGGGGCGCGCGCATCCAGGAAGGCGTGATGAGCCTGGGTGGGTACGCCGAGATCTTCTGGCGGAACACCCAGGCCAGTGGCGTCATCCCGCAGATCTCGGCCATCATGGGGCCCTGCGCGGGGGGCGCCGTCTACTCGCCGGCCATCACCGACTTCGTCGTCATGGTGCGGGGCACGTCGTACATGTTCGTCACCGGGCCGCAGGTCGTGAAGGCCGTGACCCGCGAGGACGTCTCCTTCGAGGCGCTGGGCGGCGCCGACGTGCACGCCGCCCGCAGCGGCGTGGCGCACTTCGTCGCCGACGACGACGAGGCGGCGCTGGCGGTGATTCGTCGCCTGCTCGGCTTCCTGCCCTCCAACAACCTCGACGAGCCGCCGCGCCGGCCGTCCGGCGACGACCCGGCGCGGGCCGACCCCGCCCTCGACGATCTGGTGCCCGAGGACCCTGCCAAGCCCTACGACATGCACGAGGTGATCCGGCGCGTCGTCGACGATGGCGACTTCCTCGAGGTCCACGCGCAGTTCGCGCGCAACCTGCTGTGCGGCTTCGCGCGGCTGGCGGGGCGGCCCGTGGGCGTGGTGGCGCAGCAGCCGGCGGTGCTGGCCGGGGTGCTCGACATCGACGCCTCGGTGAAGGGCGCACGGTTCGTCCGGTTCTGCGACGCGTTCAACCTGCCGCTGGTCACGTTCGTGGACGTCCCCGGCTTCCTGCCGGGCGTGGCGCAGGAGCACGGCGGCATCATCCGGCACGGGGCCAAGCTGCTCTACGCCTACTGCGAGGCCACGGTGCCCAAGCTGACGGTGATCACCCGCAAGGCCTACGGCGGCGCCTACGACGTCATGGCCAGCAAGCACATTCGGGGTGACCTGAACCTCGCCTGGCCCACGGCCGAGATCGCCGTGATGGGGCCCGAGGGCGCCATCGACATCATCTTCCGCAAAGAGCTGGCCGAAGCCGACGATCCCGACGCGCGGCGGCGCGAGCTGGTCGCCGAGTACCGCGCGCAGTTCGCCACGCCCTACGTGGCGGCCGCCCGGGGGTACGTCGACGACGTCATCCCGCCGCGCGAGACGCGCCGCCGCCTGATCGCGGCCCTCGAGGTGCTGCACCGCAAGCGGGTCCAGGTGCCCCGCCGCAAGCACGGCAACATCCCCCTGTGAGCCGCACCGGCCGGTGCGCCCTGCCGGCTCACCGGCCCGCGGGCGAGGAGTCCCCCCGGCGCAGGTGGAATTCCTCACCTGACGCCCGTGCGAGCGCTTGCGCCCATGACGCTGGAACCCGTCGCTGCTGGCGACCCCCGCTTCCGCGACTGGCTGCGCCGGTACCGCGAGGAAATCACCGGCGAGCCCCCGCCCGAAGGGTGGCTGGACCGCTACCTGCAGGTGCTCTTCGCCGACCAGGGCACGCGGCGGTTCATCTGGTGGGGCGTGGACAACGGGCGCAAGGTGGGCTTCGCGGTGGCGGTCCTCACCCGGCACTGGGCCGACCAGTCGCGCACCGTGGGGCAGATCGGCGAGTTCTTCATCTACCCCGAGTTTCGCCGCGAGGGCCGGGGACGCAAGCTGGCGCAGGCAGTCATCGACTGGCTGCAGCAGCACGGCGCCGACGAGATCCAGTCGGGCGTCGTGGCCGGCAACCTGCGCGGCCTGCGCTTCTGGGAAGCCTGCGGGTTCCAGATCGCCCGCTACTCGCTGGTGTACCGGCCGGATCGCCCGCGCGCCCCCGACGAGGACGACGAAGACGACGAGGAGCGGGACGACGCGTGAGCGGGGCGCGATGCGGCCCATCCGTCGCCTGCTGATCGCCAACCGGGGAGAGATCGCGGTGCGCGTGGTTCGCGCGTGCCGCGAGCTGGGGATCGCGCCGCTCGCCGTGTACGCGCCGGTGGATGCCGACGCGCCGCACGTGCGGATGGCCGATGCGGCCCTGCCGTTGCCCGGCGACGCCCCCGCCGACAGCTACCTGAACCTGTCTCTGCTCGTCGAGCTCGCCCGCCGTGCCGGCGCCGACGCGGTGCACCCGGGCTACGGGTTCCTGGCCGAGAACCCGGCCTTCGCGGCCGCGTGCGAGGCCGCCGGGCTGGTGTTCGTGGGACCGCCGTCGGCCGTGCTGGCCCGCTGCGGCGACAAGGCCGCCGCGCGCGCCGCCGCCGCGGCGGCTGGGGTTCCGGTACTGCCGGGGACCGGGCCGGTGACCGACGACGAGGCTGTGCGCGCGGCCGCCGCGCTGGGGTTCCCGCTGCTCATCAAGGCGGTGGGCGGGGGCGGGGGGAAGGGCATCCACCACGTGGCGGCGCCCGAGGCGCTGCCGGCCGCCCTGCGGCTGGCCCGCGGCGAGGCGCAGGCAGCCTTCGGCGATCCCCGGGTCTACCTCGAGCGATGGCTGACCGCCCCGCGCCACGTGGAGGTCCAGGTGCTGGCCGATGCTGCGGGCCACGTCGTGCACCTGGGTGAGCGTGCGTGCTCGGTGCAGCGACGGCACCAGAAGCTGATCGAGGAGGCGCCGGCGCCCGGCGTGGATCCGGCGCTGCGGGCGGCCCTGGGCGAGGCCGCGGTGGCGGTGGCGCGCGCGCTGGAGTACCGGGGTGCCGGGACCATGGAGTTCCTGCTGGAGGGCGACCGCTTCTACTTCATCGAGGTGAACGCCCGCATCCAGGTCGAGCACCCGGTGACCGAGGCGGTGACCGGGTGCGATCTGGTGGCCTGGCAGCTCCGCCTGGCCGGCGGGGAGCCCCTCGACTTCCAGCAGGCCGACGTGACCTGGCGGGGGGCGGCGCTCGAGTGCCGTATCAGCGCCGAAGACCCCCACGCGCAGTTCCTGCCATCGCTGGGCGCCATCGACGGGCTGGCCGAGCCCGCGGGGCCCGGCATCCGGGTGGACAGTGGCCTGTGGGTCGGCCAGCGGGTCTCGCGCCACTACGACCCGCTGCTCGCGAAGGTCGTCGCGTGGGGGCCGAGCCGCGAGGTGGCGCTGGCCCGCATGCGATGTGCCCTGCGCGAGTACTACATCTCGGGAGTCGACACGACGATTCCCTTTCACCTGTGGGCGTTGGACCAGCCGGCGTTTTGCGCCGGCGTCTACGACGTGCGGTTCGCCGAGCACTGGGACGGCGGTGGCGCGCTCGACGAGACCGCCGTGCTCGCCGCGGCCGCGTGGTACTCCCGGCGCCTGCGGACGCCGCGGTTGCCCGCCGACGGTGCGGGCGAGCGCTGGGCCGCAACGGCCCGCCTGGAGGCCCTGCGATGATCCTCGAGGTCGCCCTGGGCGGGCGCCGCCACACGGTGGCCGTGACGGAGGACGCCGATGGCATGGTCGTCGCCTGGGACGGGACCCGTCGACACGTGCGGCTGGCACCCCTCGTGGGCTCCGAATGGTGGCGGCTGGAGGTCGACGGGCGGCGCTATGATGTGCGCCTTCAGCCTTACGACGATGGCGTGCGGGTGACGGTGGGCGCGTCGCGGGCCGAGGTGCTCGTGCGGCGGGCGCTGCCGGTACCGTCGCGGCGGGCACGCGACCCCGCGGTGGCCACGGCGGTCGAGGTGCGTGCGCCGATGCCGGGGCTGGTCGTCGCCACGCCGCTGGCCGCGGGGCAGCCGGTGGCGGCGGGCCAGGCGGTCGTCGTCGTCGAAGCCATGAAGATGCAGATGGAGGTACCGGCGCCCGTCTCGGGGCAGGTCGCCGAGGTGCGGGTGCGGCCCGGCCAGGAAGTGACCGGCTCCCAGGTGCTGGTGGTGCTGCACACGGGGCCGGGCGCCGGGGAGAGCCGATGAGCGACCAGGTCCGGCAGGTGACAACGACCGACGGCATGCCGCTGGCCGTCGTGTACGGCCCCGACGACGCGCGCATCGACTACGCCCGCGACCTGGGCGCGCCCGGCCAGTTCCCCTTCACGCGGGGCATCTACCCCACCATGTACCGCGGTCGGCTGTGGACGATGCGTCAGTACGCCGGCTACGGCACGGCGGAGGAATCCAACCGCCGCTTCCACTACCTGTTGGACCAGGGTCAGACCGGCCTCTCGATCGCGTTCGACCTCCCCACCCAGATGGGCTACGACTCCGACCACCCCCTGGCCGAGCCCGAGGTCGGCAAGGTCGGCGTCGCCATCGACTCCCTGGCCGACATGGAGGTCCTGCTGGAAGGCATTCCCCTCGACCGGGTGTCGACCTCCATGACCATCAACGCCACGGCGGCGATCCTGCTGGCGATGTACGTGGCCGTGGCGCGCAAACAGGGCGTGCCACCCGACCGCATCGCCGGGACCACGCAGAACGACATCCTCAAGGAGTACGTCGCCCGCGGCACTTACATCTACCCCCCGGGCCCGTCCCTGCGCCTGGTCACCGACCTGTGTGCCTACTGCGTGCGCTTCCTGCCCCGCTGGAATCCCATCAGCATCAGCGGCTACCACATCCGGGAGGCTGGCGCCACGGCCGCGCAGGAGGTGGCTTTCACGCTGGCCAACGGGCTGACCTACTTCCAGGCCGCGGTGGACGCTGGGCTGGACCCCGACGAGATCGGCCCGCGGCTGTCGTTCTTCTTCGCAGCCCAGATGCCGCTGCTCGAGGAAGTGGCGAAGTTCCGCGCGGCGCGTCGGCTGTGGGCGCGCCTGGTGCGCGAGCGGTTCGCCCCGGCCGATCTCCGGGCGGCGATGTTGCGGTTCCACACCCAGACCGCCGGTGCAGCCCTGACGGCCCAGCAGCCCGAGAACAACGTGGTCCGGGTGACCGTGCAGGCGCTGGCCGCGGTGCTGGGCGGGACACAGTCGTTGCACACCAATGCCCGCGACGAGGCGCTGGGCCTTCCCACCGAGGAGGCGGCGCTGCTGGCCCTGCGCACACAGCAGATCCTGGCCTACGAGACCGACGTGGCGGCCACGGTCGATCCCCTGGCCGGGGCCTACGTGATCGAGCACCTCACCGACGCCATCGAACGCCAGGCCCGCGAGCGGATCCGGCAGGTGGAAGCCGCGGGCGGGGTGCTGCGGGCGATCGAGGCGGGGGTGATCCAGCGCGAGATCGCCGAGAGCGCTTTCCGCGAGGCCCAGGCCATAGAACGGGGGGACAAGGTGGTAGTCGGCGTCAATCGGTTCCAGAGCGCGTCGCCGGTGCGCGTCGCGACGTTGCGCGTCGACCCCGCGGTGGTGGCGCGCCAGCAGGCGCGGCTGCGGCAGGTGCGCGCCGGCCGCGACGCCGCCGCGGTCCGGGGGGCCCTGCGCCGCCTGGAGGAGGCGGCGCGGGGCACTGACAACCTCATGCCCCCCATCCTCGAGGCCGTGGAGGCCTACGCCACCATCGGCGAGCTGTGCGACGTGCTGCGGCGCGTGTTCTCCACCTACCGGCCGCCCGTGGTGGTGTGAGCGCGCCGCTGGCCCGCCAGCTCGTGGCCGCCGTGCTGGCCGGGTCGGCCCAGGCGGTCGCCCGGCTCATCTCGCTGGTCGAGAACGACGGCGCGGCGGCGCAAGACGCGAGGGCGGCCCTGCATCGGCACACGGGCCGGGCCCACGTGGTGGGCATCACCGGACCGCCGGGGTCGGGCAAGAGCACCCTGGTCAACGCCGCGATCCGGGCGTTGCGCCAGGCCGGACAGCGGGTGGGTGTGGTCGCCATCGACCCCACCAGCCCGTTCACCGGCGGCGCGCTGCTCGGCGACCGCATCCGCATGATGGATCACAGCACCGACCCCGAGGTGTTTGTGCGCTCGATGGCGACCCGCGGCAGCCTCGGGGGGCTGGCACCGGCGACCAGCGATGCCGTGGCGATCCTCGACGCATGGGGCGCGGCCACGGTGCTGGTGGAGACGGTCGGCACCGGCCAGGCCGAGGTGGACGTCGTCTCCGCGAGTGATTCGGTCGTCGTGGTGGCGGTGCCGGGAACGGGCGACGCCATCCAGACCCTGAAAGCGGGCGTGATGGAGATCGCCGACCTGTTCGTCGTGAACAAGGCCGACCGCCCCGATGCCAGCCGGCTCGTGGCCGATCTGGAGATGGCGGTGCGCCTGCTGCCCGCGGGCGGCTGGCGCCCGCCGGTGCTCACCACCGTGGCCACGACAGGGGAGGGGGTCGATGCCGTGCTGGCCGCCCTGGCTGAGCACCGCCGCCACCTGGAACAGACCGGTGCGCTGCAGGCCCGGCGGCGCGCCCGCTGGCGGCGCGAGATCCTGCGCATCGCCGAGGGGCGGATGCGCGCGCGCCTGCTGGAGGACGCTGGCCCGCTGCTGGAGGAGCTGGCGGCCCGCGTGGCCGCGGGCGACCTCGATCCCTATGCGGCGGCCGAGCGGCTGCTGCAGGCCGGCACGCCACACTAGGCCGTGCGGCTGCACCACGTGGGCATCGCCGTCCGAGACCTCGAGGCGGCTGCGCGGGTCTATCGCGAGGCGTTTGGCCTCCAGCCCGGGGTCCCCGAGCGCGTCGAGCGCGACGCCGTCGCGGTGCTGTTCGTCCCGGCAGGTGGGGTCCTGCTGGAGCTGCTGCAGCCGCTGGACGAGGACGGACCGGTCGCGCGATTCCTCGCACGGCGTGGGGAAGGCGTGCACCACGTGGCCTTTGCGGTGCCCGACGTGGCCGCAGCCCTGGACCGGGCGCGCGCTGCCGGGATGCGCCCGGTAGACGCTGCGCCCCGCCCCGGCGCCCATGGCTGGTGGGTCGCCTTCCTCCACCCACGCGACCTGCACGGCGTGCTCGTGGAGCTGGTGGAGGACCCGGGCGCGTAGCGCGTCACCGAAAAGCGAGCGCCCGCCGCGGAGCGACCACGGCGGAGGACCCGGCCGCGTAGCGCGTCACCGCCGCCGCCCTTGCGCGACCCCCAAGAGTTCTCTACACTATTGATCAGTTTCCGCACCCCGACGACGCACGCACGTACCCGGACCTGCGGCGCACAACGCACCGCGGCGCAGTCCTACGGCCTGCCGGCGCCATGGCGGCGCGGGGCCATCCTGATCGACAGCCCGAAGGGAGGTGAGAGGCGTGAGCGCTTCTCTGCGACGCATCGGGCTGGCATGGCTGCTCTGCACCGCCGTCACCACCGTGGCCACGGCGGCCGTTGCCGACGCCTGGAGGGCCGTCGTCGTTGCCACCCCCGATCCGCGCCTCGTGCTGACCTGGCGCGGTACGGTGGGGGAAGTGCTCGCCGATCTCGGGGTCCGGGTGGGAGCCCAGGACCGCGTCAGCCCGGCTCTGGGCGCTCCGGTGGCCTCGGGCGCGGCGATCCGCGTGCGTCGGGCGGTGCCCGTGACGATCGCGGTGGGGCAGGCGCGGTACCGCGTGTGGAGCGCGGCAGAGACCGTGGGCGACCTCCTCGCCGAGCGCCCGGGGGGACTGGTCGTACGGCCCCGCGATCGGGTCTTTCCCGCCCGCGAGGCCGCCCTGGCCGCGCACACGGTCGTCCGGGTGATCCGCGTCGAAACACGAATCGTCGAGGAGACCGAACGGGTGGCCCCGGGACGGGTGGTGCGCGCAGACAGCGACCTGCCGCGGGGGCTGGCGCGCGTCGTGCAGGTCGGCCGTCCAGGGATACGTCTGCGTCGCGTGGCCGTCACCCTCGCGGACGGCGTCGTCATCGAGCGGCGCGAGGTGGGCAGGGTGCTCGTGCAGCCCCCGCAGGACCGGATCGTGCACGTCGGGACCCGGCGCATGATCGCCTCGCGCGGCGAGTTCGTCGGCAGGGAGATCCTCCACATGGAAGCCACCGGGTACGCGCCGTGGACCGGCCCCGGGGTGGACGATGTCACCGCCACGGGCATGCGCGCCGGCTACGGGGTCGTGGCCGTCGATCCAGCGGTGATCCCGTTGGGGTCGCGGCTCTACATCGAGGGCTACGGCGTCGCCATCGCGGGCGACACCGGGGGCGCCATCAAGGGCTACCGCATCGACCTGGGCTTCGACACGGCCCGGGCAGCGATCCGGTTCGGCCGACGCACGGTGCGCGTCTACATCCTGTCCACCCCGACGGCGTCCCGTCCATCACGTTGAGCGCCGGCGCCCCGGCGCTGCCACCGGACGTCGACCTGGCCACCCGAGCCGGTGCCGTCGCGGTGCTGCGGGCCTTCGGCCTGCGCCTGCGGCCCGCCCGCGGGCAGCACCTCCTGGTCAGCCGGCGCATCCTCGACCGCATCGTGGCGGCAGCGGCCCTGGACGCGCGTGACGTCGTCCTGGAGATCGGCGGCGGAATTGGCACGCTGACCCTGGCCCTGGCCCGCACGGGTGCGCGGGTGATCACCATCGAAGTGGATCCGCGCCTGGTGCCCGTGCTGCGCGCGGTCTGCGCACGGGAGCCGCGGGTGCACGTCGTGCACGGCGACGCCATGGCCCTGCCGTGGACCGCCCTCCCGTGGACGCCGACCGCGGTCGTCGCCAACCTGCCATATGCCATCGCGTCGCCGCTGCTGGTGCGGCTGTTGGAAACCGGCACAGGACGTCGCCTGGTGGTGATGGTCCAGGAGGAGGTGGCCGACCGCCTGCTGGCCGCGCCCGGCACGCCCGCCTACGGGTTGCTGACGGTGCTGGTGCACCTCTACGCGCGCCCCACGCTGGTCGTGCGGGTGCCGCGTACGGCCTTCTACCCCATGCCCCAGGTGCGCTCGGCCGTCGTCCGCCTCGACCTCCACGTCAGGCCGGTGCGGCCGCCCGAGCGCCTGCCCGCGGTAGTGGCCGTGGCACGCGCCGCCTTCGCCAAGCGGCGCAAGATGCTGCGGGCCGCGCTGCGGCAGGTCGGCGGGCGGCGCCTGGATGCGGCGGCGGTGACGGCGTGGTGTGCCCGGGCCGGCATCGACCCGCGGCGGCGGGGCGAGACCCTCTCCGTCGAGGAGTTCGCGCGCCTGGCCGACGTCTGGGAGACGGCGTGAGGCCCCGCGGCATCACGGGCCAGAGTGTACGCGCATGGCCCGTGGGGTGGGGGGTCGATTGGGGGTCATCGAGGTTGCCGGCCGGACCGTCAGGGCATGGCCCCCGGGTTCGCGGGCCGATCGGCTGGGGTCGATCGCGAACCCCGCGATGTCGCGCAGGGGCCCCCGGGTTCGTGGGCCGATCGGTCGACATCGGGTTGCCTGTCAGACGAACAACGCATGGCGGGGGATCGACGGGCCGACGTCCGGGAGAGGAGAGGAGTCCTGCGGTGAGGAAGACCACGGGGGAGTATCCCGGGAGGGCATCGTGATCGACTACCAGGCACGCTTCGCCCGCTTGACCCGCGTCGCCGAGCGGTCGCTCATCCGCGAGCTGCTCAAGGTCTCCCGCCAGCGCGACGTGATCTCGTTCGCCGGCGGGTTCCCCGACCCGTCCACGTTCCCCGTGGCCGAGATCGCCGAGGTCACCCAGGAGGTGCTGCGCACGAGCGCGGCTCTGGCCCTCCAGTACGGCCCCACCGAGGGCGATCCGGCGCTGCGCGACCAGCTGGTGGCCTGGATGGCCAAGGACGGGCTCCGGGTCAGCCGCGAGCAGGTGCTGGTGACCACGTCGTCCCAGCAGGCGCTCGATCTCGTCGGCAAGGTGTTCCTCGATCCCGGCGATGTGGTGGTGGTGGAACTGCCGTCGTACCTGGGCGGACTGCAGGCGTTCCGCGCCTACGGCGCCGACCTGGTGGGGGTGCCCCAGGACGACGAGGGCATCGACGCCGACCGCCTGGCACAGACCCTTCATCACCTGCAGCGCGCGGGGCGCCGGATCAAACTGCTGTACGCCGTACCCGACTTCCAGAACCCCTCGGGGGTGACCTGGAGCCGGGCCCGGCGCGAGCGTCTCCTGGCCCTGGCCCGCGAGGTCGACGCCCTCGTGGTGGAGGACAACCCGTACCGCGAGATGCGGTTTGCCGGTACCGCGCCGCCGCCCATCGCCGCGCTGGACGACGAGGGCCGTACCCTCTACCTCTCGACGTTCAGCAAGACGCTCGCGCCGGGCCTGCGCATCGGGTGGATCGCCGGCCCCGAACCCGTGGTGGCCCAGTGCGTCACGGTCAAGCAGGCGATGGACCTGTGCAGTCCATCCCTGACGCAGGCCATCGCGGCGGGGTTGCTCCGCCGGGGCGACCTGCTGCGGCGCCTGCCCGCGACGGTGGCGCTCTATGGGCGCAAGCGGGACGTCATGCTCGAGGCGCTGGCGCGGGAGATGCCGCCGGGTGTGACCTGGACGCGCCCGGAGGGCGGCCTGTTCCTGTGGGTGCGGCTGCCCGAGGAGCTCGATGCCGGTGCGCTGCTGCCAGCGGCCGTGGAGGCGGGGGTGATGTACGTCCCGGGTCAGGCGTTCTTCGCCGACGGCACGGGGCGCAACACGCTGCGGCTGAACTTCTCCTACCCGTCCGAGGACGAGATCCGCACGGGGATCGCGCGGCTGGCGGCGCTGGTGCGTGGGGCGGTGGCGCCTGTCCACACGATCCACAGCAGGGGAACGACCGTTTCGGATTGACGCCTGGCACTGCCCGTGGTAGCGTCAGGTCCGTCAGCGGCTCGCCGCTGGCTGAGGTGGGAGGAGGTACTCCTTCGGGAGCAACCCGGCCTAACTCGCCGCGGGAGCCGCTGACGTTTTGGGCGCCGCGGGATTCCACGGCATCGGGAAGGACGTGCAGCGGCCTGATGACGGCGCGGGCGCGCCCCCGCGGGTCGTCGCAGTCGGTGGCGTTAGTCGGCGCGGCGCAGCGGCGTGGCGGACAGGACGCGGGACGCGTCCCTGGCGAGGACGATGGTGATCGAGGGAGGGTGGTCGGCGGGCTCGCGGCGGATCGCCGCGCGGGGCAACGCGGTGGCGATCATATGGGCGAACCCCCGACGTCCGGTCCGGTCGATGACCGTGGTGACGTCGGCGGCGCGGGCGTCGCTGCCAACACGGATCTGGGCGAAGCCCAGCGCCGCCAGGCGCTCGGCCACCTGTCGGGCCAGCCCCGAAGTCCCGCTGGCGTTGACGACCTCCACCTGGACCGCTGCCATCTCCTCCACCGTGACCCCGTAGAACAGGTCGGCGACGAGCGCGCGCACCCGCGCCCGGTCGGGCTCCCAGTACAGGGGCGCGAACGTGCCGGGCAGGGTGTGCAGCTGCAACGGGTGGTCGCGCACGCGCAGGGCGAACACGCCCAGGGTCAGCAACTCGGCGGGGCCCAGGTTGGTATCGGTGTGCGCGCTGATGGCGCGCAGCAGGCGGGGCGCCGCCAGCAGGGTGGACGGCTGGCGCAGGTGCGCCACCAGCGCGCGCAGCAGCCGCTGCTGGCGCTCGACGCGCCCGATGTCGCCCAGGGCGTCGTGCCGGAAGCGGATGTAGCCGGTGGCCTGCCGGCCGTCCAGGCGCTGGCGGCCCTTGCGCAGGTCGATGGTGTAGCCGGCCCACGAGTCGGTGTACCGCATGTCCTTCTCGACGTCGACCTCGACGCCGCCCAGAGCGTCGACGATCTTGGCGAACGACTCCGGCCCCAGCTTGACGTAGTAGGGCACGCGCACGCCCAGCAACTGCTCCACCGTCCGGATCGTCAGCCCGACCGCGCCGTACGCGTAGGCGGCGTTGATCTTGGTCTCCCCGTGCCCGGGGATCACGGCGCGGGTGTCGCGTGGGATGGAGAGGACACCGATGCGGCCGCGCTCCGGGTCGAACGTCACCAGCGCCAGCGTGTCGGCGCGCGCGACGTTCAGCACGCGACGCCGGTGGTCGAGGGTGACGTCGGTGCCGATGACGAGGACGTTCACGCGGTCGACCAGGCGCAGCGGCCACGCGAAGGCGGGCACGCGGGGCCGCCGCGGCATCACCTCGCGTACGGCGATCTGGCTCGCCAGGTAGAGGTAGGCGCCCGCCAGGAGGCCGCCGACGATGACGACGACCGCGGGCACGCCCCAGAGCAGCCAGCGGAGCCACCGGCGCGGGACGCGCCCGGTCGCCTGCGGCGCCAGGCCGCCCGCCGGGACGAGCGCGCCCTCGTCGCGCACGGGGTCGGGCAACGGAGCGGGAGGCAGCTGCGGGTCCTGCGTCACGGCCCCTATCTTACGGGAACCCCCTGCCAGGCGCAACGAACCGCGAGAGGACTTGCGGGCCGCGACACCTAAGGAGTTAGGGCCGCCGGATCCCGCGGGGAGGCAGTCCGCGTGAAGGAGCTCCGTCTCAACGCCTACGCCAAGGTCAACCTGGGGCTGAACGTCTTGCACAAGCGGGACGACGGGTACCACGAAGTAGAGGCCGTGCTCCACACCGTGGCGCTCTACGACGTGGTCGTCCTGCGCGAGGCCGGCGATGCGATCCGCGTCGTCGCCGAGGGCGAGCCGGTGCCCGAGGGCACCGCGAACCTGGTCTTCCGCGCGGCGCAGCTGCTGCGGGAGCAGTACGGCATCACCCGGCCCGTGGAGATCCACCTGCGCAAGCAGATCCCCGTCGCCGCCGGCCTGGGCGGCGGCAGCGCGGATGCCGCCGTGACGCTGTTGGGCCTTGCGCAGCTGTGGAAGCTGCGCCTGGATGGGCGCGAGTTGCGGGCGGCGGCGGCCAAGCTCGGCTCGGACGTCCCCTTCTTCCTGGAGGGAGGGTCGGCCCTGGCCCGGGGGCGTGGGGAACGCGTCCATCCGCTGCCGGCGCTGCCGACCACGTGGGTCGTGCTGGCCCGGCCCCGCATCCCGATCCTGACGGAATGGGCCTACGCCCACTTCCAGCCCGCCGAGGTCACGCGGCGCCCCGACATCCCGGCGCTCGTCGACGCCGTGCGCCGCGGCGACGTGCCGGCGGTGGGGCGGCTGATGGGCAACGTGTTCGAGGAGTTCATCGCCGCGCGCCATCCCGTCGTCGCCGAGCTGAAGCAACGGATCCTGCGGGGCGAGGCGTACGGTGCCTGCATGACCGGGACCGGTCCCACCGTGGTGGGCCTGATGGCCAACGAGGCCGCGGCCCGCCGCGTGGCGGACGACTGCGGGAGCGTCCCCGACGTGGACGTTTTCGTGACCAAGACGTTCGCGGAGGAACGATAGGCGTGCCGTCGTCGCCGGGCCCCGCCGACAGCCGGGGGGGATAGGTGCCGCCCGCGGTCGTCCTCGCCGGCGGAGCGCCGGAGCCCCGGCTCGCTCCTGGCGTGCCCAACAAGGCGTTCCTGCGCCTGGGTGGGATGACGCTGGTGGAGCGGGTGGTGGCCGCAGCGCGCGGCTGCAGCGCCATCGAGCGCGTCGTGGTCGTCGGCCCCGCGCCGGCGCTGCGCGCCCTGCTGGGCACCGGTGTCGAGGTCGTGGCCGGGGATGGGGGCATGATGGACAACGTCGCCGCGGCGCTGCGGGCGCTGCCCGATGCCCCGGCTGTGCTGGCCATCGCCGCCGACCTGCCCCTGCTCACCGCCGAGGCGCTCGCTGGGTTTCTCGCGCGCTGCGAGGGTGACTACAGCCTGTTCTACCCCATCGTGCCCCAGGCGGCGGTCGCGCGCCGCTACCCCGGGGCGCGCAAGACCTACGTGCGCGTCGCCGACGGCGTCTTCACGGGGGGGAGCGTGCTGCTGTTCGACCCATCGGCCCTGGAGCGGATCCGCGGCTTCGTCGAGCGGGTGATGGCCGCGCGCAAGAAGCCATGGCTGCTCGCCCAGCTATTCGGATGGGGGACGGTCTTGCGGTTCGCCTCGGGCGCGTTGTCCATTGCCGAGATGGAGGCTCGCGCCCGGGAGGTCACCGGCCTGCGCGCGCGGGCCGTGATCGTCGACGACCCGTCGCTCGCCCTCGACGTGGACGCCGAGCGCCCCGAGAACCTAGCCGTGGTGCGGGCCGTCCTGGAAGGCGGTCGACCGGTGGAGCCCTGACGTGACGACCGGGCGCCAGCACCGCGGACCGGGCCGTCGCAGGGCGCCCGGTGCCCCGGCAGCCGGGGAGCCGTGGGGCGCTCCCGCCTCGACGCCGCAGGCCAGCCAGGCGCAGCGGCCCGGCGGCCGGCTGCGCCGCGGCGAGCGCATGGTCGTCATCGCGCACACGCTGCTGCGCGCACCCCACCGGCTGATCCCGCTGTCCACCTTCGCGGACCTGCTGGGCGCCGCCCGCTCGACCATCAGCGAGGACCTGGGGTTCCTGCGGGGCGTCTGCGAGCGCTTCGGGTTGGGGCGGGTGGAGACCCTGCCCGGGGCAGCGGGCGGCGTGCGCTACAGCCCGACCCGAACGCCCGCGCAGATCGGCGCGCTGGTGGACGAGCTGTGCGCGCGCCTGCGGGAACCCGGCCGCGTGCTGCCCGGTGGGTTCCTCCTCACCAGCGACCTGCTGGCGCTGCCGTGGCTCGTGGCCGACCTGGGCGAGGTGTTCGCCACCCTGTTCGAGGCGACCAGGCCCGACGTGGTCCTGACCATGGAGGTCAAGGGCATTCCGCTGGCGCTGATGACCGCGCGTGCGTTCAACGTGCCCCTGGTCACCGCGCGGCGCGACGGCCGGGTGACCGAGGGACCGTCCGTCAGCGTGAACTACGTCTCCGGCTCCTCGCGCCTCGTGCAGTCCATGACGCTGCCGCTGCGCGCCGTGCCGCCCGGCGCCCGGGTGCTCTTCATCGACGACTTCCTCCGGGGCGGCGGCACCGCTCGAGGCGTGTACGACCTCATGCGCGAGTGCCGGGCTGAAGTCGCCGGCATCGGGGTATTAGTAGAAGCGGAGCAGCCCGCGGAGAAGCTGGTGGAGCGCTACGTCGCGCTCGTCACCTATGCCGGAGCGGGAGCCACGGGCGAGGCGATCGTGCGGCCAAGCCGGTGGATCCGTGCCTACCTCGAGACCGCGGGCACCCATGGCGCAGAGGAGCGGCAGTGACCCTCGACGACATCTGGGCGGCGTTGGGCTACTTTGGCCCCGGCGTCGTGCGCCTGAACCCGCCGGCCGCGGAGCGCGACATCCGCCGGGCCGAGCGCGAGTTGAGCGTGCGACTGCCGCGCTCGATGCGGATGGTGCTGCTCGCCTTCAACGGCGGCTTTCTGATCACCGACCCCCTCCACGGCGTGCCACCGGTGCAGTCGGCGCTGGACCTGGTGTTCGCCACCCGGCAGGCGCGGGCCTACTGGGGCCCGTTGGGGTGGGCGCAGGAGTTCGTGGAGGTGGGCAACGACGGCGCGGGCAACCCCTACGTGCTGCTGCTGGACCGCACCGATCCCTACGGCGAGTCGCCGGTGGGCGTGTTCGATGCAGGGGTGATGGACGTGTGCGAGGTGGTGGCGTCGTCCTACCTGCACTTCGTCTGGTTCCTCATCGAGGATCTCAAATGGCGCCACCTGCCCGACGGCAGGCCGCACCCGCGGGAAGAGGTCGTCTGGACCAGCACCCGGGTCGTGGTGCGGCCGGAGGCGCTGTCACCCTGGCGGTTCAACGAGGCCTGGATGCTCGCCCACGATCCGGGGCTGGCGCGCTGGCGCTGAGACCGGAGCCGCGCAGGCGTGGCGGGGCGCGGGAGCCGTCAGGCCCCGCGGCGCGCTGCACACGATCCTGTGGGCTTCGTCCGCCGTCCCCAGACGGCGTCGTGAGCGCGTCTGCCCCGCTGCGCCGTCGCCGGGTGTTCGCCGATCCTGCGCGACCGGCGCCAGCCGGCCGCGCGCTGTCTGGGAGGAGGTCGTCGCGATGAACGTCCGTGTGGCCGCGCAGCGCCCCGTGCTGCTCGGCCTCGCTGTGGGTGTGGCTGCCGCGCTGGTCCCCGCGCCGCCGGCGTCCGCCCAGGCCGCCCGGCCGATCACGCTGGCCGAGGTGCTGACGCTGGCCGCGCAGCACAGCCCGGCGCTGCGCGTCGCTGCGTTCGAGGTCGCAGTCGCCCGGGCGCAGCTGGCGCAGGCCGAAGCCGCCCGCAACGGCACCCTGGTGCTGACCGGGTCGTACACGCGGCTCAACGAGCGGGAAGGCGGTGCCATCGTCATCCCGGGCGGCACCATTCCCGGCGTGCCCACGCCCATCACCATCCCGTTGCCGCCACCCACCGCCGACCTCTACACCACGGCGCTCACCGTGCAGTACCCGCTCCACACCGGCGGGCGCATCGAGGCGGCCGTAACACTGGCCCGCGCCAACGTCCAGGGCGCCGAGGCGGCGCTGGAACGCGCCAAGCAGCAGCTGATCCTGGAGGCCAAGCAGGCCTACTACCAGATGCTCCTGGCCCAGGCCGGGGTCGAGGTGGCGCAGCGCGCGCTGGCCGCAGCCGAGGAGAACCTCCGGGTGGCGCGGGCGCGCGTCGCGGCCGGGACCTCGCCGCGCTTCGACGAGGTGTCCGCCGAGGTGAACGCCGCCAACGCCCGACAGGGCGTCATCCGCGCGCGCAACGCCCTGGCCCTGGCGCAGCACGCTCTGGCCGCGCTCGTGGGCCAGCCGCTGGACACCCTGCTGCAGCCGCGTGAGACCATGACCGTCGTGCCGGTGCGTACCGCGGCGGAGGCGCTGGTGCGCCGCGCCCTGGACGCGCGCCCCGAACTGGCCGAGCACCGGGCGCGGATCGCGGCGGCTGCCGCCGCGATCGAGGTGGCCCGGGCCGGGGCGCGCCCGGCCCTGGTGCTGACCGGCGGGCCCACCTGGGGCAACACGACCGCCGCGGGCCTGGGGACGTCGGCGGCGTTCGGGTGGAGCCTGACGCTGGCCGCCACCGTGCCCCTGTTCGACGGCGGCCTGACTGCACACCGCATCCGCGAGGCCGAGGCGCGCGTGGCGCAGCTGCGGGCCGCCGAGGTCCAGCTGCGCCAGACCATCGAGCTGGACGTACGCCGTGCGCTCCTGACTCTGGCGTCGGCCGCGGAGGAGGTGGCGGCCGCGGAAGCTACCGTGCAGCAAGCCATGGAAGGGCTGCGCATCGCGAACGTGCGCTTCGCAGCCGGCGTGTCCACCAACCTGGAGGTCATCACCGCGCAGGCGGCGCTCGCGCAGGCCGAGGCCAACCGCGTGCAGGCGCTGTTCAACGTCAACGTGGCGCGGGCGCAGCTCGAACGCGCCGTCGGCGGCCCGGTCGAGTAGGAGGGACGGCGTGGCCGGGGCCCGGCGAGGGCACCTGCCGATCGTGCTCGTGGCGCTGGCGGCGGCGCTGGCCGTCTACGCCGCGAGCCGCGCAGTGGCGGACCGGCGCGCGGCGAACGCGCCGTACGTCGAGGGCTCGGGCACGATCGAGGCCACGCAGGTGCAGATCGCGGCCAGGATCGCCGGCCGCGTACGCGACGTCACCGTCGACGCCGGGGACGCCGTCCGCGCCGGGCAGGTGCTGGTCCGCCTCGATGCGGCCGAGCTGGACGCCCAGGTAGCGCAAGCGGATGCCGGCGTGGCCGCGGCGCGCACGCGGCTCGCGCAGGCGCAGGCGGCGCTGCGCGCCCAGCGTACGCAGACCGCGGCCGCGCTGGCCCAGGCCGAGGCTGCCGTGCAGGCCGCAGCCGCCCGGGTGGGCCAGGCCCGCGAGGCATTGCGGCTCCAGGAAGACCAGGCGCGTCAGCAGGTCGCACAGGCACAGGCTGCCGTGGCGGCGGCCGAGGCCGCGCGCCAGGCGGCCCGTGCCGCGCGCGACGCCGTGCGCGCGAACCTCGAGAAGGCCCGACGAGACCTGGTTCGGGCGCAGGCGCTCTTCCGCGAGGGCGCAGTCGCCGCCCAGGCCGTGGACGCGGCCCGGGCGGCGGTCGACGCCCTTGCGGCGCAGGAGGCCGCCGCAGCCGCGCAGGAAGCGGCGGCGGCGCAGCAGGTCGAGCAGGCCCGCGCGGCGCTGGCGCTGGCCGAGGCCGCCCGGCGCCAGGTGGCCATCCGTCGCCAGGACCTGGCAGCGGCGCTGGCCCAGCGGGAGCAGGCCGATGCTGCAGCGGCGAGCGCCCGCGCCGGCCGTGACCTCGTGGCCCAGCGCCAGGAGGAGGTGGCG